>CALGGH010000120.1 GCA_937916415.1 uncultured Lachnospiraceae bacterium
CACGATGAAGTTGGAGATACCCCGAAAATCGGACAGCCGAAAATGGCGTTTTAAGGGAGATCGCCGAAGCGTTCGCAGATAAGATCCTGATCTATGCTCCGGAGCATATCGAGATCAGGTGGAAGTTCCCGGATGAGGTGATAAAGCGTATAGAGGGATAGGCAGAGGAGCCGGTTGGAGAGATCTGACCGGTTTTTTATTTTTTATTATACCGTTTTCGGAGGGGCATCATTTTGTCGAAAAGTTTTTAAGTAGGTGGTATTATTATGATATGACTAAAAAACCGAAATATACCATTTCGACCAAACCAAAAGTTGATAAATCGTACTTAAATCCACACAGCAAGAGGGAGATCGAGCTCATCGAGCCCCTGGTTCACAAGATCGACGTGCTGAGGCCCATGACGGCCATGATCAGCGACATGGACTTAAAAAACAAGCATCTCGAATTTAAGGAACGACTGGCAGGCGGCGAGACGCTGGATGACATACTCGTGGATGCCTATGCCGTCGTGCGCGAGGCCACCAGCCGCGTGCGTCATACCCCGCATTACCTGGAGCAGATAATGGGAGGCATCATACTGCATCAGGGCAGGATCGCGGAGATGAGGACCGGCGAGGGCAAGACGCAGACGTGTCTTTTGCCTGCATACCTCAACGCGCTCGAGGGCAAGGGAGTTCACGTCGTGACGTGCAACGACTACCTGGCCGCCAGGGATGCCGAGGAGATGGGCGAGGTTCACAGGGCTCTCGGGCTGACGGTCGGCATCGTGACCAAGGACACGCCGCAGGAGGAACGCAAGGCACAGTACGCATGCGACATCACCTACGTGACCAACAATGAGCTGGCCTTTGACTATCTGCGCGACAACATGGCCATATACAAGGAGGACCAGGTCCTGCGCGAGCTCCATTACTGCATCATCGACGAGGTGGATTCGGTGCTCATCGACGAGGCACGCATGCCGCTCAGGATATCCGGACGCAACGACCGTGACTTAAGCCTCTACAAGCCGGCCAATGAGTTCGTGCTCACGCTGGAGGAAGGGGAGCGCCCTGATGGCGAGATGAGCAAGCTGGACTACGTTTTCACCAGGGAGATCATGGAGACCGGCGACTACATCCGCAACGAAAAGGACAACATCATCAACCTGACCGGAGAGGGCATCCGCAAGGCGGAGGAGTTTTTTCACATAGACAATCTGGCAGATCCCGAGAATCTGGAGATCATGCATCACATTAACCTGGCGCTCAGGGCGAACTACCTGCTGGAACGCGATCACGACTACATGGTCAGGGACGAAGAGGTCCTGATCATAGACGAGTTCACCGGACGCGCCACGCCGGGACGCAAGTTTTCGGACGGCCTGCATCAGGCGCTGGAGACCAAGGAGGGCCTTAAGATCAACCGGGAGTCGATCACGATCGCGAGCGTGACGTTCCAGAACTTTTTTAATAAGTACCAAAAGAAGGGCGGCATGACCGGCACGGGCCGGAGTGAGGAGCAGGAATTCCGCGACGTGTATTACATGGACGTGGTGACGATACCCACTCACCGCACGCCACAGAGGATCGACTATCCCGATGCGGTGTACAAATCCCATAAGGAAAAGATCGACGCGGTCGTGGAAGAGATCAAGACGTCTCACGCCAAGGATCAGCCCGTGCTCGTGGGCACCATATCCGTCGAGGGATCGGAGGAGATCAGCGAGCGTCTTAAAAAAGAAGGAATAGAGCACCACGTGCTGAACGCAAAATA
Organism: uncultured Lachnospiraceae bacterium; assembly: GCA_937916415.1. Lineage (GTDB taxonomy): Bacteria > Bacillota > Clostridia > Lachnospirales > Lachnospiraceae > XBB2008. The sequence goes on from CALGGH010000120.1 coordinate 1,759, forward strand.
CCTGGACGTGGAGGCTGAGATAGTGTCGCACGCGGGTGAAAGCGGATCCGTGACCATCGCGACCAACATGGCCGGCCGCGGAACCGACATCAAGATAGACGAAAAGTCCAGGGCCGCAGGCGGACTCAAGGTAATAGGCACCGAACGCCATGAGTCCAGGCGTATTGACGACCAGCTGCGAGGCAGGTCGGGACGTCAGGGCGACGTGGGCGAGTCGCAGTTCATCGTGGCACTCGATGACACGATCCTGCAGCATTTCGGATCGGAGCGCATGATCAGGACGTTCACCATGCTGGGCTTTGAGGACGGACAGAGGCTGCAGCACAAGTCGCTTCACCGTACCATAGAGCGCGCCCAGCAGAAGGTTGAGCGCAATAACTACGGCTGTCGCAAGAACGTGCTGGAATATGACAAGGTCATGAACGAGCAGCGCGAGATCATCTATGAGGAGCGCGAGAGGATACTGACGGAGGACAACATACATCCGTCCATATGCCGTCTGATAGAGCACGTACTGCATGATGCCGTGAACATGGTGGCCAGGGAAGACTCCAAGTCCGACCAGTGGGATTTCGTGGAGCTGAACGACCTGATACTCCCGATCATTCCGATCAAGCCCGTCATGCCCGGCAGCTACGAGGGCAGGACCAAGCAGGACCTGCTTACGGACCTGAAGCTGAACGCCCTTAACCTATATGAGGACAAGATCGGCGAGTTCGGTCACGTGTACAACGTGGACGAGATCGAAAAGGTCGTGCTCCTCAAGTGCATAGACTCCAAGTGGACGCGGCACATCGAGGACATGGATCAGCTGAAGACCGGCATCAACCTGCAGAACTACTCGGGCAAGGATCCGCTGGTCACGTACAAGTTCCTGGCATATGACATGTTCGACGAGATGATCCGCGGCATCAGGGAGGATGCGATCTACATCCTGTACCGCGCGAGGTTCGGCCGGGAGGCACGCCGTGAGCAGGTTGCGCGCATCGTGGACGCGATCCACAAGAATCGATGAATGGACTTTATCCCGGGGGACGGCATCGTTAGAAACCGTCCCCCGTTGTTTATCCCTGGATTGATGCTCTTTGCAAAAATATAGACGATATTGAGTCTTTGTAGTAAAATATACAAGATTACGTAGATTTTTTTGGTAAGACTTACAAGGAGACAAGCCATGTACCGCAAGGTGGACACGAAGCTCGACTTCACGGAAAGGGAAAAGGAAGTCGAAAAATTCTGGAAAGACGAAGACATTTTTAGAAAATCAATGAAAAGATCGGAAGAGC
>CALGGH010000121.1 GCA_937916415.1 uncultured Lachnospiraceae bacterium
CAGCCGCGCAAATCCGGCGCAGGAAACGAACAAGACGCAAGCATTTTGTTCGTTTTCTATAATATATTTTTATAGATCCTTAGCCCGAATCAACGCCGTATAAGCGCTGAGTCGGGCTTTTTGGCATGTTACGTTTCAGGGTGTGTTACTTTTAATTTGCCTTGAAATGCGATAAAATACTATTTTGAATTGTTGTATTTATTTCTGATCCATACAAATGGCAGGAAAATATAAAGATAAATACTCCTTTGTCCGATAAATAATACGAAGTGTGCGTATTGGGAGTGACCCTGGCATTGGGGTAAGAAACAGAGAATCGAGAACAAGATTGACACCGGAAAGACTCCGGGCAGATGATCCTGCCTGATTGCAGTAAACAACACAGGAGAACGGATATGAAAAAAAACAATGCTTTACAGAGGATAATCGCAGGATCGCTTGCTGCGTTGCTGACTTTTACGGCCCTTCCGGAGGGAACGATCACGGCGCTGGCAGCAACACATAAGGTCATGATCACGGCAGATGCTGTCGAGACTGGCATAGTGGAAATTGGAACTGGTAATCCCGACAACATCAATTTCGGAGACAATTATAGCCTGAAAGATGGATCTACGGATGCTATGGAAGACAACCAGACGGAGTCTGATCGTTTGAACTTCATGAATTATGACAGTGATTTAGTTAACTTGCAGTATTCAGATGATGTGGATACTCAAGACTCGGAGGAGGCTCCTTCGGAATCTGAATCTGTTGATTCGCAGGGAGGAGTGCCTTATACGGTAACGGTAACTAGAGTAATGGATTCCAACATAACTTCCTTTAAATATTCGATTTGGGATGAGAATGATGCTTATGTGAAGGGCGAAGTGATGCCTTTTGATGGCAAGTCGAGCGTTACCATTCCTGTAGAAAATGAAGGATGTAAAATTCAAATAATTACAGTAAATGTTACGGATCAGACTTACTTTGCTTATGTTGATGGAACATTTAGCGAAGAAATGCCGAAAAAATCAATATCTTCAGATGAAACAATAACCTTAACGACGGGAAGAATTAAAATTGCAATAGATACGGTAGATACGCCCAAACATAGAAATGTTAAAGTGGCAGAACTTGAAACAATAGAAGAAACGAGTGACGGAACTACAATCAAGAAATCCGCCTTTGACGGAACGGATTATTATGCGGTTAGTAGTTCAAATACTAAAATTAAAATTAAGAAGGTGGCTAATTCAGACATTGATATTCAGTGGGATGATGAAAAATCGCCTTCTGTATCATATGGTGCAACCAATCTAATGGTGCCTGAATGTATAAGCACCTTATCCAATGATGAGTATACCATTGAATTATCCGTGAATGCATTGGCAAGGGCAATTTCGACCGGAGCATCAACGGTAAGCATTAAACCCCATGTGAAAGCCAATCATCATGTAAGCGTAAGTCTGGGAACTGATGATGTATCGTCCGGGATTTCAGGGGCGAGCCTAAGCTGTATGTCGTATTATGCAGATGGAACTCCGTTTTATTTAAGCGAGAAATCTGAAAGTAGCATTAACAAAACTTCATCGATAAATGTAAATGTTCCTGATGGTGGGTATATAGAGATTTATGATGTAGACAGCAATGATGATACAATATATTTCCAATCTGCTACTATGACGTATTCCGGGTCAAGTTCCTCCGTTGGAACCAGTGATCCAAGCGAAGATTTGACAAGGAATAAACCGATTTGCACGGTTAATATGGGAGATGGACTAGCTTACCATGGAAGTATTGCGCTCAATTTTGCGAAATATAATTACAAAGTCTGGCAGGGAGATCCGGAGGCTGCAGGTTATGGGGAAAAAGGATTGATTCATGTACCTGATACCAGTTTTAACGTGTCGTTTGACAGTGGATTAAAATCAAATGGATACTATGATGTACCGGATAAAGATAATCAGGGGAACGACGACAACTGGTCTGATGTTGTTCTCTCGTTTAATTCTACAGAGTTGATCAACGAGGTATCGTGCCTTTATGATGGGATGACTGAAGCGCAAAAGGAATCATACACATATAAACCGGTCAGTGCCGGAGAGACAGGTAATCTTGTCGCTCCTCCGGGAGGGCATGGTGATTATACTCTTAAAGTACCTAAGGATTTGATTAAATCCGCAAAAACAGCCGGAAAAGTCATTGATATAACCATCACTCCCGTGAACGCATATGTTCTTACAATGCGCATGGTTGAAGTTGCGTATGATGATTCCGAAACGGTTAAGAATGCGTCTTCGTCTAGCAGAGCCTCCGTTAAGGTAGAGTACAATGAAGTTAGTTATACAGATACCGTAACGGAGACGAACAAGATCACCCATACCGGAAGTGAAGCCAATTCACTAAGATTATGGGATGGGACCGAAGCCACAATTACAGTAACAATAGATAAGGATAAACAGCATAAATATGCCGCCACCGGTGTAAGAATAAACGGTGAGGCCAATGAAACGCTGTCAGAAGAACTATGCAAGAATGGCAAGTTTACCTATATCATCACTGCTAACACCAGAATTGACATAGTTACGGATGTCTTACCCTATTTGTCCTACACCGTGGATAATGTGACAAAGGAAGTGGTCGCGGATGGTAATTATGCCATCACGAAGGTTACCGATGATACGGATGAAACCAAGTATGCCAGCGTGAACTACGCCGATTTGATGACAATGCAATATTTGGTAGACGGAGAGGCTCAGGTACTGGATAGGGATTATAGCATCTCGATAGGCGGGACTACTCTTGGAGATGAGCCTGACACCACACATAATTTGCCGGCCATGAGCAGCATAGTTAAGCTTTCGACTGACACTGAGGGAAAAGCCGGGAAGAAGCTTATTTTGGATTTTTCGAGCGTTCCGGGCAAGGATGTGGTTCTTCAGATTGGCGGAATAAAAACTGATGAATATGAAAGCATATCATCCACTCTTGAGCCACGATACTATACGATTCACGTTATAGCCAAGAATTACAAGCTTTATATTAATGAACTATATGCCAAAGATGATGGAGATGGGAATGAGACATCCAGAATCACAGACATTACGGTTATGGGGGGAAAACTGGATGCAAGTGGAAAATATTATCTGATACCGGTGGATGATGCGGCAACCAATCTCACTCCCAGCATTACTGTGAAGATTGATGTTCCCGAAGATGATCAGATGAAATATCAGCTTGATAGCGTGACCACGTCTGGGAGTTCTCCACCGGTTTATAGTATTGACGCCAAAAAGGCGTCTGTTACTATTTCACCATATGTCATATCGGAGGATACTACAATCAATGTGGGACTTAGCGGACGCAAGTATCTGTCGTATTTATATCCGGCAACATCAGCGGATGCCGTGCTTATCCATGGAGAAGATGAAGAACCGCCGATTGATGGAGTGTATTATAGCGATAAAGCCGTCATCCAGTATGTTCTAGGTGATACACCGCAGGCACTGACAGCGAATGACTATACGTTAAATCTGACAGTTTACGAAGATGGAAATCCTCAGACATATAAACTGGTCGGAACGGACAGAGATGCGAACAATCCCAGGATTCCGGCCAAAACAGAAGTTGCTGGCATCTCCGGAAGCAGCCTTGTGATTGATTTCAGCACTTGTGCCTCAATATTAAATGATGGAAGAGTATATAAACTCCAAATAGTTTTTGGTGGAAGCACTAATGAGTATTCAAATCTTGAAAAAAAAGACATTACGTTTAAGATAAATCCCGTTCCGTATCACAATGTTACGGTTAAGCTGGATTCGGGTGCTCGTGCAGCCGTGAGCGTAACAGAAAACGAAGTGGAATTAATTCCCGTATCCTCTTCGGATGAGGGAAGTGTTTATTCGGTAATAGATCAGGCGGTTCTTACTATATCTTCCACCGTTAAGAGTGAAGACAAATATGAGCTAAGTAAAATCACGGTTAAGGAGGGAACTTCGGCAGCGAACAGTAGAACTCCGGATGGAAAAGCAGACAGTTTTAATCTGACAGCTACGGCAGATACACTGGTGACTGTTAATACATCAGACAAAACCTATCTTGAGTATACTAATACATACACGGCAGCAACATCATTTAGTATTGTGGACAACACTTACATGTCTTCTGATACAAGTTATAATACCGTAGCTGATATCAGGTATATGATAGGTGATGAGGCTCAAGATCTGGAAGGAAAGTATTCTGCAATGCTTGGAACCAAGCGGCTGACATCCGGATCTGATCCGATGTTGTCTGATGTTATAAGCTATGATTCTGCCACAAAGAAGCTAAACATTAAACTCCTTAAGGCTGGCGGATCGATCCTTACCGTAAAGATTGGAAGCGGCACCATGACTCAAAAGACCCTCATCTTTAATGTGGAGTCTCTTCCGGATCGTGTCGTGGAGTTAGTGGTCAATTCGTCGGGAGCGGCAGAGACATCGACCATAGCAGATGTGAGCGTATCGGGGATCAGCGTAACTCCGGAGGATGGGAAATTTATAGTACCTCATGCGACGGAACTCACGATTACTGTTGTTCCAAAGCCGGGGTTTGAGTATATGTATGGCTTCCATACCGCAGAAATCACTCCAACAGGGGAGATTGTTTCGACGAAAAATATAGTTAAAGGATCTTTTACTTATACCGTAGAATCTGATGTCAAAATCAATATAATCCCCACCGGCCTTCCCAATCTTTCCGGCAGAATCGGCGGAACCAGTTCGTTCTCCTATGCGGGGGCACCTGAGGATGAGACCCGGATGAACGTTAATTACGATCAAACCGGATCGCTGCAGTATATGCTGGGCGAAAGCGCACAGAGACTTTTGACTGACGACATTAAGGTCTTCGTTGGTGCTAACGGAACCGATCCGGATACGCTGATGTCTGACCCGGACACGACTCATCCGCTGTATAAGATCAACAGCGATAATGAAACCATAGCGCTTGATTTTTATAATTATCCGTCACAGTCAGTGAAATTCGTGATCGGCGGGGAAGGAACGAGTCTGGCGGTTCAGAGACAGATCATTTTTGACATTGCTGAACTCGAGACCAGACGGGTGACGGTCAAGATCGATGGAGAGATCCCTGGCGGCGCATCTCATGCCAGGGTAAGCCTGTACAGGGGCAGTGACGTTGAGCCGCTGACAGTTGGAACCGACGGTTCGTACCAGGTATCTGATCGTGATGACGTGAGGGTCGTGGCAGAGCTGGATGAAGAGAACAAGATAAAATATTATTTTGAGAAAGCCGTTATTAATTTTGGAGACACGGAGGAAGCACAGACGGTCACTCCCGGCACCGGTACCGAGGACGCCTGGACTGAGGCCTTTGTCATAACTAAGAACGTAACTGCGGACGGTACCATCGACATTTTCACCGGCGGCTTCCCATACCTGGCATATACGGTTGGCGGAATCTCCGGATTTACCGGAGCCGATCCCGATGATGACACGTCCAGGTTAAACGTCGGTGCATCGGAGGCCATTTCGGTTCAGTACATGATCGGCGACGTTGCTCAGAGACTCTCGGCGGGACTCTATTCCGTGAGCCTGGATGGAAGAACTCTTACCGGGATCGCTGACGATCTTTATCCCGCGCTGGAGGAGGTCGCAACCGTTTCTTCCGACGGACTTTCGCTCCTGCTTGATTTTAATGACAAGAAGTGTAAGGACCACGTTCTGTCGGTAACGTTTGGCGGGGAAGGCAGCAGCCTCAAGGCCAGGAAGATCAATTTCTACGTGACCATGATCTACACCATTAACACCGGAGGCGTGGATGACGTCATCAAGGTAAGTGATGAGCTTTATCGCAATAACGTCATCCTCTGGAGCGGAGTCGAGTCAGGTTACGTCGGAATGCATTCCGGCAGGTATGACAACGAGCTGAAGGGAAACCTGGTGTTTACGCTGTGCGACAGCACCAGCTGCAGCATAGATGACATCAGCGGCGTCAGCATTCGCGTTGAGGGATCGACGTCTCAGCCGCTCAAACAGAATGAGGATGAAACCTTTACGGTTACCCGTGCGGTTCTCGAGGAGTTCATTACGCGCAACAAGGAGATCGTCATTGAGCTTTCCGTAGTGCCGGCAACCTATGAGACTAATCTGAAACTTGCCAAGGGCCTTGACTATGCCGGCATGTATTACAATGCCGACGACAAGACTTCGGGCTATGAAGTGGCATATCCCGTCTGGAGCAAGACAACGACCGCGCGCAAGCTTGAAAAAGTGGAATTGTTGAATTCAGCCGGTGCCGTGATCGCTACGAGCACCTCACTGTCAACGGGAGGCCCGTGGGCCGGTGCAATCCGATACACGACGGACATTTACCAGAATACTTCGATCTGGTACAATCCCGGCCAGACCCAGACATACGCTTCGGCGTCCGGAGGACGTACAGTGGTTTACAGCATGCCGGCGGGCAAGTATACCATAGTGGCGTATGCCCGTGAGCCTTATGGACATGAGGTGACCGCCAGGATGACGATAACTCTCGGTCAGGCGATCACGGGACTGGAAGTAAAGCCCTCCTCGAGATACCTGTACAAGACCAGGGGCAAGGCAGCGACATTCAAGGTAAATGCAATCTATCATGGAGGAGACCAAAAGGCCGGCGGAACCTACGTCAACGAGGTAGCTCCATCCACGCAGATAGTCAGCTGGTATCCGGGAGATGCAAGCGGCAATCCGATGACGTATTCGGATCCGTATTATGGCGGACTCACATATAAGAACGGTTCGTTCACGCTTAACAGGAACTATGACGAATATGGCGATTTCTACGTATGGGCAGTGGCGGCAGATTATACCGGCAATACAGTTAAGGCGGGCGTCAGGATTACGGTACGGTCGGAGAGCCTGGGCTTTACGAGCATCCAGACGGCGGTGTCGGGACAGATCGTGGCTCCGAACGGCACGTATGAAGCCACGTCACTTTTTGGAGATGAGACGGCGTACAAGAATAAGGAATACGCTTATGACAGGCTCATGCTCATGAACGGAACGGAGGACGTGACCGATTGCTTCACGGTCAAGGTCTCCGGAGGAGCAAAAAACATAGATGACAATGGCGGCATCGTGTTCGTCAAGCCCGGTACCGTAACCGTAACCGCTACCGCTAACGACGGCTCTAAGACAAAGATAGTCCATAAGTTCGAGGTGACGTATGGCAGGGGAGACCTCGCGTACGTGCTTACCGTTGGAGATAATTCAGAGCAGGTACTTACCAGGATGACAACCGGCAGCAGGAACGTGGTCGCTGAGGCTAATCCCATGCCGGAGGGCAAGACGCTGACGCTGACCGTATATGGCCTGACAAGCTCCGGCGATGAGGTCCTGATAGGCAATAAGGTCAAGCTGAAGGGCGGCAAGATCCTCAGCCGCAGTGACAAGATCCATGGCACGGTTTATTCCGTCAAGCCGACGGCCGCGATGACGGACATTTACGTTACGGATACCCTTGCGAAAAGGGAGTACAATCTGATCGTGCATAACAATGGCATCGAAAAGAGCAGGTCCATATCCATATCGGCCAAGAACATCAGCCCCATAAACCACGTCAACAGGGGCGGCAGGATTTACAGTTATCTGAATTACAAGGAGACCGAGGAGGCAACGTACTTTAACAATGTTTTCTTTGACAAGTACTCTGAGATTAAATGCAATGACGTCATATACACCGTCAAGGGCATGGACGTTGGCATCAACAATGCGGTAATGCTTGAAACAGCCAGTCCGTACATGGGAGAGATACTGGAGGCGAATGGATTCCAGGAAGTGGACGTGAGCGCTGACAAGACCGGAGTATACCTGGCACCGTTGGATTCGGATCATTTCGAGATCGATTATACCATGGATGATAAGGGGTACCTGAACATTCCCAAGGGCAAGTACGTGATATATGCGACCGTGGGACATGCATCGACTTCCGGAGCGGTATTTGACGTGGACAGCTTTGATGCATTTGCCAGGACAAAGAAGATCAGCATTTCAGCCTCCGAGGCGTCAAAGGGACGCGTAAAGGTGAGGAGTTCCGTGAAATTTGACAAGAGCGGACAGTACGGCGTGCTGGTGTTTGATTACAGCAGCGCGGTAATAAAGGGCACCGCCACGTTTAATATGGATCTGATCAATTCGACGGGCGGATATCCCCTAAAGGGAGTAAACCGCAGGGGAGTGATCAATACCTTCGCTTATGATTACGCGGTGGATGACAGGTACATCGGCAACAATTACAAGCCCATACTCAAGTTTACGGGCATTGGCTCTGATTGGCTGCTGGATTCCAATGGTTCGATAACGGCTAAAAAGGCAAAGAAGTGGAATCTGATGACCGGATACGTGCCGTACGCTTATCAAAACATTGACGGCACGATAAGCTTCGAGTACGGACGGGTGAACGTTTCCTCGCCCGGCGGGCTTAAGGTTTGCCAGTAATGCCGGTCCCGGCATCCGCGATTCATGACGGTAGTTCGATTAAGTATTTATAGTGATGGAAGACACAAAAAGGGACACTATATACGGAGATCATCTGAATGATCTGATCGCGATAAAGGACAGGCTCCTCGGGGACGTGGACAGGGTGCGCAAAGAGCTGCGCTCGTCCACCGGAATGGATCCCGTGGAGCACTGCCTTGGACGCATCAAGTCGGATGAGAGCATGCGTGAGAAGTGCGACCGTAAAGGCCTGCCGCAGAATGAGGAAAGTGCCATAAAAGTAATACGCGATGCGATCGGAATACGCGTGGTGTGTTCCTTTCTTGATGACGTCTATGCCATAAGGGACGCACTGGATGAGCTTCCCGGATGCAGGATCATTGAGGAAAAGGACTACATCCGTCACGCCAAGCCAAATGGCTATCGGAGCCTTCACCTGATACTTGAGATCGAACCGGAGTATTATCTGGATGCCGGGCCTGATGCCGGAGAGACGCATTCAGGATCGTCCGAAACGGCAGCTGATGAGCCGGCCCCGTCCGGTGAAGGGCAGAAGTATTATGCGGAGATACAGCTTCGCACGATCTCCATGGATACCTGGGGCGCACTGGAGCATCACCTTAAGTACAAAAAAGACTTAAACGGTAACGTTGACCTGATCACGAGGGAACTGAAGCGCTGCGCCGACGAGCTGGCAGCCACGGATGCTTCCATGCAGACGCTCCGTGACATGATCATGGGATGAATAAGAGATGAAAATACTATTGGCAGAGGATACTGCTGACTTAAACCGCGTAATATGCGCCATGCTTGAGCATGAGGGATATGAGGTCGATACCGTTTTTGACGGGGAGGCGGCCACGGCGAAAATAAACGAGAATGGCTATGACTGCATCATCCTGGACATCATGATGCCCAAAAAGGACGGCATAGCCGTGCTTACCGATGCCAGGGCCATGAAGGTGACCACGCCGGTGCTGATGCTGACGGCCAAGGCCGAGGTGGATGACCGGGTTGCCGGACTTGACGCCGGCGCCGATGACTATCTGGCCAAACCTTTTGCGATGAAGGAACTGATGGCCAGGGTCAGGGCTATGACACGCAGGAAGCATGAATATGCCGTCACGGCTCATTCATATCGTGACTTTACGCTGGATGCGGAGACGCTGAGCCTGTCATGTGAAAACAGCATCAGGCTTTCGCTCAAGGAATTCGAACTCATGCAGCTGTTTACGGAGCATGCCGGAGTGGCACTTTCGGAGGACTTCATACTTACCCACGTGTGGCACGATGATGATGAAGCCGGCAGCGATACCGTGTGGCTGTACTGCAGCTATCTCAAACGCAAGCTGATGACGATCCAGTCCGAGGCGGTGATAGAAGGTGACCGAGGCGGCGAATACGTATTGAATTAGGGCGTCTCGCGGGCGGACAGGGTACGTTTTCATCTTCCCTGCTCCTTTTGCCTGGGAAGGGCATATTGACATGAGCACCAGGGAAATCAACAGGCTGAGAAAAAAATTCATACTGGTATCCACGATCTCGTTCATCCTGGTCATGTTCCTGATGGGAGGGATGATCTATGGATTCGTGCTGGGCAACATACGCGCCGAGGTTCGCCAGATCATGGACATCATCATTGAAAACGGCGGAGAGCTGCCCGAGATACGGAGCAAAAATGTCGGCAGCGAAAGCGTGGACGGCAGGATGAACAAGGCCGGGCAGACCGGACGGCAGGGAAAAGATGAGCCTGAAGATGGGGCCCAGACTGATGATGACGTCACGCGGTCACTCGAGGAACAGATGAAGTGGGGGCTGTCGGATTTCTTTAACGGTAGTTCGGTTTTTAATTCACCTGACTTCATATACACGACCAGGTATTTTTCGGTCATATTTGATCCTGACGGAAAAGTCCGGGACGTAAAGATATCACATACCGCATCCGCGTCCGAAGAACAGGCGGAGCACTATGCGCGCGTGGCCATGGCGAGGCTGCTTAATTTTGGAAGCTTCGGCAGCTACTATTATCAGGTGGAAAAGCTTGATGACGGCGGCGCGATGGTAGTCTATCTCGACAGGACCAGTCAGACCGCCCTTACGATGCGCCTTTTCTTCTCGGTGCTGATCTTTATCGGCATAGGTTCCGCGGCCGTATTCTTCATCATGAAGCATCTGTCGCATCACATCATCCGTCCCGAGATAGAAAACGCAGAGAGACAGAAACAGTTCATCACCAACGCGAGTCACGAGCTCAAGACCCCGCTTGCCGTCATCAAGGCCAATACCGAGATGCAGGAGATGCTTGACGGGGAGAGCGAATGGACCCAGTCCAATCTCAGGCAGGTGTCGAGGATGGAAGGACTGATCCAAAACCTCGTGATGATAGCGCGCAGTCAGGAACAGGACAAGGACTCAGACCTGATGACGCGCATGAACGTATCGGTTCCGGTCCGTGAGTCCGCACAGGCTTTTGCATCCATGGCAGCAGGCGATGGCAAGAGCCTGACCGTGGAAGTGAACGATGGCGTATTTTTGCGCGCGGATGACAGCAAGATGCGACAGCTCGTCTCGCTGCTTACGGATAATGCGGTGAAATACTGTGATGACGGCGGTGAGATCCGCGTCACCCTGTCACAGGAAAAGAAACAGGTGATACTCAGGGTTTCCAACCCTTATGCTGAGGGGAGCGAGGAAGAGTGCAAAAAGTTTTTTGAAAGGTTCTACAGAAGTGACGCCTCGCACAACACTGACAAGGGCGGCTATGGCATAGGCCTTTCGCTGGCCGAGGGACTGACGCATCAGATGGGAGGAGAGATTTCGGCCGAATTCGTCGCCGGAGTCATTTCATTCGCCTGCAGGTTCAGGGCAGCGTAAGTAACTGATCAAGGGTGATCAAGGGGACGGTTCTTTTGATCATATTTTGAACATATGATCAAAAGAACCGTCCCCTTGATCACCCTTGATCACCACATTCATCAGACATGAATAAAAGATCAGGTCAAATCAGGTTCATATTGGTTTTCGTCATGTGCATGCTGGCCGGCGTTCTCGTTTGTGCCCGGAAAAAGGCGATGCACGAGGACGAGTTTTATTCTTATTATTCTTCCAACCGGTCCTACGGACTCATCGCGGAGGGTGAAGTTTCAAGGGATGACGTTCTGCGCGAGCTGGAGGTGGTTCCGGGCGAAGGATTTAATTTCGGACTGGTAAGGGAAGTGCAGTCGTGGGACGTGCATCCCCCGATCTATTATTTTGCCCTGCATTTCATATGTTCCCTGTCTGCAGGTACGTTTTCCATGTGGCAGGGACTGGGATTTAACCTCTTTTGCCTGGCCGCGTGCTTAGGGCTGATGAAGCTGCTCGGCGGCCTCATCATGCCTGAGGATCCGCTGGTCGTGGACTTATGCATCGTGGCCTGGGGGCTTAGCGCGGCGACGCTCACGGGCGTGTCGTTCATCCGCATGTACGTGCTGCTGACGGCATGGATCCTGGCTGTCACGTGCCTGCACGTGAGCCGGATCAATGAGACACCGGATCAGCATTCCCCCGGATTTTGGGTACTGCTTTGGACACTGACCTTCCTGGGGTTCATGACGCACTATTATTTCCTGGTGTGGCTGGTGGCGCTGGGCGGCACGTGGAACGCGTGCGTGATCCTGCGCACCCGCTCGGTCAGGACTTCGCTCATCTACGTGGCCGTTGAAATGAGCTGCGCCGTGGCCTGCTATCTGTTTTATCCTGCATTTCCCGCACAGATGTTTAAGGGACAGCGCGGGGCGCAGGCTACGGGCAATTTCCTGGACCTGTCCAATACCTGGGAGAGGCTTCGCTTTTTTGGCGAAAAGGTCAATCGCGTGGGATTTGGCGGCGGATTATGGGTGCTTATCGGATTCGTGGTCGTCCTGATGCTTCTTGCACGGGACAAAAGAGACGGGATACGACCAAAGATGGCCAGGTGGAATGCGGAGGACGTACCGGCACTGAACGTAAGGGAGCCATGTGATGACGATCAGATGATCATGGCCGGGAGGCGGACTTATCTGCTCCTTTTGCCCCTGCTCTTATATTTCTGCATTGTTTCAAAGACTGCCCTCATGCTGGGGGACAGCTCCATCCGTTATCACGTGCCGGTGCTGGGCATTGCCTACATCCTGATCGGACATCTGTGCTCGAGTCGCATTCGGCTGGCTGCTCCGGCTAAATCACCGGATCCTGATGAGGCAACTGACTATGGCAGGATGGGGACGTTGGTCGGCGTGATCGTAATGGCCGTGATGACGGCCGTGAACCTGGTCGCGGATTTTGGCGGACGGATATCATTTCTGTATCCCGAAAGGGCCGAACACGTCCGTATGCTTGAGGAATGGCGGGATGCGGAAGTGATCTATGCCTACCCTGCCGGACAGTCGTGGATCATGTGGGCCGAAGCCACGGAATTGCTGGGATTCGATAAGGTGGAATACGTGACGGCTGACGACCTGATCATGGCCGGGCTGAATGCCGGTGAGGACGCGGCCCACGATAAAGGGGACGTGAAGGATGATGATCAGGCGCCGGACGGTGACCTTGGACGGACTGATATTGGCTCAAAAGCCGGTGATCATTCCGGGGGCGTGATCCTGTATGCCGATGCATCTGCCGATACGGACCTGCTGATCAAAATGATGCTGCAGGCTCATCCTGAACTGACCGGTTCGAGATTCCTGTTCAGCGATGATTATACGGTGACTTATGCATTTGATCGACATTGGCCGTAGAAATGCATAAGAAAAAAGTTATTTGGTATTTTCTTTTTTGACTTCTGATATGTCCTTGCCGCCCGTGAACTTATTCCAGTTCTCGAGGCCAACGTAGTCATTTCCCTGGAACTTGAACACTATCTTGTCAGGTTTGTCGTATGCATACAGGTTGTTGTTGAATTTGACGTTCTTGACGTATTCACTGGTCATGCCGCAGCCTATTACGGCATTGGCATAATCGTGATTACGGACTATGTTGTCGGTCACGTTGATCCCGTCGCATTTTTCAAAATGGATCTCCCCGTTGGCTCCGTCGTTTACGTACAGACCGTTGTTGTACAGTATGTTGGCGGTCAGGAAGGAATTAGTCACGAAGCCGGAGGTCACCGTATTGGTGCCGCCGATCGTGATGCCCGAATCATGATTGTTGTGAACGGTGTTGTTGGCGACGGTTATGTTGGTGGTTGGATAGTAATAATTGTTATTTTCAGCCGCAACTTCGATGCCGTATGCATTTTCGTATACGAAATTGCCGTCTATCCGGGAGTCCTTGGCACCGCTTACGTATATGCCCGCGCATGCGGCAAAGGGCGACACGCACTGATATACGTTATTGCCGCTGATCGTGCAGTTGCGTGGCTGGTCCAGGACGGGATCGCTGCAGTAGCCGCCTCCGCCGTACAGGTCTATGCCGATGTTTGAGATGCCGTACACGTTATTGCCGTCCACGTGTATGTTGGAGACGTTGCCCGATGCGGCGATGGCTTCGGAAAGCCCCGTGTACATGTCGTGCACGGTGTTGTTGTATATGGTCACCGTGTCGATGGACTTGTCCTCCGTCGATCCGGTTCCGTAGGCCAGTATTGCGTACGCCCCGCCGGCACCCGGAGATGCCGTGGTGGAAATGTTGGTGAATTCACAGTTGCTGATCTCTATGTTCTTTTCGCCGCCGGTCATGAACACACCATACACCCAGTTGGAATATGAGTAGCCTATGCGCAGGTTATTGATGCTTATGTTGGAATTGCCGTTTATGTCAAAGATGGCTCCGGATTCTCCGGGAGCCAGGCCTACGGTGGCGGAGCCGCCCGGATAGACGGTCACCGTGATCTTGCCGTTGGCGCTTCCGGAATTAGTGAACGTGTTGGCACCGTTATACGTGCCGCTCATGAGATATATGGTATGGCCGGGAGTGACCGTATCAAGTGCCTTTTGCACCGTAAAAAACGGATTGTCATATGAACCGTCCCCACCGTCATCATTTCCGTAGGTAGCCACGTAGAGGTCCATGCTTTTGCGCTCGAGGGTGTCTGCGACGGTGTCTGCGGCATTATTGATGATCTGCGCGGCCGTCCCGCCCATGCCCGTGGTATCACCCCTGCTTGACAGGCTGTTGCTTTCCGGAGTGACAGGTGCGGCATCCGTGCCTTCGGCTGTGTCGGGGGCGGCCGGCTCGGTGGTGGCTTCAGAATCACTTTCGGGTTTGTAAAAAGGTGATATGCCGCCTCCGGTGACGTAGGGATCCGTTCCCTCGGCATTTTCACCATCGGGAGATCCTTCGTCAGTGCCTTCGCCCGGGCCTTCTGCAGGCAAAGGGGCGTCCTGATCCGCAGCCTCTTCCCCCGTCTCGGGTATCTGGGGAGACGCGTCGCCTAAGTTTACGACGTCACCGTTGTTCATGTAAATGGACGCGCCTGCGGCCCCGCAGCCGGTGGATGCCAGGCTTAGGGCGATGGATAATGCGAATAATTTGGGCAAATGATTCTTTTTCATAATCTATTTATCGGTTGCAAGACAGTCAAACCTAATACATAAAGGAAAGACTGATTTAGTCAGTCTTTCTTTAGGAACTGTAGCAGAATTACTTAGGAACTGTCACGAAATAATCTTGCCTTTTTGCTTGTCTGGATTCACAGAA
>CALGGH010000122.1 GCA_937916415.1 uncultured Lachnospiraceae bacterium
AAGGATGCGCACGGATTTGCACCGGAAACATGCGGCCTTCAGCCGCGCAAATCCGACATATATATATTCGATTGTGTGGCCGGGTAACGCCGGATGACGCTGGGTATCGCGGAATCGCGGATCAGCTGCCCCGTAGGCCCATTCTCTGCCTCACTATCTCGTATGCCATAATCCCCGCCGCAACGGATGCGTTGAGCGAGTCAATGTCTCCCTTCATCGGGATCGAAGCGACGTAGTCGCACCTGGATTTGACCAGCCTGCCCACGCCGTCTCCCTCTGACCCTATCACGAGTCCGATGGGGCCGGTCAGGTTCAGGCCGTACATGACGTCTCCGTCAACGTCGGCACAGACAAACCATAATCCTTCTTTTTTGAGGTCCTCCATGCACTGTCCGAGGTTGGTGACGCGTGCCACGGGAGTATAATTCAGCGCTCCTGCCGATGCCCTGGCGACCGCTGCCGTCAGTCCGGCCGCGCGGTCCTTGGGGATGATCACCCCATGAGCGCCTGCCTGATTGGCGGTACGGATTATCGCGCCCAGGTTGTGGGGATCCTCGATGCCGTCCAGCAGTATCACAAAGGGATCCTCACCCTTGTCCCCGGCCTTTTGGAGAATGTCATCAACGGTCGAGTATTCATAGCTTGCGCCATAGGCAATGACGCCCTGATGCTTGCCGGTCACTGACATCTGGTCCAGACGGTCCCTGGACACGTACTTGACGTAAACGTCGCGTTTTTTGGCCTCACGCCTGATGGTGGCCACCGGTCCGTCCTGACATCCGTCCAGGATGAAGAGCTTGTCTATCGGCGTGCCGGCGCGAAGCGCTTCTATTACGGCATTCCTGCCTTCTATGGTCATTTCCCTTGGTTCCATGTCAGCTCCATGTCATCTGATCTCACTCCCTCGGCTCCATGTTATCTGATCTCATTCCTTCGGCTCCGGCTTCATCCCGGGCGAAGCAAAGGATCCGTCATCCGTGCATATTCTTTCAAGCCCCATCTTCATCAATTCAGTGAGGCGCGCATGCCTGCCCTCCAGATACAGGTAACCTATCAGTGCCTCGAGTCCCGTGGCCTTGCGATAAGCTACTATGGACGAGTGTTTGCCCCTGGAGGCATTGTTGGTGGAATTGAGCCCGCGGTGAAAAACGCCTGTCTCCTCCTCGGTAAGGTCGTCCTTGATGGCATCCATGATCTCTGCCTGAGCTGAGGCGTTGATCAGTTTCTTTGCTTTGTTATGTAAACTGCCGTTCTTCCCGCCCTCATGAGTGATGAGCACGGTGCGGATCACCAGTTCATACACGCAGTCACCTATGTAGGCGAGCGCCAGGGACGTCTGGCTCCCGGCGTCATGACTGCCCCGTCCGAAGACGGCGGCTATGGCTTCGGTGAGGTTCTCCGCACCGACGGCACCGGGCATGGCTTCGGTGAGATTCTCCGCGCCGAAGGCTCCGGGCATGGCTTCGGTGAGGTTCTCCGCGCGATAATCTCCGTCACGGCATTCCCCGTCACGCTTCAGGCCCTCTTCCACTTCACGCCCTCTCTGGTGTCTTCCAGGATGATGCCCATCCCGGTCAGCTGATCGCGTATCTCGTCGGCCCTGGCGAAATCCCTGTTCCTGCGCGCGGCATGTCTTTCCTCGATCAGTGCCTCCACGTCCGCGTCCAGCAGTTCCTCCTTCTTCTCCACGATCAGTCCGCAGACGCCGGTCAGCGTCAGGAGTTCTTCCTTAAGTCCCTCCAGGTATTCACGGGACGAATCCTCATTGGAGCTGCTGTTGATGAACTTGACCAGTTCAAAAATGGCCGATATGGCATCCGCCGTGTTGAAGTCGTCATCCATGGCTTCGCAGAAGGCCGCCTCGTATTTACGGGCTTCTTCCAGATTGCCCCTTTCCTCGTCAGTCATTGCCCCGTCCGAGGCATGGCCGATCAGGTAGTTCAGGTTACCCGCGCTGGTGACGACCCGCTCGTAGCCGTTTTTGGCCTGAGCCATGATCTCGTCGGAAAAGTTGAGCGGCGTGCGGTAGTGGGCGCTCAGCATGAAGAACCTGAGCACCTGTGGATCATACTTCGCGATGACGTCGCGCACGGTAAAGAAATTGCCTGCCGACTTGCTCATCTTGGATCCGTCTATGTTGAGGAATGCGTTGTGCATCCAGTACTTGGCGAATTCCATGCCGTTGGCGGCCTCTGACTGGGCGATCTCGTTTTCATGATGAGGGAAGATCAGGTCCTCTCCGCCGGCATGTATGTCTATCTCGTCTCCGAGGTATTTTTTGCTCATGACCGAGCACTCGATGTGCCAGCCGGGACGGCCGTCGCACCAGGGTGATTCCCAATATGGCTCGCCTTCCTTCTTGGGCTTCCAGAGCACGAAGTCCAGCGGATCCTCCTTCTGATCCTCGCCTGACACCAAAAGAGACCTCATGCCGCCCTGCAGGTCGTCCAGGTTCTTGTGCGAAAGCTTGCCGTAATCCTTGAACCTGCGCGTTCGGTAATACACCGTGCCGTCGTCGGCCACGTAGGCAAAGCCCTTGTCTATCAGGGCTGAGATCATGGCGATCATGCCGTCTATCTCCTCAGTGGCCTTGGGATGAACGGTGGCCGGACGGACGTTCAGGGACTCCATGTCCTTCTTGCATTCCTCGATGTATCTCTCCGAGATTACCGAAGCATCCACGCCCTCCTCGTTGGCGGCCTTGATGATCTTGTCGTCCACGTCCGTAAAGTTGGACACGTAGTTGACCTTGAGTCCGCGGTACTCCATGTACCTGCGCACGGTGTCGAACACTATCATGGGACGCGCGTTGCCGATGTGGATCAGGTTGTACACCGTAGGTCCGCATACGTACATGTTCACCTGTCCCGGAGTGATTGGCTCCAGGTCTTCCTTTCGTTTGGTCATCGTAT
>CALGGH010000123.1 GCA_937916415.1 uncultured Lachnospiraceae bacterium
TCCTTGAGGACGGATACGCCGGCGTGATCTCCTTCGGCATCTGCTTCTGCAAAAAGAGCTGCATCGTGGGTGCGTATGAGGGATAATAATCAGGAGAAAAACATTGAAAACAAAAAAGAAGAAAAAAAACGATCGAATTGCCACGAGTGAACTCATAAAGGAAAGCCGTTGGAAAAAATTCGTGGAGATCCTGCCGCCGGAGGTGCAGCGGCTGTCCCTGCAGGCGCTTGACGCATTTGACAAAGGAAACCTGCGACGGATGGAGCAGACCTGTGATGAGATTCTGAAGGGAAACCGGTCAGACGGGTCGCCTTTATTTGACGTATTTCGCATTTTGTTATTTGACAGGCTGATGGAAACCGGCAGTTACGAAAAGGCGGCCGGCGTGGCTGCTGATCTCATCGCTATTGAAGAAAAGCGTGACGCCAGTGAATACGAAAGGCAGGAGCCGGACGTATTCGGAGACAATCAGGATTTCAGGGGCCTGGCATACGTAATGCGTGCAGGACATACGGGCCGGCTTGAGCACTACCACTTCATGCTGGCAGATGCCTGTGAATGGGGACAGGACCTGGGGAGGGCCGTGGATGCGTATGCCGCCGTTTATCCCTTTTCGAGGAGGTCGCCCTATGAATGCGACGCTTATCTCAACGGCCTGATGGCCATCGGCAGGGAGAAATCGGCATACGCGCTTGTGGATGAGGTGATCGGGCGTTATGGCAGTCCGAGGGAGGATGGCAGCATTGCTCAGGAGGATGCCGCTTTGGTCTGCAATGCTTATTATTTGAGGATGCTGGAGAGAATACAAAGGACGGCTGCTGCTGACGACTGGACGGGAGATGATTCAGTCAGGGCGGAGGACGTTACGGATAGAACCGCAGACGTTGCTGGTATTGCCGTGGGCGCCGCCCATGATGCCGAAACCGTCATAGGTGACATGGCGCGATTCGTGCGTGGGCTGAATGATAACGTGAAACACGGCGTCCTGTTTATGACCGGACTTGGCTCCATTATAGTCAGGATGAGTCTTCTGACCAACGAAGAGGAGTACCGGGATCCGTTCAGGAGTCTGCTTGACGCCATGGATTCGGAGCAGGTGTTTGACCGTGAGCATGATGAGCAAGACATGTTCTCTGACCTGATCCCCTCAGGGTATCGTGTGCTGGAAAGCATCGATTACGAAAAGGACGACAGACTTAACCGTTTCGTGGCCGGGATGCTCACGGACCTCGTGACTCATGACGTGACGATGCAGGGGGTGGGCATGGACGTAGATGAGGACTCCGAAGAAGTCAAGATGGCACGGATCGGCATTTTGACCATTAAGTGGTACTTGCTCAGGTTTCGTACCGAGGATAGGGAGAACCTGGATGAAATGATGCGAAATATGAACATTATCGCGAATAGTTATCCGTATATGTGGGCAGTGATCGAAAGGCAGGCAGCGGGTCTTACGGATGATGATTCAGATGCGGAACTAAAGCAAAAAATGGACGGACTGTTGGAGGGCTTATTGAAAATGATGCCCGGCAAAAAGATCGGAATAAGAGAACTGGAGATGAGCATGCAGAGAGGCTATGAAGCCACCATGAAACATGTGACTGCCGGGAAAAGACAGATTGAGGGGAGTGGCGTACATGAAGAAGATCGGCATCGGATATGAGGATTACAAAAGATTCATAGATGAAGACATGTATT
>CALGGH010000124.1 GCA_937916415.1 uncultured Lachnospiraceae bacterium
TCTCAGGAGTAGAATCCTCCGCCGTCCAGGTAGTGCCATTCACCCTAGCTCCCGTCTCAATCGTCTCGATTTTAAAGGTAAGGGTTTCGCCGGTGGTTCCCTTATCTATCAGCATTCCGTAGGTGTCATTCCAGAGAGCAGTATCATTTGCGGAATCATAAGCAGCCACGATTCTTCTTGTAGCGGTACCTACATTAATGGTTATCTCATCAGTTTTGGTTACGGTTCCATACTTGTCCGTAAGTGTAAGGACAACGGTTGTGCTTTGTCTGGCCTTAAGACCCGCAACGCTCAGGTTTTTGTTCGCATCATCTACTTTAACTGATGCAACGCTTTCATCAGTAACCTTAACTGCAAGGTTGTTGGAAGCTGTTGACGTCAAATACGTTGTATTATCAAGTGTTATTGTATCATTAGCTCCGCCGGTAGTTCTCTTAAGGGTCACGCCAACTTCCTTTACCTGATTCTCCTCGACGGAGATCTCATTTACCGTTATGGAATACGTTTCGGCAGCTCTAACCTTAAGGGTCGTCGCATCCGTTGAAGAGTCAGGAGTATAGGTGACTTCGTTGTCGTTGCCCTCAAACTCTACGTATTCAACTTTCAGAACGGGATCAGCGCCGCCAGCATCAGCGGCAGTAATGGCAGTCTCATCATTAATAAAGCCTGCCTTAGCTGATTCCGTAGTCCAGGAAAGCTTCATTCCGTCCGTTACGTATTCATATTCAGATTCATACGCAGCAGCACCCGTAAATTTTCCTCCCTCAACATCCTCAGCGCGCTTCTCCTCATCAAGTGCCTTAAAGGCTATATATACGGGCAGTCTTGCTCCTACCGCAATGTCAGTGGTTGTAGTAATGTCATTTTTTCCGGAGCCAATAACTCCCTTAACAATCCCGTCTTTATATTTATTTACCCATACGGGAGTAAAGGTGGTATCGCGTGAGATCGTTACGGTCTCACCAGGAGCGAAGCTGTGTCCCACACCTGCGGTATCGCCATTATCGGTCCATGCCCAAAGAACCTTCTTGGGATCATAGGTTTTAATATTAAAGTCCGTAAAGCTAGGCAGCTTAATTTTCGTTCCGGCGGTTACCTTTTTATAGACATAAGCAGTTGGAGTCTTCTTGGATGCACCAATGGTCGTACCATGTGTCCTGCTCAGCCATTCGGCATTAGCGTTAAGGTCAGGAGCATCATAATCGCCAGTCTTAGCAGACGTCGTATAATCAGTGTTAAGCGTCACGGTGTAAGTAGGCAGGGTGTTCACTACCGTAATCGCCAACGCGTTGGTTGTTACGGCTACCGGAATTCCGTTTACGGTAAAGTCAGGCTTCAGATTTATGGTCCCTGCCTTTGCAGCGGTAAGCGTAAAGGTCCCGTCAGCTGCAGGAGCAGCGATTCCCGTCACGGCATCCGGATCAGCAGAAGCAGTTTTTTTAAGTCCGGTGCCAAAATCAACGCCGCTCTCCACGAGCTTAAGATGCTTGCTGCCTACAAGTGCCTTGACCTGAGTAGCTGTAAGAGCGTTATAAGTACCCACATTATTCACCCTAGTGATGGATGTGTTATTAAGAACCTCATAAATCTCGTATTTAACCGTTGCGGTATTGAGTCCGTTAGCCGTGGAGAGTTCAACGTTGGCCACGGGTGACGCCCCGTTATAAACGGCATCCTGGGAACCAACCTTAACGACAGGGATTCCGATGTAGCCAAGGCTATCGGCAATGACCGTCACCTTTTCCTCAACCTCTGTCGTCGTATCGTCAAGATACGTGATTTTTGCCGTAACCGTGATTTCCTGAGCTTCTGAAGGAGCGCCAATCGCAATCGTGTTGCTGGAAGCTGTTCCGTCATATTCGCCAGGAGTGCCATAGTTCGTGTATAGGCCATAAGTTGGAGTCAGGAAATTAGGATCGTACTCTTCTCCGGTACTGCTCTTTGCTGACCAGGTAATGGCCTTTATGAGGGTGTCATCCGTATCATCAATAACCATATTGCTTGTATTCTTGACCCCATATTTATCTTCATCTTCAAACTGTGGATTAAGCGTAATGTAGTCATCTATCGTAGTTCCTGAAGTATTCTTCACACGGATCGTAGTGCCTGCATTATCAAGCCCGGCATCCGCTACCGTGCTGCCCGGCGTTCCATTCGAAGCAACCGCGGTCTTAAGCGAATATCCCCCAGCGGCATATACCGTATTCAGCGCGGCCACCTTAACGGGGATGGATGACTTATAAGTCTTGGTGTGAGGGAACGTGCTGGATGTTTTAAATTCAACGCTCAGAACGTCCTCTCCGGCTTTATTAGTTGAAGTGATTGTACTGGTACTCGTTTTTGCTGCAACGGCGTTTGTTCCTTCTATTCCAAGCTTATATGTTCCGGCAGCGATGTCGGATATAGCAGTCTTGCCGTCGCTTGCTTCCACAACCGTAGCGGTGATCGTGTCTGATGCTTTCACCTTGATGTTCTTAAGGCTCTTTGATGCCTCATCAGTGATGGCGTCTTCCGCATCAGATCCGCCTGCAACAAGGTTTATTTCCTCAAGAGTCTCGCCTTTGGTCGTGTCTACTTGGTTGGGCTTTGCGGTACCATTCCAAAGAACCTTGTATTCGCTGGCATCTACTTCTTCCTTGGTTGTTGCGATAAGGCATATGCCGTTCGTACCGTCGCGATCCGCTCCGGCAAGAGTATCCGAACTTATCGCAAACGTTGTCGTGCCACCAAGCACCGTGGCATTAGAAGCACCGGTAATCCCAGTTAGGTTTGAAGTGTCAGCAACCGCCTGATAACATACCTTATCTACGGTTGCGTTTCCCACACCAGCTATTGTAAACGTGAGTTCCTCGCTGGTGGGCACGATCATGTACTCACCTTTCTTTAACTCAGTTCCACTTACGGTAATCGTTGCATTATCATTTGCCAGCTTTACGATTTTTACGGAGTTCCTTTTTGTTGTTTTGGTTTCATCCATTGTAAAGGTAAGGTTAACCTGACCGGTAACTTCGTTTGCGGGAATGGTGTAGCTGAACACTCCCTTAAGGCTTATTGAATCCGGCTCAAGTTCCGTTAACGT
>CALGGH010000125.1 GCA_937916415.1 uncultured Lachnospiraceae bacterium
CAAGGCCATAGGCGATGACTTCAGGGACTATCTCAATTACAGCAAGGGGGTGGGAGACTGAACGGGAAACTGACGGCCGTCACCGCCGCCAGCACCCAGTTGCTTATGATGCCGCGCTTAAGACCCGTTTCCGAGAATCCGATCGACACGTATGCGGCCACTATAAATGGTTCTATGGCAATTAAGGCGGAGAACCCAAAAAACGCGAGGACCAATGCCACGACTATCAGTATCCCGATGAATGCCAGTATGAAGCCGAGGCCGGGTACGCTTGACTTTCTGACTCCCTCGATCGCCTTTTTTTCTTCCTTTATCTTTTTTCTGCGCTCCTTTTTCTCATCCGCACTTAAGCCCGACAGGTCTTCCTTTGGTTCAGGGACGGCTCCGGTGCCCCTGGACTTTTCCCACTTGCGCCTGAGTATGTTGTCGCGCAGCTTGTATATCGCCATCCCGTAGGTCAGCCCGCCGAGCATAGCGGCAAAAATATTGATCAGCACGATGGTACGAAGCGATGAAACGTTAAACGTCTGCAACGCGAGCCATATGACGACGGTCAGCACTCCGACCGCTGCCAGATATTTCCTGGGATCGATCGGGACGTCCGCCGTGATCTTGCCGGTCTGACCGTTAATGGCGGCATACGCCACTCGGTCATCCTTGCGAAAAGCCAGAAACCACACCGGCAGCATCGCGGCCGTCGCCTGCACGAGATTCGTGTTCGTCTTGTGCACGACCTTTTTGTCATCATCTTCTTTGATGGAATATCCGTTAAACTCCCTGAAGGCCTTTGCCCTGTGGACTGCATCCTCCGCGACCATGACGGCCGACTCATTCTGATACGTCTCCTCGCCAACGTCGGGAATGTCAGCATAGAACCCGCTAATGTAGGGCGTCCTGAACTTCAGGCTTTCCTTTATGTCATAGGGAGCGAGACTCTCGGATATCGTGTCATCCATCGAAGACGACGCGTCATGAGAAATGCCTCCGTAGAAATTGTCAGCCTCAACTGACAGGGCATAGTGGTCGATTATGCGGTAATTGCCGCTCCTGTGCTCCCTGGTGCCGCTCAGGGTGATGTCGCCCTTTTGCTCAAAATCATAATACCAATACGGCATGTAGATGCCCCGGAACTCATCTATGTAGGCTGGATCCTTGAGCTCCCCGGGCGCAAAAAGCGATCTGCGGAGCTTAGCCGCATACGCCTTTTTACAATCTTCCTTGGTTATCTTAAAGGGAATTATGTGCCGGGGACGCTTCTGCGACGACAGTCTCTCCTCCAGCACCTGATGGGATCCGCAGTAGCTGCAAAAAGCCGTGGCATCGGTATCCGTGCTCATCAGCTCGCCGCCGCACTGCGAACAGGTGTATATCCTGACCTGCATCATGTCAGGCTGTCCGGCATAATCGCCGGTCACGGTCTGCATGTCAGCGCCGCCCGTCTCCTCAGGGAAAGTGGCCGGATCAAAAAAAGAACCGCAGTTGGGGCATTTCAGCTGCTGACTTTCGATATCAAAACGCGGATTGCTGCCGCAATTGGGACATGAGATCATGGATTCACACTCCTCTATGGCTAAGGATCAGTCACGGAATAACCAACAATTTAATGGCTCTTCTGAACGGCTTCCAAGGAACTGTAGCGGTATGATCAAGTAATTCCGTTACGTTTCCTAATTATACATTATTCGCCGCCCCTTTCACAAGGGCAGCAAGTGAGGCAGATAACCGGTGCAGAAAACCGGTGCGTTAATCAGAGGCAAAATCTGTTGTCAGTCATGTACTGTTCCTATAAAATAGAACTAATGAATACAGACATCTCAAACCATTCCGGAGGTGCAAAATGGTCATCAGGTTAAAATTTTCTTTAAAAGACGGATTATGTGATCCCGGAGAAAAAGTAACGCGCACTTTTGACGTGCCCGGGTCAATTACGCTGGAGGAACTCTGCAGCTGCCTGCTTAACTCGCTTGGATTTGATTTTGATCACCTGTTCGCATTTTATCATAATGACAAGGAGTACGTCGGAGGCAACCCGTTTTCCTCAGGACAGGACAGGTGCCGCGTCAAACTCTTCTCCCTTAACCTCAAAAAAGGCGATAAGCTCCGGTTTATCTATGATTTCGGCGATAACTGGGACTTCGAGGTCAGGGTTCTCAGCGTATCAGACGCTCCCGGTGCTCCCGCTTCGCTGATCCGAAGTGAGGGTGAGGTCGAGCAGTATCCCGATTATGATGAATTCGAAGATGAGGAATCAGAATGGGATGATGACGCAGAATGGGATGATGAATCCGGTTTCGGACTGTTTGACGAACCGGATCCGCTGATGTCATATGAATGGAACTATGAAGCTTCTGACAAACTCTTTGAAGCCGCATTTAAGTACAGGAAGACCTCCCTTTGGAAAAAGATCTACAGTGACGAGCCATTTGCGCTCAAATATCGGGATGGGAGCCTTGCTTACGTAAGCATCCAGGGAAGCGATGATTCCAACATCGGAATCAACGTCTATCCCAATGACGGAGGACTGGAGGCATACAGGCGCCTCATCGGTGTCCCCATAACGCTGTTTGATGATGACATAATTGGCAAGGCCGTTTCACAGGACTGCGTATCCCTCATGTACGATGATGAAGACATGCTGCGCCCGGAGGAGATCGATTCCGTAAAGAAATATGCCTCGCAGCACCGGATTTCACTCAAGGGGCAAAAAGCGTATCCGCACGTATGGAGGTTCGTACCCGGGTACGTCCCTTGGCACCCGACCGATGAATCAGACGAAGAGCGTCTGTACGAGGCCATACTGGCAGCCACGCACGTGGCCGGACTGCTGAAGAAAACGGACAGGGACAGCCTCGGGTTCACGCTCCTGACGGCGGAGGGAAATGCCATTCCCCTGATCAGCATCACTGATAACGGATATGAACTGGGAAAACTGGACGTCCCGGAACTAAAACCCATGACGTTTCCCAAGGCTGCACTGCCGGATGAGAAGATTAAAAAGAAGTTCGCCGCATCCAAAGCCCGTCAGGCCGTGGAATGCAAGATCATATCATCTGCTGCCGCAATATACCTGTCTGACAGCGGCGTGCCCGTGATCCCCCGCATGCTGTTCTCCTCAAATCACAAGAGCGGTTTCACGTATAAGCCTGCCATTCTGGAGGATTATGAAAACGGCGCAGCGGAAGCCATGACTGCATGGCTTAACAGCCTGATCGACTCGGAGTTCATCCCGCGCGTTTTCATGGCCGATGACGATAATACGTATGAGTACCTCAAAGACATGGCTGCCGAGTTGGGATGCAGGGTGGAGCGGCATCCGTACCTTGACAACGTCGAGGAAGCCGTGGATGCCCTCGAAGACAACATGTTAGATTATGACGAAGAAGATTTTAAGGAAACTTATAATGAAATGCTTGACATGATGGAATATCTGGCCAATGCCCCCGCCTCCGAGGTTCGTTCACTTCCGGGAGATCTAAAGCTGATGCTTCGAGAGATGGGAAAGAGCGGCATAATCCCGCCCGAACTACATGAAAAGATTCAGAAAAAACTAAAATGAGCTTGCTCATCCACGGAAAAGGACCGGCCACAGCCGGTCCTTTCATTTTCTTAAACCTCATGCTGTTAACCTGAGAAATCCCCTCCCGGGTCTCATAGTCCTGTCAGCAGCTTAAAGAAGCTGATGCGCATCGTCGTGATGGTGAACTTGACGTTCGCGCTTCCGACGGCCTTGTCGCCGCCGCCTTCCATGCATCCGAATGACCTAACTTCCGGAATACATATCCACGATGCAGCTTTTTTTGCAGAAGCAGATTCCATAGGAGATCACCCCGGCGTAGCCGTCATCGAGGATTCCCTCC
>CALGGH010000126.1 GCA_937916415.1 uncultured Lachnospiraceae bacterium
AGCTGATCGGCGGCGGAACCATAGAGAAGCAGATACATGAGGACATAACCTACGGAGACGTCCATGACAGCGAGGACAACGGGTATGCCCTGCCCTATGCAGCGGACCCCCGCAGGATCCTTAAGATCGGCGTGAACTTCGATTCGGAGAAAAGAAACATTACGGAATGGGTCGTGACCCGGATTTTCACACAGGAGGTTATCTGACGTGATCAATACTGAATGGCTCGAAAAATGCGCTCAGGCGGGAGAATTTCTGTATGGAATCATTCCTGTTGAGGTGCTAAAAAAGATGTATCGTACCAGGGAGAAGGATGATCCCTCCATTGAGGAGATGGTTCATGTCGTAGAGGGCTCATCGTCCCTTCTTCTTGATTATATGGACAGTTACGAGGAGGTCTTTGAGTCGATGGGCTATAAGGAGCCGGGATATTTCATTCCCCATGTGCCCGAAGACGGCGAGGATGACATGCTTGAGGTGTTCAGGAAAGCAGAGAAGGATGGCAATCCCTATGCCAGGATCCATCTCGATGAAGATGAATGGCTGTATCTGTTTGATGAGCAGATGAACGTGGAGTTTTACTTGCCGACTTCGGCCGAGATCGAGCAGCTCATTTCCAACGGCTATATACATGACCCCCATATGGATGCTTACGTAGGACTTTTGGAAAAGGCCGGAAAAGCGGAGGAGCTTCCGTCCATGTGGCAGCGTATTTCGTCCGGGGAGCTTGATGGAACTGATGCGCTCGGGAGGCTGACCGAACTGATCTGCTCCGGAGCGGAATCCATAGATAAACTCAATTCCCTGTTGCCGTACGTAAATGATTTCTATAATCACGTAAACCGCAGGGACAGACGCGGATGGGCTCCGAGTAAGCTTGCGGAAAAGATGGGAGGACTCAGGATGCCGAAGACCATAGTTCCGGGATCAACACAGGCAGCCGGGAATCTGGCCAAATTGAAGCCATTTTTTGAACAGAACGGCATCAGCCTGGATCTGTCGGCCATGGGACAGTACACTGAGTACGGAAGTCGCGGCGAGAGCAGGAAAGTAAAGGTATATCCGAATGATCCCTGTCCGTGCGGCAGCGGGATCAAGTACAAAAAATGTCATGGGAGGACCGGCGGCATTGACGAGGTTTATAAAATGACGGTGAAGCTATAATGTATTCCTCAGAATTGGAAAACCTGAAAGAGTGCGTGAAAAAAAAGAGATATGCTGCCGCGGCCGACAGGAAAAAGCTGATATGTGAGCAGCTTGACAAGGTCAGGCAGATCACGCTGGATAAACTGTCCGTCCAGGTGGACTCCGTAACAAACGGCACTATAATCAAACGGCGTGCAAAGGCCTTGTCTGCCTTGCTTGAGCTGCTTGATTCAGATGCCCCGTTTCTGGATCCGCAGACCCTGAATGCGCTCACGTCTCCGGAGGAGACCCTGGTACACCTTGAGTCGCTTCCTCAAAGAACGGATTACGACGGGATCGATTATTACGAAGACATAACACTTGCGGCAGCGATGTGGATGCTTGACGATCTGAAGCGGACCGGCCGTCTGAGGGATGCCTTCAAATACCTTCCAAGGGACTATTCCAGACTATATGACATGGATATCCCGGTCAATTTCTTTGATCCGTGCTTTGATAATGACCTGATACGGTCAGTCATGTGCGTGATAAAGGATAGAAATAAGGCCGATGGGGATGGACGCCATGCACATGATGGCGTCTATTGCGGAGAAATTCTTGCAGAAGGACGGCAGAAGCTGATAAGATCCTCCTTCAGGAGAAGCTTTGATTCCGTTTTCGGACTCGTTGACCGGGATCGTATTCGGGCAGCGAAAGACCGATTCAAAGAGAAACAGAAGGAGATCATCCGCATTTATGCCGAATGCATGGCTTCATTTGACCGTGAGCAGAGATCCGCAGTCGATATCATGGCAAGACAGCCGAGTGTCCTGATGGTGAAAAAAGAGCCTCCGGACGACGAGACAAGGATCAGAAATGCCCTCTCAGATTATACTGAAGTCGAAGAGGTAAAAAACGCGTTAAGACTGGAATTCAGTGATTATTTCAACATGCCCTTTAAGGCCGTCAGGGACAGGCTGCATAATGGGATGCTTGCAAGAAAATATAAGGAATTTGTCATCCCGGATCCTTATGAAACGTGCTTTGCGCTTTTGGCTCTTCTGGAAGATGATGACGACGCGGCATGGCTTATGCAGTCGGGATACTGCCTGGTAAATGCCGCGGCCTCCCTCCTGCCATGGCACGTAAGCGGGAATGATCCCCATGCGGACTGGACGTCGGAATTCGATGATGATGAATGGACTGATCCGGCTTTGGTTTATGACAGAAACGAATGGATCACTTACCAGGCAGAGAATGGCTCCGAGGATGCCACGGACTATTACGTGCCATACCCTGAGGGCAGGAATCTTGCGCAGATTCTCTTTTCCATGTGTGGCGGTGTGATGCCGAGAAATCTTCATCCTTTCGAGAGGGATAGACGAGAACTGACAGACGGCGGAATGACTGCAGAGACCGTCAACAAGCTTGTAGGCAATGCGGAAATCCTTTTCCTTACCCAGTTTCAGTCGAAAGCCCTGAACCTCAGGGAGAATTCATGGGGATCAATGTCCGGCGACGACACGGGCAATGACGACCTTACGTACGATGCCGGAACCATGGAGGCCGCAGCGACTGAAACCAATGAAACGTCCGGAAAATTTAACGGCAACGAGCCGGAACCCACGGAACCCGTGGCGTTTAAAAAGACGAGCGGCTACTGGGGAAACGTAGCCAAGGCACAAAATGCCGAGATGCACAGAATCGTGCAGGATTCAGGCGCCGCACGCGGAGAGGGAGAGGACCCGGGGTCACCTGATGATCATAAAAGAATCATCCGTGAGGAACGGGATGATCTCAATGCGGAAGCGGAACTCAGACGGATTAAGGATGAGAATAAGAGCCTCAGGGGAGCCTTAAGTGAGATACGCCGGGAGTCCGAAGCGGAAAAGGCTAAATATGAACGCGAACTACAGGCTCTGAGGATGGAACACAGAGAACTGGCAGACCTTCGGGAGCTGATCTTTAATCAGATCGATGGGGGCGGATCTGAGCGGGTACGTGCCCGGGCGGACAAACCCGGGGCGGACGTTACGTTCCCATTTGAAACGGTTAAGCGCACGGTGGTTTTTGGGGGACATGAATCATTCCTGAAATCCATTAAGCCAAAGTTTACAAACGTCCGCTTTGTGGACGTGGATCAATATGCATTCAGTCCGGAACTCGTAAGGAATGCGGACGTTGTCTGGATACAGAATAACCACATTTCACATGCACAGTACTACGGCATCATAAATGAGGCAAGAAAACATGGCATTCAGGTAAGGTATTTTCCCTATTCCAGTGCTGACAAATGCGCGGAGATCCTTGCAAAGGAAGATGCAAAGCCCTGACAGGTGATCCGGACGGGCAGAGTCAGGAATACGGCTCCACGATGCAGCTCTTACGTCAGACTTCACGACCTTGTTAAACCAGTTGCTGATCTGATTCTCATAGACATACCTGACTTCAATGTTGGGAATCCTCATGGTCAGGTATATTTTTTCTCATCCTGCCTTTCGGACACTTCGCATGTCCTCGTCCGCATTTTCAATCAGTTGGTCCTTAACGACAAGCAGGCCCCGGAGCGGTAGTGCTGCTCCGGGGTCGCCTTGCGTTAATGATGAAATTGTTCACTGATCGTGCTCAGACAACGATCCACTCGTTTATGTTTCGTTTGCCTGAATCGAAGTTCACGCCGATCTTCAGTATCGTGCGGGAGTCTGCGGCGTAAGGCAGGGCATAGCCCTTGTCCTCGATCTGCCGCAGTGCTTCTGTGGCGGACTTGTCACGCTTGAATTCAAAGAGCCATACATAGTCTGACGTCTCCACGATGACGTCGGCACGGCCGGCGGCGTTGTGCACCTGCGTCTTCACGTACTGGCCCATGAGCATGAAGGATATGTAGATGACGTTCTGGAAGTCTCGCTCCACGTATTTGTCAAACTTTTCGGGATCGCCCTCGGGATAGGGCAGTGACGCGAACAGGGCCGTCAGGCGGTCGCGGATGCCGTCGGCGTTGCCGGTCCTTAATCCTTTCACGAAGCTCCTGGCGTCAAGCGGAGATTCCTCTTCGGGGCTCATGCCCGACCGATTCAGGTTAAGCAGCATCGGAACCAGGTTTTTAAGGAAGCCGTACTTGACCTCGTCGTTCGGATAACCAAGCTCATAGCTCCGGAATTCCCTGTCATAGTCAAGTATCGTGAGGTATCCTGACTGGTACATGAGAGGAACGGGATTGGGGTCGTCCGAGCGGTAATCGGACAGGGTGCGTTCATCCGCGGTGACCTTTCCATCGGTGATCGCCTTGACGTCAAAGCCGGTTTCCTGCAGCTTGCGTATCAGGAACGTCGGCGTGCCGGATTCAAACCAGTAGGAGCCGAATTTCTGCTTCACGAAAGCATTCAGCAGGCTGAAGGGATTGTAGACCCCTTCGGAGTTCTCAAAGAAATGGTATCCGTCATACATGGTTTTCAGGGCGGAGATGCATTCTTCCCGGCTCATGTCTTCAGCCAGGGCAAGGGAATCGATCTCAGGGCTGAAGGCATCCAGCATTTCCCGCTCCGTGATGCCGCAGATGCAGGAGAACCTGCGGTCAAGCGAGATGTCCTCCAGCTGATTCAGGTCACTGAAGATGCTGACCTTACTAAATTTCGTTACTCCCGTAATAAAGACAAATTTCAGGTGGGCGTCATCGCTTTTGAGGCAGCTGAACACGCCCTTGAAAACGGCTCGGTTGTGTTCGTCAAGCTCCGGATCGGATTCGAGCAGGGCCTTGTCATACTCGTCGACGAGCACCACGGCGCGGCGTCCGGTCTGCCTGTGGGCTTCCTTCAGCAGATAGTCAAACCTGAGAGCGAGGGTTTTGTTCGCAGGATCAGAGCCGTAAACCTGCTCCCACTCCCGCAGGTGCATGTCGATGACCATCTCAATGGCCTGCATTTTCGTGCCATCAGTCCCGTCGGGAGCGGCATCTTTTCCGACGGCATCTGCGCCGTCACCCGATTCCCTGTGAATGCCGGCCTCAGGCTTAGAATAGTTGCCCCTGTTGAAGTCAAAGTAAAACACGGGGTATTCCGCAAAGGAATCGGGATCGTTTTTAGTCAGCTCGGTGATGACCAGTCCCTCGAACAGCTCCCTTTTCCCTTCAAAATATGCCTTCAGCGTCGACAGGAAAAGGCTCTTGCCAAACCTCCGCGGCCGGCTCAGGAAGTATGGCTTTCCCTGCGTTA
>CALGGH010000127.1 GCA_937916415.1 uncultured Lachnospiraceae bacterium
CGGCAGGAAGCTCATCGGCAGGGGCTTTGCACTGATGATCCCGGCCATATACGCAGGTGCATGGCAGGTCAACGCCATCACGGTGCAGGGACGCGGATATGCGCTGTCTGTCAACATGATGCTGATCGCCCTGACCTGTCTGCTGCACGTCTGCTTTGATGAGACTGACTGCACGAGGCATTACGTCTTATGGGCCGTCTCCATGGTCCTGGGATTCTATACGGTCATGACCACGCTCTACTGGGTCATCACGGTAGCTTTCTGTGCCCTGACCTGCCTGCTTGCGCTGGGACGCAGGGACAGGCTCCTTAAGATCATCATCGCGTCAGTCCTCGCCGCAGTCGGGACGGTGCTTGTCTATTCGGTGGTCTGGTTGGCCATAGGTTCGAACCTCATGACCAAGGATGAGCTCAGCGCCTTTTATGGCATGTCACACATAGCGATAATACTCAGGTCGCCTTTGGGGGCCGTGCTGACCGGAGCGAGGTACATGCTCGACACTCCCTACATACAGAGCGTGCCCAGGGAGGGATACGCGCGCGCCTTTGCAGACCATTTCCTGGACGTGTTCAATCATTTTTACGCATTCGGGGCGGTGCTGATCATATTGATGGCGCTGGCCGTAATTTTGGCCGTCGTCACGCTGGCCTCAAGGCACTCATACGTCAAAAGAAACGGTAAGGGAGAGCGCGACGCGGCGGGAGACGGGATAATGGTCTTCTCGTGGATCGTGATCTGGTTTGCCATGATCACGCCCATTACCGTGTTCGTGCAGTCCAAGCTGCCATACGTGCGCACGTTCACTTATTACGCGGCCGCCGTGGCGTTTGGCGTCACTTATCTGCTTGCGATGCTTTTTGGCGCTCTGGGCAGGACTTTTACGCACGGCATTTCGCTGATCGTGGCGGCACTGGCATTTGCTTATATTCTGAGTAAAGATTATAATACCCCTTATGGGGACAAGGAAGAAGCCATCCTGGACCTTATGGAGCAGGAGGATCTTGGACGGATGGCCGAAGACGGCGCGAAGATATGCCTGACCGACTGCAATCAGGAATACATGTACCGTTTCGTCTATGACGAATATCCCGAGATGGCGGGCATGGAAGAAGCGGACGTGATCATACTGGACAAGGAGATGCTTGATCCCGACGCCGAATACCACTGGGAATTCTATTATGACTATGATTCCGTGGATCATGACAGGATCCGTGAAATGAAGCAACTGGTCAGAAATGCGTATTATGAAGCATACGTTAGGAACTGTAAATAAATAACTTCATAAAGATGCGCAGACTGGATTTTCATGTGCAAGGC
>CALGGH010000128.1 GCA_937916415.1 uncultured Lachnospiraceae bacterium
CCCGACCTACACCCTTAGCAGGGGCGCCTCTTCGGCCTCTTGAGTACTTCTCCACGTCGCAATCCGCTTCACTAATTGTCGTCCCTCGCATGCTCGGGACTCCTAGCGTTCCGCGATTGCTCCTTTTCCCCACGAAACAGGTTTCGTGGGTGCCCCAAAATCAGGGCCGTACTCATCACCCAAATTCATGATGAATCATATATATTATGATAAAAGTTGCGTCAGCCCCATGAGGTGACGCAACAAATATTATATCTATATGATTTTCCATTGTCAATCACTATATTTAGTGATTGATTCATACATTTTGTGGTATGGGCCCGGAAGCCGTGCACATGGATCCTCGCTTCATCCGTTGATGATGCGAGCCGTCTCATCCAGCTCCTCATCCGAAGGTGATCCGGGATTCCATCCGATCTTCTGACCGTCATCCTTATACCTGGGAATCAGGTGTATATGAAAATGAAATACCGTCTGTCCTGCCGTCTCTCCGTTGTTCTGGACTATGTTGAAACCGTCACATCCCAGTTTTTCAGTCATGCGGGACGCCATTTTCCTGGCAACGACGAATGCCTGAGCAGTCTTATCCTCGGGAAGCTCATATATGTTGGCATAATGTTCCTTGGGCAGCACGAGTGCATGTCCCCTGGCGGCTGGCCCCAGATCCAGGATCACCCTGCAGAAGTCGTCTTCATGTATCGTGCGGGAAGGGATCTCGCCATTGGCAATTTTACAAAAGATGCAATCACTCATTTTAGTTTCCTCCATAATCATCACTCACCAAACGGGAACAGCACGTCCAGATTCCTGAAGTACATGAAATTGCCCTTTACCGTCATCTCGCCGGACATGAACGCCCTCTGAAACGTCATCCTTCCGCATACGATCTCATTCATGCAGTCGAACGAGGTTGAAAGATTCACGTCAGCATTATCCGAATTGCCGTAGAAACAGTTAAGCTTGCCATCCTTGATGACCAGGCTTAGGGGGACGCCGCCGTTAATGACGATCTGACACGTCCCGTCCATCCCCGCCTTCGGCGAAAATATCCTGTCAAAATCACCGACGAACTTGTCCTCGCCGCTTTCCTTCTCGTTACTCATCAGCTCCGTAAAAAATGAAGTAAGCTCCTGTATGTCTTCCTTCTGCTGCTGAACGTACATTTCATTCGAAGCATACTGACTAAGCTGTTCTGACTCCTGAGGCGTCAGGTCAATGTTCTTGGTATAAGATACCTTTTGCTTGACCGCATGATTGCTGGCGGGCAGGGACGGCAGATGCTGGTTGACGGTACGGTAAAGGCCTTCAGCCGTTCTTTCTATTATATTAATGTAATCTTCATTATTCTCCAAAACGGTTGCATCCAGGATGTAGCCACAGACGCCGCTGCAAGGGATTCCTCCCAGGATTTCCCAGGCTTCGGCCAGATGCATGTTGCCTTCACGCTCACCATACGTAGTGGCCATCACTACCGGGCACATGTAAAGCCTGGAGATAAGTTCCTTGTCCCCATACAGCCAGCACGCATCCAGAAACTGTTGCATGTAGCCGCCGATCCCATGCCATTCAACCGTCGTGGCCAGGATTACGCCATCAGCATTTTTTAAGGTCTGGGGCAAAGTTGTGATGCTGTTTTTGAGTTCATACAGATGATAGGTCTCGACAGACACCCTCAGGTCCTCAAGAACCTCCTCCATCTTGCGTATGCAGAAGAGCGTGGGATCATCCATCATCCCCCTGCCGCCGTAATAAATGTTGATCTGCATTTTTTTCTCCTTTAGGAACTGTCATCAAATAACCTGAACAGATTGCGCAGTGTTTTCTTTCGAGGGTTCAGTTCAAAAAATGTGCGCATAGCGGGCTACGTAAGCATTTTTTGAACTGTGCTATCGACGGAAAAGACAAGCAGGATGATCATGTTATTTATTGACAGTTCCTTAGGAGATAATCATATCATTTTACCCTGCATGACGCAAACAATAGTTCAGTGACCCGAAGCGTATCTCATCACCTTCTTCGATCTCACGGCGCTCGTTTGGCTGAAGGCGTATTCCGTTCAAAAAAACGCCATTTGTGGAATTCATGTCCGACAGCATCAGACGGCCATCCTCATTTTCGATCTTGGCGTGCACCCGACTGACGGAAGGATGATCCAGGATGAAGTCCACGTATCCCGCAAGCTTGCCTATGGTACATGGCAGCCTGTTCAATTCGATATGTTTTTTGTTGCGTCTGTCAAGTGCATACAGTTTGTAACCGGTGCCAACGGGCACGTCACCAAAGAACGTCGTCTGGCCCTCATTGCTGTATTCCTCCTCATTGGACTCCTGCACTAACGAGCTGACGTTTCTTCCCTTTGAGGGCTGGGATTTCCTGGCGGGCCGTTCTATCGGAGCCACGAAGTCCTGCATGTGTACCATCGCAGATTCGCTGACCGGTGCAGGATCGGCCGTCTCGCCCATGCTGCCGCTCCCAATCCCGGATGAGGCTTTGCCAAACTTATGATATGCCAGCCTGACCAATCCGGCCAGAAAGGTAACGCCGGATGCCGCAAGGGCAGCGATCAGTATCATGAATTCATCCTTATCCAGCTTCATTAACATATAGACGCAGGCACATGCGATCAGTCCCAGCAGTCCCAGGGCGGGAATGAGGAAATATGACATGGTTAAGCCGTCCTTATGAGGTTCCCTGCTGCGGGCACTTGCCGAATTACGGTTCACGTCAGCATAAGAATCCCGCAGGTCATCAAGCATCTCGGCTGAGGCTGCTTCACTTATGGTTGATTGAGAAGATGACGCATAAGGATCATACTGTTCCCCGGGAAATCCGGCATTCGCAGACGTCACGGGCCTGCCGGCTGCCGGCGTCACCTGCGTGTCCATGGCATCGCTGACCGACTGAACCAGGTCCCACACGTCGAAGCCCCCTCTTTCATATCTCTCATACAGCCCATAGGTCAGATCCGTGGCCTTCGGGTCATCAGAATCCGTCTTGTCCAGCAGGTAGTCCATGAACTTACCTATCGCTTCCCTTGATTCCGAGACGGGAACGGATATGTTGTACAAAAAGAAATATTGTTCCCTGGTGCAGTTGTAGAAAATCAATTCCGGATCCAGGTCCAGACGGTTAACGTCCAATAGATATCTGTCTATCTCATCGCAGGCATCCCTGATTCCCGAAAACAGGGCGGTCAGGTCATCCATGCGCAGATCCCTGCTCACGAAGAGCTGCCGCAGGGACAGCCTTGAAGTGATGTCATAATAATTAAATTTCTGTCCGTCCACCACCCTGACTCCGGCATGGAGCAGATGGTCCATGTTATGGCTCCTCAGCATGCCGCTGTGATATCCCACTTCCTTGTCGCTCTCAGTCTGCCTGATCACCATGTAATTCCTATGTTGTTCCTTGTAGTATCTTACCTCCATGCTCATTCTCCTCCAATTATCCGCATTCCGGCCCTGAATAACCTCATTCTCCTGGTATACGAAAAATCATCCGCATTTACTTCGTCCGATACGTTCCAGTTGCTGACCGGTATCATCCCCGCATGAAACGATAACGGGTGACTCACCTTTAAGCCGGACTTGACGTTTACCTTGCCTCCGCTGACGGTTCCTGTCGTGGAAGGCCCGGGAGTTCCCATGTATTTGCCGCCCATCTGTCCTGCCGCGTGTGCATCAAGCCACCCCTGTTTGTCTGAGGTCGTCGCTATCCTCGAAGCAGTCTGCGTTGCCAGCGAATAGTCATCCTGAAACAACAGGCAGCGGTCATATTCAAAGTATCCCAGGTACATGATCCAGACTATTATGAAAACGACCCACGGCACCACGAACGACGCTTCCACGGTCATGTATCCGTCATGAACAGCTTTCTTACCTTCATCCCTTGCCGACAACAAGAGCCATCACCCCCAATCCAAAAGTTACGAAGGGGACAAAGGGCAGCTTAGTACTCCTGCTGACCTTCCTGAGAGCCAGCATCAACATGCCGGTCACGCTTGCCGCCACCAGCGCCCCCATGATCACGTATGAGGTCATTTCCAGTCCAAGGCCCAGCCCAAGCCCGCACGTCAATATACCGTCACCCATCCCAATCTTGCCCTCGGTCACGAGGGACAATGCCATCATCAGCATTCCGGGCATGACGGACAATGCCAGCCCCCACCAGTCAATTCCGCCCTGGGAGTTCGTGGCGATGAATGCCCCCGATATTGCATAGACTGCCGCGATGCCGATGCCGGGAATCTTTCTTGTGCGTACGTCGCACACCGACAGCGCGGTCAATATGATGCCGTACGTCAATAACCACATACGCTGCATGGGCCTCTCCCCCCAACTTCTGACAGATGAATCGCCTGAATGTTTCTCTTGAGCCCGGAACAAAACAGGTCGCTGTGATATCTGTTTCCGCTGCCGGTAATGAACACGTTGCCAACCATCGAACCTCCTCCGCATATCTCGCAGGGGTAATACTTAGACCCGTCGGAGCTTCTAAGACTCCCCACGGAAGCCGCAGATACGCTCGTCACGCTCGGATGCAGGTACCTGCAGTCGTAATCCCTGTGATACACCGTACCGGTAGGAGTGACGTACACGACGGGATCATCATCCGTTGAATTTTGCAGGCTGCCTATGCCCTCATATCCGACCCAGGCATGTCCGTATAGCGAAGTACCGAGGATGAATGGCCTGATAAAGCCCATGTTCACCGGATACTTAAGCGTATACAGGGCACTGAGCTTCACTATGCCGCCATCCTGCAGGATCGATGATCCGGCATATATGATGCCTGCCCTGCCTCCCAGCACTCCCCCACGGTTTTGAACCGTGCTTCCGAGATGCCTGTTGATGGACGCCACGGCATACACGTCCGTGGCGATGCCGGGCGGAGCCTCACCGGAAACGTGATTAACAGCATATGCATAACTGCAAATCTCACTTCCGGTCTGATGCATGGCGGCGGTTATCCGGCTGGATGTCTCCATCACCTGAATCCCAAAGAGCAGGTTGATCAGGCAGAAAATAAAGAGCGGGACCACCATTGCCGCCTCTACCGTCATGGATCCGGACGCGGCACCGGATGAAACTCTCCTACAATACTTGTTCGAATGAATGCTAGCAGGCCCTTGGGTATTTCCCTGTGTCCGGAGATACTTCGAAACTATTCCTGGAGATACCATTTGTGCTACATTTTTTATTTTGCAGAAGAGTCTCATCCGATGCCGCCTCCTTACGTCCTCATCCTCCCCGGCACGACCATGCGTCATGCATAATAATATCCGCTCCGCCTGACTATCTCGGCATTATGGCCATGCGTTGACTTAGTCTTTATCCTCACGAGAAAGCTCTGCATGCACGCGTCCATCCTAAAGGCTCCGTTGCCTGATGCCTCCC
The DNA here is from genome assembly GCA_937916415.1 of uncultured Lachnospiraceae bacterium. GTDB lineage: Bacteria > Bacillota > Clostridia > Lachnospirales > Lachnospiraceae > XBB2008. The sequence goes on from CALGGH010000128.1 coordinate 5,397, forward strand.
TCACGTCCAGCTCCATCACGTCCAATGACCTGGGCAAAAGCTTGTCATATGATTCCATCAGGAGCATGGTATTGAGATAATCACCATATTTGGCTCCCGCCTGTCCCGGATAACTGTGCAATGCCGATTTTGGGTGCATGATCGATGTCAGGCCGGTATGCCAGCTGGAATCATCCTTCACAACCGGAACGCCATCCCCTTCAAACAGTATCTTGACATCCTGCAGGGCTTCCACGTAGGCCCACGCCAGCAGGATCGCCCACATGATGGGTTCCTCGAGCTCAGGGTTCAGGACCACGCAGGCCAGCGCGGCTGCCATGGCCCTGGCCTCGGCTTTTTTGGACTCGCATCCGGCAAGATAAACAAAATTGATCGCCTCCCTCCAGAGGGACAGGGTCCTGGCCACCGCTTCCAGATTGTCCCAGTCACAGTCTTTACCTTTTATCACGTACTCGATCTCGTAATCGAACACGCTGCCATCCTTTTCATTAAGGTAATATCCGCATTTGTCAAAAAGGTATTCGCAGTAGGTTATCTTGCCCGCGGCATCACCCAGGCTTCTTTCCTCATCACTAATGCCATCCCCCACGTCAAGGGTTCTGCGCGTAAGCACGTCGTCCAGTCCAACCACCTTGGTGGATATTCCGGACGTGTCGTTCAGCACGAGGCCTATGATGCCCGCGCCCCGAATCGCGTCCACGCTTCCGCCGGGATTGACTATCGGTTCAGTGACTTCCTCTCCTTCTTCATTAATATAAGTAGGATCGTCAAATGAATCGATCCTGGCATTTACCTCCGCCCTCTTACCGGAAACGTCATAATCAAATCCGGCACCTGACAGGTCTCCTCCCAGATCATCAAATACCCCTGTCACAAGGCCCGTAAGCGTGGTATCCATGTAATCTGACACCTGTCGTCTGACGGCCTCGGCGAAATTGTCGGTAGCCAGCGCGTGCTCTTCAATATAAGCGTCATCCAGCTTCATGCCCAATAAATCCCGGGACATGTCAGGCGTGGATTCGTCCAGGTTCTTGGTGAGGTAATATTTTAAATGCGACCTCACGGCCTCAATGCTTCCGCTGCCGCCTCCGTAAGTCATGTCGGTCAGCAGCAGGTCATACTGTTCAAAGAGCTCCTTATTGTATTCCGACAGCACCGAGTTTATCCCCATGTCCGCAACGCACAGCGCGCGCATCCTGGTGGCGCTCGTCCTGGCTCCCTCAACGAGAGCCAGAACGAAGGAAACCATGACCGCCAGCGTCAATGCCAGATATACCGTTAGGTATCCGCGCTTCATGACATCACGGCATCGCTGTCGGAGGATATCTTGTTCATGATGGATTCCACGATCGCCCTGATCTGCTTCTTAAAGATCAGCACCAGTCCGATCAGCACCACTATGATCAGAATCACCTCAACCGTTCCCATGCCGTCGTCCATGGCGGCCAGGTCATCCGGCGTAAACAGTTCCTCAGCAAAGTCCCTCAGCCTTTCCTTGATTTGGTTGATCCTGTTTTTGATCTTTTCTTTCATGTTTTCCCTCCCTATTGTGAAAATGACATATATGCCGGCACCATGATTATGATCATGACTACCGCGAGCATCATTACCATGGGCAGAAGCATCTTGGTCGATGCCTCCTCGCCCAGCTTGCGCGCCTCGTTTTTGCGAAGCGTAAAAGCGTCTTCAGATTCATCCTTCAGCATCGCGATCAGATCCTGACTGCCCTTGCGCATGTTTTGTGTCAGAAGTGCCGAAAACCTCATGTATTCACGGGTGCCGCATCTCTTGCCAAAATGCTCCACGGCCTCAGTCTCCGAGATTCCGATCTCAAGTTCATGCGCGGTTATGATCAGTTCCTTCTCCAGATAAGTGTTACTTCGTCCGGCTTTTCTCTGCGCGGCCTTGCGGCCCATGCCTATGAGGCAGTTGCGCACGCTCATTCCGGCTCCGAGAAAAAGAGTCAGCTCGGAAACGAATGCAGGATAGTCTATCAGCAGCTCCCTGGATCTCTTTTTGAGGGTTCCTCGTATCTCAGACTCCCTGAAGGGTATCATGAGAACGGAGATCACCAGCGTTCCCATAAGGAACATCGGGCTTACGTCAGACAGGTTTTCAGTCCATCGTACGGTTCCGAAAGACATCTGTTCCGGCAGTATCAGCCTGTCAGATGACGAGCTTTCCTCATCAGCCTCTTTTACCGCCTTCTCTATCTCAGTCCGTCTCAGTTCCATGGGAGTAAGCTCCATGGGACAAACCTGCAGATCCCTGACCAGATACCAATGCTCATTCAGATAACTGCAGTCTGCGGTCAGCGTAACTATCACGGGTTCCTCCAGATCTTCGTTATGTATCACCCCGTCATAGTCGATCAGTTCATAATTGCTGCATTCCCAGCTGATTGAAAAAGGGTATCCGTCAACCGATCTGACCAGTCTCAGGTTCCTGATCACGTGATCCGGTCCGTCGTTGTCTCCCAGAAGCAATGGATCGACCGCTTCGGATAGTCCCTCAAACAGTTCGTCAGCTTCCTCATGCGAATAAACCCTGGCAGGGATCGTCAGATCTATCTGATATTCTTCTTCCTCTGCCTCGCCTGCCATCCCGGCGGAAAGATCCGCCTCCACGTCCATGCCTCCGTATGCATTTCTGTAGATCACGTTTCCTTCCTCCAGCACGCCCTCATTCGTCACCAAAACACTCATTAAGATGCATGCTGCTGATCCGGCCGCCAGTATCAACAGGATGGTGGATATGAGCTCTGCCCGATATCTGTACATCCGTGCCTGCGCCGAATCGCCGGGATAAAGCGTCCGTAAGTCCGAAGACAATTTCTGATCCTTGATCCTTCTGCTCGTACCCGATGACCCAAGATACTTCCGGTCCAACACCTTGTCCAGCCAGACGCAGATCTGAGCAGCCGGGGCCAGAAACACCCGAGAATAGCCGTTTTCTGTCGTCGGAAGGCTGGGTTTCAGTATTCTTGCACAAACCATCAGTCCGCCTATCAACACCAGGATCGAGATATAGACAAAAATCATCATGCCTCCTTTCTTACTTCAAATGCGTATGTCAACCAATCTCTGTGAGATCAGGTACGCCGATACGTAGATCGCCAGGCATATGCTCATGATGGCTATGCCGGCAACGTTGTGATAAAGGGCGTCGAAAAAGCCTTCACTCGTCATGTCCATGTACAGGATCATGAAGAAGGGCACCAGGCTCATCACGTTGGACTCCATTCTCCTGGAGCTGATCATGACGGCTATCTCTGACTCCACGTCGGTCTTTTCTTCTATGACCTCCGCGGTCATCTCGATTATCTCCGTCAGGTTTCCGCCATTTCTTTTGGCTACCGCAAAGACCTCTCCGAACTGCCTGATGTCATCGACGCCGCTCCTGTCGCCCAGCTCGAGCAGCATCTGTTCCAGGATCAGGTTGTTGTCGAGTCCCCTTCTGACGTAATCCAGCTCACGTGCCATGATGCTGCGTGCCCCGTATAGCAGGACCATGTCCTTCCAGGCTTCCCTGAATGCGTTTTCTATAGAATATCCCGCCTTTTGATTGGACGAAATGGATGTCACCGCATCCTTAAACTGCAGCTTAAGCTCATCCCTTCTTCTTCGGCCGTAATCCTTTCTCCGGTATCTCAGGAACCACGGGAGCGCTGCCAGTGCGCCGACGGACACGATGAGCGAATCATAGAAGAAGTGTCCGATCGCCCACGCCAGAATCAGTCCGATGAGTAAGTTCAGGACCAGTTCGGCGGGCGTGAAGTGATAATTTGAGTAGTCCACCTTTTTTTCATGCAGCGCCGATTCCTGCCGCAAGGAGCTTATCCACGCACTTAAGCTCACCCTGCCTTTCAAGCTCTCCAATGATCTTTCCCTTTTCATCCGTTCCCTTCTCCCTGAATTTGTAGATCACGTTGACTCCGATCTCATCGGTTCCGTTGTCGATGATCTCCGTGATCTCAAGCACCCGTCTTGACCTGTCCCTAAGCCTGCCCAGATGCACCACCATGTCTATGCCGCTGGCGATCTGTCGCCGGATCGCCCCAAGCGGCAGCTCCATGCCCATCAGGATCATGTTCTCAAGCCTGGACAGCATGTCCTTGCAGCTGTTGGCATGGCCGGTGGACATGGAGCCGTCATGTCCCGTATTCATGGCCTGCATCATGTCAAATGCCTCTCCGCCCCTGACCTCGCCTACGATCACCCTGTCCGGCCTCATGCGGAGGCTCGACTTGATCAGGTCCCTGATAGTGATCTCCCTGCAGCCCTCCACGTTGGCATTGCGGGTCTCCAGCTTGACCAGGTTAGGCAGGTCCAGTATCTGCAGCTCAGCGTTGTCCTCGATCGTGATTATGCGTTCATCCCGTGGGATGTACGCCGACAACGCGTTCAGAAACGTCGTCTTGCCGGAGCCGGTTCCTCCGCTTATGAATATGTTGTACCTGGCGCGGACCAGGTTCGCGAGCCAGCCGGCTATCTCATCGGTGAGCGATCCGAAGCGGATCAGGTCGTCCATCGATATGGGCTTGTCAGGGAAACGCCTGATCGTCACGATGGGACCGTTAAGGGCAACCGGTGCAAGCACCACGTTCACGCGTGACCCGTTATCCAGTCGGGCATCAACTATCGGATTGGCCTCGTTTACCACCCTGTTGCAGCCGGAGACTATCTGCTGTATCACGTCCTCCAGCTTCTCCCGGGTTTCAAACTGCATCGGATACCTGAAGAGCCTCCCCGACTGTTCCACGAATATCGTGTCGGGACCGTTGATCATGATCTCAGTGACGGTCGGATCATCCACAAGCTCCTGCAGCACGTCCAGCTTTCTGAGCGCGTCAAACAGCTTTCTGCGGAGATACATGCGATCCTCCAGCGACAGGGGACTGACCTTGCCTTCGGCCACGATCATCTCGTCTATCTGTTCATACAATTCGTCGTCATCTATGTCCCGCGAAAGATCCATCTGCGCGATCAGTCGCGACTGCATGTCAATTTTTAGTTTTTCCAGATCAGTCATTTATATCTTGTCCTCGTTGATGATGCTGCGTACGTAACCGGCCAGTTCACAGTGTGTGAGCATCAGCGGATCCTGCGGCAGATCCCTGAACTCCGGAAATGAGAACTTCACTGACTTGCCCATGACGTCCGCCCTGGAATGATCCACCATCCACTTCTCGTATTCCGCCAGCTTCGCCCTGGACGACTCATCCGACTTGACGCAGGTGTAGATCCTGTCACAGTACTCAAGCACGTCCAGCAGACCGCTCATGGAATCCGTCAGGTCCAGGATCACGTATTCATATTCCGTGGCGTTCTCGATCGTCTTTAGTATCTCCACCCATTTCCCGCCGTTTCTTTCGTAGGTGTCATAGTAGCTCGGCGCAGGCGGTATCACGTCCAGCGGACCCATGTGATATATCATCAGCGGTATCCGGATCGAAAGCCTGTCCGGATCGCAGTCGTAATAGTAGAGCAGGTCAACCATGTTCGACTTGAACTCCTCGCCTACCCTCGCTGACAGCCCTGAATAGTTCTCGAAGTTAACGTACAGGACCTTATGGTCCTGAGCGAGTATCTGTCCCAGCGACAGCGCGAAATTGGTCTGGAGGCATCTTCGCACCGGAGAATATATACCAATAACTCTCCAGGATTTGGCCGTCATCCTTTTCACCAGGCAGCCTTCCATGCTGTCAGGCAGTTCCTTGATCACCGACTGCAATAGGTCTTTCTTGCTTATAAAACGATCAATGAGTATAGCACCTTCCGGTGCGAAATCCGGTGTCTCCCTCAGTATCAAAAGGGTGCCCGGCAATGCCTCCCGTAACCCGGGATCGTAAGCGGATTCGCTGACGATCGAGACGTCCACGTGATGTTCACGTGCATATTCGATCAGCGTGTCTACCCCGGTAAACGACGCGACCTCGAATTCCGACGGGATCATCTCGGATATGGCGCTGCCCAGTTCCAGCGCATATCTGGGGTCCCCGTCACACACAGCTATGGATCTTTCAATCATTTTTTCATCATTCCTCCGTATACGGCCGCCACTCCCATCAGGATCGGGACCGTAAAATGAATCTGGTGGGCAGCGATCTCTCCATCCCTTCCGGACGGGGGCAGGTCATATTTTTTCAGCCTGCCCGTGATGCTGACCTCACGCAGATAAAACGCTAAATTTACTAACCTGTCATGCAGCTTTCGGGAAAAGAAAAGCTTGACGGTACCTATGCAGGCGCCTGCCGCAAAAGCTATGAAAATGGCAATGAGAGTCGGACGAAAACCGAGGAAAGCGGGAAGAATGACCATAAGCTTACAGTCACCTCCGCCGAGAGCCCCTATCGAAAACAGGGGGAAAAGAACCGCCAGCAAAGCTAAGCCGGCCGCGAGTGCCTTCAAGCAGGCAGCAACAGAACCCGTTTCAGCCAGTATGTAGGCCTGTGATGCCAGCATTCCGAAGCAGGTAAGTCCTGCAGGAATGCGTCCGTCCCTCAGATCCCAAGCCACGGCTGACGCGAGGATCGTGAGACATAAATACACTTGTTCATCCTTTCAAGGCATTAACCTTTAGCGAATTAACTCTGACTATTAATCTTTCAATGTGCAAAAAACTGATACTGAATTTTGGACTGACCAAGTCCATGTTGACCGGCCTGATGGAAGCAGACCGGGTAGAAAAGTACCCGTCGGTACTATGTGTCTGCGAGTAACTCGCAAGACTGCTCCGCGGCGTCGGTACCGCGTCGGTGATTTGCATCATATCCCCTGCCAAAATGAAATGCAAGAGTTTTTTGCAAAAAAAATACCCCGATGGGCAAATTTGGTAAAAAGTTACAAAACCGTAAAAAAACACAAGAGACCTTCAGCGGAGAAACGCCGCATTTATCGACGTTCAAAAGACGTCAAAAGCCCTTCGCGGGGGAAGGGCTTTTACTTATAAATAATAGAAATGAAATATTATGTAAACCGAGGATGAACGTCCGGCATCAGTTCCTCATCCGGATTTCGCCATCCGTTCCTCACCCGGATCCCGCATCACGTCCTCATCCGGATTTCGTCATCCGTTCCTCACCCGGATCCCGCATCACGTCCTTGCCCGGAACTCACGTTCCGAAATCGTTGTACATCGCCACGTGGTCATAGATGCATCTCCATGCGCTCCATGCATCTGCCGTCACGCAGATGTAGCGCCTGCCGCTGTCCGTTATCTCATAGCTGGCTCCGCAGCATCCGCTCTCCTTTACGAATCCGGTCTTGGCGCACATGACTTCGCCGCCGGTGTCCTTGTCCTCGATCCTCCTGAGGAACCAGTTGGATATCTCGATGCCGTCGGGATGCTCCTCGGTCCGTGAGGTCGTGTACACGTGGGCATGCAGTATCTCCCTGGCGAGCTCGTTTTCCAGAGCCGCCTTCATGATCATGGCCATGTCACAGAGCGTGCAGTAGTGATCGTCATCATACACGCCGACGCAGTTGGTGAAATGAGCGGAGCCTGACAGTCCCAGCTCCTCCAGCTTGTCATTCATCATGTCCACAAAAAGCGACTGGTCCCCGGCCACGTATTCAGCCAGCGCAAGTGCCGCATCCGCCCCTGACGGCAGGATCGTTCCATACATCAGGTCCCTCACGCTCACGGTCTCGCCGCATGCAAACCCCACCGCCGAACAGTCATGCGAATACGCATAATCGGTGATGGAAATGTCGATCTGAAACGTGTCGTCCAGGTTGTTGACCCGCTCCGCCGCCACGAGGAGCGTCAATATCTTGGTCATGGACGCCGGATAAATGCGGACGCCCGCATCCTTGGCGGCCAGCACCTCACCCGTCTGTGCGTCAATCAGCACGGCATGCTTGCTCAGGACCTCATCCTCCGGAGGATAACCAGCCGAATCCGTGATGGATACTGAATATCCTTCAAAAAACACATCCTTGTCCTCAGAGTAGCTTTCCGCATAGGGTCCGTACTCGGAAACGTCATATCCTGCTGCATTTTCGGCGCCTTCCGACTCTTCGGACGCATCGGCCTCCGTCCGTTCGGATTCATCCGCCCCGTCCTGACCCGCTGACGCGTCTTCCGTCAATTCGTCCGTCAGCGGCGCGGCCTGTACCTCGCCGGTGCCTGCATCGCCTTTGCCATGCAAATGCACCCCGATCATAACCGCCACGACGATGACAAGCAGCAGTACGCCCGCACCCGAAAAAATAATGCGGGCATGATCCCTCATGAATTTTTGTCTGCGCTTGCTGCGGCGCATTCTGGCCACACGTTCGGCCCGTGCCCTGCTCTTTTCTTCTTCAGTCATATGATCCGTTGACCCAATGTTAACGCTTTCGTCAAAAAACCGCGCCTAGGCCTTTCTCATGCTTCTCAATCTGCCTATGATCCTGCCCAGGGCTTCGATGACCGCATCCACTTCCTCAGCCGTGTTTCTCTCAGAAAGCGTGAGCCTGAGAGATCCCGCGGCCTCCGCGGCATCCAGCCCGATGGCCGTCAGCACGTGCGAAGGCTCTATGGCTCCCGTTGAACACGCTGAACCGGACGAAGCGCATATGCGTTCCCTGTCAAGCAGGATCAGCAGCGTTTCTCCCTCGATCCCCTTGAAACTGAAGTTCGCGTTGCCGGGCAGCCTGCGCGTCGGATGTCCATTTAGCCTCGCGCCCGTCATGGAATGCATCACGCCGTCGATCAGGCGGTCCCTCAGCCCCCTTACGTAAATCTCATTGCGCTCCATGTCGCGCATGGAAACGCTCGCGGCCACGCCCAGGCCCACTATGCCGGGAACGTTTAAGGTGCCTGCCCTCAAGCCTCTTTCCTGAGGTCCTCCGATCAGGACCGGAGCAGCCTTGATGCCGTTTTTGACGTAAACGAATCCCACGCCCTTTGGCCCGCCAAGCTTATGCCCGCTGGCCGACAGCACGTCGACGTTCATCTTCCTCACGTCAATGGGCAGATGCCCGTATGCCTGCACGGCATCGGTATGAAACATTATACCATACTCATGGGCCACCCGTCCTATTTCCTCTATGGGCTGCACGGTCCCAATCTCATTGTTGGCAAACATCACCGAAATGAGCTTAGTATCAGGGCGTATCGCCGCCCTGACGGCATCCGGGTCTATCAGTCCGTCGGCACCGGGAGATACGTACGTCACCTCGGTGCCGGATTTTTGCAGGGCTTTGCAGGGCTCCAGTATGGCATGATGTTCAAAGGCCGTAGTGATCACGTGTCCCCGTCCCATGCCCATCGCCATGTTGTCAGACTCCGTTCCTCCCGAGGTAAAAATGATCTCCGAAGGCTCCGCCCCGAGGGATTCCGCTATGGTCCTGCGGGCTTCGGCAACTGCCTTAGCCGCCTCCCCGGCATAACGGTACACCGCTGCCGGATTACCGATTTTTTGCGTAAAAAAAGGAACCATCGCAGCCACCGCCTCGTCATGCACGTAGGTAGTGGCCGCATGGTCCATGTAGATCATTTTGATATCGTCATTAGCAGATGTCGCCATCAAATGCAGTAATCTCCGAGCTTTTGTTGTTCTCCGTTCCACTCGACGAGATCAGCCAGCGTGATGGAATCGGCAGCCTGATTGATGGCATCCGTCAGGATCCTCCATACTCTCACCGTGACGCATCCGGCCTCGCGGTCACAATCAGGACCGTCGGGACTGATGCAGTCGACCAGGGAGAGGTCTCCCTCCGTCACCCTCAGTATGTCGCCCACGGTATAATCCGCGGGATCACGCCTGAGCAAATATCCCCCCTGCGAACCCCTGATGGACTGAACCAGGCCGGACTTGCCGAGCATGGATATGATCTGCTCGAGATATTTCTCAGAAATGTCCTGTCTGCGCGCTATGTCCTTGAGCGTCACTGGTTCACCCGTATTGTACGTGGCCAGGTCCAGCATCAGCCGGAGCGCATATCTGCCTTTGGTAGAAACCTTCATAATCTTTCCCTTATGTCTTATCCTCTGGTAAAAAGCGGGGTGGAAAGGTATCTGTCTCCAGAATCGGGAAGTATGACTACGATATTCTTTCCCGCATTTTCAGGTCTCTGGGCAAGTATCTGGGCAGCCTTGAGTGCAGCGCCTGAGGATATGCCCACGAGGATGCCCTCCGTTACGCCGAAGCTCCTGCCCTCGGCAAAAGCGTCCTCATTCTCTATGGTGATGATCTCGTCATAAATCTTGGTATCAAGCGTATCCGGTACGAAGCCGGCTCCGATTCCCTGGATCTTGTGTGCTCCGGGGGTACCCTTGGAAAGGACGGGGCTGCCTGCGGGTTCAACCGCAACTACGTATACGTCGCTCTTCTTTTCCTTGAGGAAGGAGCCTATGCCGGTGATGGTTCCGCCGGTGCCGACGCCTGCAACGACAATGTCCACCTGGCCGTCAGTCTGCTCCCATATCTCGGGACCGGTCGTAGCCTTGTGCACTGCCGGATTGGCAGGATTCACGAACTGTCCGAGGATCACCGCGCCGGGCGTGGATTCCTTGAGTTCCTCAGCCTTGGCTATGGCTCCCTTCATGCCCTTGGATCCCTCGGTAAGAACCAACTCGGCACCGTATGCCTGCAGGAGGTTACGGCGCTCCACGCTCATGGTATCGGGAAGGGTAAGTATCGCACGATAACCCTTGGCCGCTGCCACCGATGCGAGGCCGATGCCCGTGTTGCCGCTGGTGGGCTCGATGATGGTTCCGCCGGGCTTAAGTATTCCCTTTGCCTCGGCATCCTCGATCATGGCCTTGGCGATGCGGTCCTTAACGGATCCGGCAGGATTGAGATACTCCAGCTTGGTCAGGATCTTAGCGTTCTTAACGCCTGCTGCCTCCGCATATCTGTCTGCCTGCAGCAAAGGTGTCTTGCCTATCAGTTCGGTTACGCTTTTCTTGATTTCTCCCATGATTATACTCCTCCTCATCTGTTTTGTACAGTTTTCCCGTAGTCTATGCGGGTATTCCGGCCATCCGCCACCCTATGCGGATGATCCGGTTTTTTATTTCCCACTTATTCAGTGGGTTAACTATGAATTGATTATATGGCGTTTATTTTACCTTGTCAATCCCTTTTTGCAAAAATGCTTGACGTCCCTTTTTGCAAAAATGATAAAAACGGGAAGTAATGAGAAGCATGCACAAGCGGGCAGGGGAAAGATCCCTGCCAGCGTGGCGTTTTGAGTAAAGAAGTCATTGAAATGCTACACCGGCCTGGCGGCCTTATCGCGCAAAAAAGAAACGCTGATCGACTCAGCGTTTCCGTGGCATCATATCTTGAAGCGGTAGCCCACGCCCCAAATCGTTTCGACGTACTGCGGATTGGACGTGTCGACCTCGATCTTTTCACGTATCTTCTTGATGTGGACCGTGACCGTGGCTATGTCGCCTATGGATTCCATGCCCCATATGGTACGGAAAAGCTCGTCCTTGGTGTAGACGTGGTTAGGGTTTTCGGCCAGGAAGGTCAGCAGGTCGAATTCCTTGGTCGTGAAGGCTTTTTCCTCACCGTCAATATAGACCCTGCGGGCGGTCTTGTCTATCTTGAGTCCGCGGATCTCAATCACGTCATTGGGCTTGTGGCCGGCTCCGATGAGCCTTTCGTATCTGGCCATGTGAGCCTTGACCCTGGCCACGAGTTCAGAGGGGCTGAAGGGCTTGGTCATGTAATCGTCCGCGCCGAGCCCGAGGCCGCGTATCTTGTCGATGTCGTCTTTTTTGGCGGAAACTATGATGACCGGGATGTCCTTGCTCTCTCGGATCTTCTGACATACGTCGAATCCGTCGATGCCGGGCAGCATCAGGTCCAGTATCACGAGGTTGTAACCGGATTCAAGTGCCTGCTTTAATCCGGCCTCTCCGTCGGTTTCAATGCGCACCTCATAGCCTGACAGTTCGAGATAGTCACGCTCGAGATCCGCGATCTCCTGTTCGTCTTCGATTATCAAAATCCTGTTGTCCATGATCACTCCTTTGCCTCCACGTATTTTCTGAGAACTATGTGCATGCAGGTGCCTTCACCTTCCTTGCTGGTGGCCCAGATGTATCCGCCATGGTCCTCGATTATCTTTTTGACTATGGACAGTCCGATGCCGCTGCCGCCCTGGGATGAGTTGCGGGAGGAATCCGTGCGGTAGAACCTCTCGAATATCCTGGCCAGGTCCTTGGGCGCTATGCCGCGGCCGTTGTCCTCTATCTCTATCCTGATGCTGTCCACCTCGTCAAGTATGCGGATGTCGATGATGCCGTCAGCCTTCTCGATGTACTTCACCGAGTTGCTGATGATGTTGTTGATGACGCGCTTCATCTGTTCGGGATCCGCTATGACCATGGTGCCGGGATCCAGGTAATTGGAATAATTCAGCCTGATGCCGCGGCTCTCGAGGTCCAGGCCCACCTCTTCCACGCAGTCGCCGAAGTACTCGGCCACGTTGATCCGGTGAAAATTGTAAGGGATCCGGTTGGTGTCTATCCCCGCGTAGATCGTCAGTTCGTTGATCAGGCGGTCCATGTCATTGGCCTTGTTGTAAATGGTGCGGATGTAGCGCTCCATCTTTTCCGGGGTGTCGGCAACGCCGTCCATGATGCCCTCCACGTAGCCCTTGATGGATGTGATGGGCGTCTTGAGGTCATGGGAAATGTTGCTGACCAGCTCACGGTTGGCGCTCTCGTGGTCCATCATGTCATCACGGGATTCCTTGAGTCTGAGGCGCATGTCCTCATAATTGCTGACCATCGTGGATATCTCTCCGTTGCCCTCATAGGCACCCTTGTCGAGCTGATAGTCCAGGTCTCCCTCCGCGACGTGCTGGAGCGCCGTGTTGATGTGCGAGATCGGGGCAAAGACCCCTTTCCACATCCACCGAGTGAGCAGTATGGCCGTGATCAGGAGTATTATCACGAAGGCAATGATTATCGTATGAATCACCGCCGGATCCACGGCCTTGTGAACCTCGTGCATGATGACGGCGGGAGGCGCGATGCCGCGGGCCACCGCCGGATCGGTCTTCGTGAGCATTATGGAACCGATCACGCAGAAAGCCACTCCGGTCATAAATATCGGGAGCGCTATGATCACGCAAAACGTGATTATCAGTCTGGTTCTGAGCTTCATGTTTATAAGTTTATCACAATCACCGGAGCTTTTTTGTTAAAAAAGGATAAATACGGAGTGTTGAAAGCATAAAGAGGCGGAAATATAATTAGTCAAAGAAAAATCCTACGCAAATTTTAATGTTTTATTTATGAACAGCTCCTTAATTGCATTCCGGAGGCGGATTTTTAATGTACGTGAATGACGGACCAAACATCATATACGAAGACCCCCACGTCCTGGCCGTGCACAAGCCGGCGGGACTGGCCACCCAGACCTCGCGGGTGAGCGAACCCGACGTGGTGAGCCTCGTGGAAAGGCACCTGAGGGACGCCCGGGCCAATGCGGCGAAGTCCGGCAAAAAGGCATCAGGCACCCCGCACGTCAGCCTGATCAACAGGCTGGACCAGCCGGTGGAGGGAATAGTGCTGATGGCGCTGGATCAAAAGACGGCCGCCGCGCTTTCCGCCCAGCTGCGGGACGGCAGCATGGAGAAGCATTACCTGGCCGGCGTATTATTGTCAGGATCCGCGGACGCAAGTGCGCTGACGGCCGGCCCGGAGACCGGGGTCATCGTGACTCCGGGCTCATGCGTCCGCCTTAGCGACCATGTTTTTTTTGACAAAAGAAACAACACGTCCGGCATCGTAAGCCCTGATCATCCTGACGCCAGACCAGCCGAGCTGGAATACAGGATCCTCGAGATTATGACCCCTCCGGGATCATGCTCCCCGACTCCGGGAGAAATGACGGCTCCGGCCAGTGACGCAAGTCCGGGCGGATCCGGTGCGATACGCATTGCCCTGGCCGACGTAAGGCTGATCACCGGACGTCACCATCAGATCCGCGTGCAGATGGCCAATGCGGGGATGCCGCTGCTCGGAGACCGCAAGTATGCTCCGGAATGTGTACGAAAAGTAAACAAGTTGTTAAATATATCTGAAATCTGCCTGTGCGCGTGCGGATTAACCTTTACTCATCCTGTCTCAAATGATAAAATGACATTGCGAGTCAAACCACAAGGCAAGTGGAACAAGCTATTTAGCTTCAGTTATTAGGCCTGTTGTTGGACGCTTCTTGCGACGTCTGGTGACAGGCCTTCCCTATGCCATCCACGTGCATGTATGTGCCTTATACGTCAAGCCACCACAAAACCATGAAAACCGTCAATTACGAATGCCATAACTGTCGATAACTGTCGACCGGGCAATGGCATAACTGTCGACCGGGCAATGGTATAAATGTCGACCGGGCAATGGCATATTGACATGAGGGTGCATATGAATTAAAATAGTAATGATTACTGATTTATCCATATTAACGTCAAAGCAAAAAGGACTTTGTCGTTTACTATATCTGAGGATATGCGACATGAAATTCTCGCGTCAGCGTGAAGCAATCAAAGAATTCATGATGACCCGCAAGGATCACCCCACGGCGGATACGGTCTATACGCACATGCGTGAGGAGTTTCCCAACATTTCGCTGGGCACCGTATACCGCAACCTGCAGCTTCTGACCGACCTCGGCGAACTGCAGAAGGTCCGCGTGGGCGACGGGCTCGATCATTTTGATGCGGACACGAGCCTGCATTATCATTTTTACTGCAGGCAGTGCGGCGCCGTTATCGACATGGACATGGACTCCCTCGGGGAGATCAACGACATCGCGTCCAAGACTTTTGACGGCTGCATCGAGTCCCACAACCTGACCTTCAGCGGCCTGTGCGGCAACTGCGTGATCAGGTCCTGAGGATGGGCTTTATGGCGTTTTCTTAAGAAAATACCTTAGGTGTCAAGCTGCGGTCTTCCGCGGCAAAATATATACACATATAGGAGGGTTAAAAATGAAATACGTATGTTCTGTATGCGGATACGTTTATGAGGGGGACAATCCCCCCGCTGAGTGTCCCGTATGCCATGCCGGCAGCGACAAGTTCAAAGCAGTTGAGGGCGAGCTGACGCTGGCTGCCGAGCACGTGTTCGGAGTTTACGGCGAGACCGTCAAGAACAATCCCGACGTGCCCGATGACGTCAAGCAGTACGTCTTTGATCAGCTCAAGTCCAACTTCGCCGGCGAGTGCTCAGAGGTAGGAATGTATCTGTGCATGGCCCGCGTGGCTCATCGCGAGGGCTATCCCGAGATCGGACTTTATTGGGAAAAGGCTGCTTACGAGGAAGCTGAACATGCAGCCAAGTTTGCGGAGCTCCTGGGCAGCGATCTGGAGTCCAACATGACCGATTCCACCAGGAAGAACCTGGCGTGGAGGGTTGACTGTGAGTTCGGCGCCACCTCCGGCAAGACCGACCTGGCTAAGTGCGCTAAGCAGTACAACCTTGACGCGATCCATGACACCGTGCACGAGATGGCTCGTGACGAGGCAAGGCACGGCAAGGCCCTCAAGGGACTGCTCGACCGCTATTTCAAATAAGCCGGAACGTTAAGAATTATAGTTAGACAGAAACTGACGGGTCCTTTCCGCCCGGGGATTATCGATAACCTCGCGGGAAGGGCCTTTTTCCACGATCACGCCACTGTCCATAAAGATGCACTGATCCGCCACGTCGCGTGCAAAGGACATCTCATGCGTCACTATGATCATGGTCGTGTGATTGTCGGCAAGCTCCCTGATGACCCTCAGGACCTCGCCGGTAAGCTCGGGATCCAATG
The DNA here is from genome assembly GCA_937916415.1 of uncultured Lachnospiraceae bacterium. Classification (GTDB taxonomy): domain Bacteria; phylum Bacillota; class Clostridia; order Lachnospirales; family Lachnospiraceae; genus XBB2008. The sequence goes on from CALGGH010000128.1 coordinate 21,160, forward strand.
CGCTGGTGGGCTCGTCAAAGCACAGGATGTCGGGATGCAGAGCGAGTGCCCTGGCTATCGCAACCCTCTGCTGCTGTCCTCCCGACAGCTGATGCGGATAGTTGCCCATTCTGTCGGAAAGCCCCATCTGGTCCAGCAGCTTCCTGCCTGCGGACACTATCTCATCTTCGTTTTTGCCCCCGGAAGCCAGCAGCGGCGCCAGCGTCACGTTGCCGAGCGCGGTATACTGCGGAAAGAGGTTAAAGGACTGAAAGACCATGCCAAAATGAGCCCTCCGCCTGCGAAGCTCGGACGCATCCGGAGCAGGCTCGTCAGCATCAAACACCTTGTCTCCCCTGACCAGGACCGATCCCGAATCAGGCGTCTCCAAAAAGGTAAGGCACCTGAGCAGCGTAGTCTTGCCGCTGCCCGACGATCCGATGATGGACAGGGACTCTCCCTCCTCCATCGAAAAGCTGATGCCTGAGAGTATCCGTGCGCTGCCAAAGCTCTTGCGTATGTCGTTTACTTCCAAAATGGGCATGGGTTCACTCCCTAAGGAACTGTCAATAATTAATCTGATCATCTTGCTTGTCTGCTTTCCCGACAGCTGCGTCAGAAAGCCTCGCCGTAGCTCGCTACGGCTGCGTTTTCTTCCTTGCTGTCGGAAAATCATCCTTCGCAATTTGATCAGTTAATTTATTGACAGTTCCTAAATCATCTGAAATAATCCAGCTTTTTCTCCATGTATCCAAACAAAAGGGACAGCAGTCCGCTGAATATCAGATAAAACGCTCCCGTATAAAAAAGCGGCCAGATGATCCCGCTGGACTTGATGAATGCCTGTCCGTTCCAGATGATCTCATAGACCGCGATTACCCTGGCCAGGGAAGTGTCCTTGACCAGGGTGATGATCTCGTTTGACATGGGCGGAACTATCCTCTTGATGACCTGCAGCAGGACAACCTTGCGGAATATCTGGCCCTTGGTCATGCCAAGCACCTGACCCGCCTCATACTGGCCTGCCGGTATCGACTGTATGCCGCCCCTGTATATTTCAGAAAAATAACATGCATAGTTGATCACGAACGCCACGAGCGCGGCCGCAAACCTGCCGCCCGACGAACCGCCCCACAGGTTGTTCCCCAGGATGATGCCCGGCCCATAATAGATGACCAGCAGCTGCAGAAGCAGCGGCGTGCCTCGTATTACCCAGATCAGGAACCTGATGGGCAGGCGGAACACCTTCAGCTTGCTCATGGAGCCAAAGCTGATCACGAGTCCCAAAGGCAGCGCGAACAATAACGTCAGCGCGAATAATTTGATTGTGCCCAAAAATCCCTCAAGCAGGGAAAGCGTTACGGTCCAAAACATGTCTGTGTCTTATACTCTTTTCTTCAATGACGCGCAATGGCTCATTGAGGCAGAACTGCATACTGCACGCCGTATTTTTCGGCCAGGGACATCAGCGTGCCGTCATTGTAAAGCGACTTGAACTGGTCGTTGACATAGCCTGCCAGGTCAGATCCCTTGCGGCATCCCACGCCGTACTCCTCGCTGGTAAGCTCAACCGTGGTGCAGGCCAGGTTAGAATAGCTCGTGCCGTCGCCAACCATGGCTCCTGCCATCAGAGAGTCGATGATGCACGCGTCCGAAGTGCCTGCGGCTACTTCCATGACGGCATCGGCCTGTGAGGTAACGGCCGTGAAATCATAGTTGTAATCAGCTGCTGCGGCCTCTCCGGCGCTGCCTGCC
>CALGGH010000129.1 GCA_937916415.1 uncultured Lachnospiraceae bacterium
CGGGTCCGTTGGCTACTTCATGGCACGGCAATAAATTCCTTAATCCTATTTCGGACGGAGCTGTCCTGCCCATCCTGCATCTGAACGGATACAAGATAGCCAATCCTACGGTATTTGCCAGGATGAGCCACGAGGAAGTGGTTGATTTCTTCCATGGCTGCGGCTGGGAGCCTTATTTCGTCGAAGGTGACGATCCGATGACCATGCACAGACAGATGGCCGAGACCATGGATACCGTGATCGAGACCATTCGTGAGATTCAGAAGAACGCGCGTGAGAAGAATGATCCCTCACGTCCGATATGGCCGATGATCGTCCTGCGCACCCCTAAGGGCTGGACCGGTCCCAAGGAGGTTGACGGCAAAAAGATCGAGGGCAATTTCCTTGCTCATCAGGTTCCGATCTCCATGGAAAAGCCAAAGGAGCACCTGCGCATACTTGAGAACTGGCTGAGGAGCTACCATCCCGAGGAACTGTTTGACGAGGAAGGGCATATAGCTCAGGACATCAAGGACCTGACGCCCAAGGGCAATTCCCGCATAGGCGCCAATCCTCACGGCAACGGAGGACTGCTGCTCCGCGATCTCAGGATGCCCGATTTCCGTGAGTATGCCCTTGACATCAAGGGACACGGCGAGATCCTGGGACAGGACATGACGCTGCTGGGTGATTTCGTGCGTGACATATTCAAGCTCAATGCCGACAGTAAGAACTTCCGCATATTTGGTCCGGATGAGACTAATTCGAATCGCCTAAATGCTGTTTTTGAAGTCGAGAACCGCGACTGGAATGCGGAGACCCATGATACCGACGACCATCTGGCAGCCGACGGCAGGGTCATGGACTCGATGCTTTCCGAGCACATGTGCGAGGGATGGCTCGAAGGATACCTGCTGACCGGGCGTCACGGCTTCTTCGCTACGTATGAAGCATTTGCCCGCATCATCGACTCCATGGCCGCACAGCACGCCAAATGGCTGAAGGTATGCAACGGACTGACCTGGCGCGAGGAGATAGCATCCCTCAACCTGATCATGGCATCCACGGTATGGCAGCAGGATCACAACGGATTTACGCATCAGGATCCGGGCTTCATGGATCACATCGCCAACAAAAAGGCAGACGTGGTTCGCCTCTACCTGCCTCCGGACGGCAACTGCCTGCTGTCATGTTTCGATCACTGCATCAGGAGCCGCAACTACGTGAACGTGATCGTGGCTTCCAAGCATCCCCGTCCGCAGTGGCTTTCCATGGAAGAGGCCGTTAAGCACTGCACGCAGGGCATCGGCATATGGGAATGGGCCAGCAACGATCAGGGACAGGACCCCGACATCGTGTTCGCCTGCGCAGGCGAGACTCCCACGCTGGAGGCGCTTGCCGCGGTCACGATACTCAAGGAAGAGCTGCCCGAACTTAAGATCAGGTTCATCAACGTGGTTGACCTCTTTAAGCTGCAGCCTGCCAACGAACATCCTCACGGCCTGACTGACGCAGAATATGACATGCTGTTCACGCAGGACAAGCCCGTGATATTCAACTTCCACGGATACGCAAACCTGATCCACGAGCTGACGTACAGGCGCCACAACAACCGTCTGATGCACGTGCGCGGATACAAGGAAGAGGGTACGATCACTACGCCTTTTGACGTGCGTGTTCAGAACGACGTCGACAGGTTCCACCTGGTTCAGGAAGCTCTCAAGTTCCTGCCCAACCTCGGCAACCGCGGTGCATACCTGTATCAGAAGATGAGCGACAAGCTGGTTGAACACAAGCAGTACATCCATGAATACGGAGAGGACCTGCCTGAAGTAGCCGGCTGGAAGTGGGACAGATAAAGCAGCCGGGCTCCTTGGTTGCATCGTGATCTTGATAGCCGGCGTCCTGGCCGCCTTCAGCTACGCGCACGTCATGTCCCTGGCGAAGAAGTGGTTGAAGGGCCGGTAAAGATCGCGGCCGGTACCACTGTAGACCTTAAGTTCGTCAACACGTATGGCTCACCGCTCAAGATTGTGGCACGGGCTGATCACGGCAAGCTTACGGTTTCACTTTATCTAAAAGCACAGTAAGGTGGATACGGATGCCCATCTTGGTTTACATAACGATTTATAGCCGGATCATCACGGAGCCAATCACGGCATTATTCATGATCTGACGCATCTTGTAAAACCTGCCCCATAAGTGTTATACTTATGAGGCTTATGTTTTATGTGAAGAAATGTGAACAGGAGGATGCATATTTATGGGCATGACTATGACACAAAAGATCCTGGCAGCCCATGCGGGACTTGAACGGGTGTCGGCCGGAGACCTGATCGAGGCGGATTTAGACCTGGTGCTTGGCAATGACATTACCAGCCCCGTGGCGATAAAGGAAATGGAAAAGATGAAGGTGGACGGGGTGTTCGACAAGGACAAGATCGCCCTGGTTCCGGATCATTTCGTACCCAATAAGGACATCAAGAGTGCCGAGCACTGTAAATGCGTCAGGGAGTTCGCGCTCAAGAATGACGTTACCAATTATTTTGAAGTAGGCAAAATGGGCATAGAGCATGCGCTTCTTCCCGAACAGGGACTGACCGTGGCCGGCGACGTGATCATCGGCGCGGATTCGCATACGTGTACGTATGGCGCGCTCGGAGCCTTTTCCACCGGCGTGGGCTCAACGGACATGGCTGCGGGCATGGCTACCGGCAAGGCCTGGTTCAAGGTTCCCGGTGCCATCAGGTTCAACATAATCGGAGAGAAGGCTCCCTTTGTGAGCGGCAAGGACGTGATCCTGCACGTAATCGGCATGATCGGCGTGGACGGTGCGCTGTATAAGTCCATGGAATTCGTTGGAGAGGGCATCAAAAACCTGACCATGGATGACCGCTTTACCATCGCCAACATGGCCATTGAGGCCGGCGGCAAGAACGGCATTTTCCCGGTTGACGAGCTGGCCGAGCAGTACATGAAGGAGCATGGCAAGAGGGAATACAGGATATATGAGGCTGATGCCGATGCCGTGTATGATGAGGAATATACGATCGACCTAAGCACCTTAAAGCCCACCGTGGCATTTCCTCATCTGCCCGAAAATACCAAAACCATCGATGAGGTGGGAGAGGTTAAGATCGATCAGGTCGTGATCGGATCCTGTACCAACGGCCGCATGGACGACATGCGCATAGCCGCAGACGTAATCCGTGGCAAAAAAGTAGCTGACGGAGTGCGCTGCATAGTGATCCCGGCCACGCAGCAGATATATCTCGACTGCATCAAGGAAGGCCTGGTCACTGACTTTATCGAAGCCGGGGCAGTCGTTTCGACGCCTACCTGCGGTCCCTGCCTGGGAGGCTACATGGGAGTCATGGCAGCCGGTGAGAGATGCGTTTCCACGACCAACCGTAATTTCGTCGGACGCATGGGCCACGTGGAATCAGAGGTATACCTGGCAAGTCCTGCAGTGGCAGCCGCCAGCGCGATCACGGGATACATTTCTTCGCCTGCTGACGTTTATCGTAAACGCATTAAATAAATGCGTTTACGATAACTGCTCCGCAAGGATG
>CALGGH010000130.1 GCA_937916415.1 uncultured Lachnospiraceae bacterium
GAGGATTTTTGACGAAGCAATCAGAAAAGCAGACAAGCAGAATTAAAAGTTATTCCGTAACAGATCCTTAATGCCTGGAATACCTGCGAAGCATGGGTACGAGCTCCTGCAGTGCCAATACGGCCTGACTGATCTCCTCAGCAGTCGTGTACGTGGACGTGCTGAAACGGATCGTTGAATCAAGCAGGTCGCCCGCCAGTCCAATCGCCGTCAGCGTGGCGGACACATGAGGCCTGTTGGAGGCGCATGCGCTGCCGGATGACACGTATATCCCCTTGTCCTCCAGCGCATGCAGGAGGACCTCGCTCCTCACGCCTGCGAAAGACGCGCTGATTATGTGCGGGGCAACGGCTTCCTCCTTGCGCGGTCCGTTCACGGAAACGCCATCCATCCTTTCGAGTTCATCCACGAAGCGTGCGCGAAGTCCGCGAAGCCTGGCCACGTCTTCATCCAGTTTTTCATAAGCCATGCCTGCGGCAAGCGCCATGCCGTATATGCCGGCCACGTTTTCGGTGCCTGACCTCATGCCCTTCTGCTGTCCGCCGCCGTATATGATCGGGTCGATGCGTGTCTTGTCCTTTACGTACAGGAATCCGGTTCCTCGCGGCCCATGCAGCTTGTGAGCGCTGACCGACATCAGGTCCACGTTCAGTTTCTTGGGAATGATCAGGTCCTTACCATAGCCCTGTACCGCATCCACGTGAAAAATGCATTCAGGATTGATCCTTTTTATCAGCCGTCCGGCCTCCTCGACCGGCTGCCTGGATCCGATCTCATTATTCGTATGCATGATGGAGACCAGTATCGTGTCCGGCCTGATCATGCCCTCCAGTTCATCCAGGCTGATGAGTCCCTGAGAGTCCGTGCCGAGATAGGATACTTCATAACCTTCTTTTTGCAAAAAAGCACAGGTCTCCAGGATCGCGGGATGCTCTATCCCGGTGGTAATCAGATGCCTGCCTGCCCTGCGCCTGGCATGGGCGACTCCCATGAGCGCGGCATTGTCAGATTCGGTGCCGCCGGAGGTGTAGAGTATCTCGGACGGCTTGCACCTGAGAGTGTCCGCGATCATGCGGGAACTGTCCGTCAGGATCTTTTCGGCATTGACTCCTGGCATATGCATGCTGGACGGATTGCCATAGGTTTCCTCCATGACGCGGGCCATGGCCCGGATGACTTCCTTATGCGGTTTGGTTGTTGCTGAATTGTCTAAGTATATCTCCATGAGGTCAATTTTCAAATACGTAAGTGAGCCACGCGAGCACCGCTATCGGAGCGGTCTCTGTGCGAAGTATGCGGTTGCCCAGGGTTATGATACTGGCCCCGGCTTCTTTCAGTTCCCTGACTTCCGTCTCGTCGAAGCCTCCCTCCGGACCGATGAAAACGCCGACGGACCCGACCCCGGATTCCTTCAGTTCATTCAGGATGCGCCTGGATTCGTCAATGCCATCTGCCAGCTCATACGGCAAAAGTATCGCATCCAGTCCTGATGCGTCGGAAACGGCTTCCTTTAGCGTCTTTAGGTCAGATACCTCCGGTATGACGTTTCTCTTGCTCTGTGACGCCGCAGACTCCGCTATGGCGTTCCAGCGGGCATTCTTCTTAGATGCCTTTGCGGCATCAAACTTCACGACGCTCCTCTTCATTGCGACCGGAACTATGCGATACGCCCCCATTTCGACAGCTTTTTGTATCACGAATTCGAGCTTGTCAGATTTGGGCAGGCCCTGATATATGGTTACCTCAATAGGCAGTTCGCGGGATTCAGACTGTACGTCTTCTATGACGCACTCAACCCTGTCGGGACCAAGTTCAGCTATCACGCAGCCATAGGTTAGTCCGTTGTCGCGGCATACCACGCTGGTGCGCTCCCCACGCTTCATGCGCAGCACGTTAACCACGTGATTGACGTCCGCGCCCGTGATGGTGATGCGGTCATTTGAAATGTTGGATGAAGCAACGAACAACTGATTCATGATCTTTTTCTAAAAAACTTAAAGGCAATGCGGGTGACGAACAATCCGAACACGAGTCCTATCACGGCTCCGCAAGTGTCCAGCATCACGTCCCTGACCTCGCCGCTCCTGCCCTCCACGAACGTCTGGTGTATTTCATCCGACGATGCATAAGCCAGACAGATCAGCAAAGGGAGCAGGCTCCTGCTCCACGCACGCACGTCCCGCGGAGGTGACTTCATTCCTTCCTGATCCTTAAGCCTCATTCCTATCCCGAAGGAATCCAGCGCCACTCCCCACAGAAAAGCCAGGACCGCATATTCATACATGTGCGCTGCCTTACGAAGGTATTTTTCGACGGGCTTGGACACAGCTTCTATCCTGTCCTCGTCCCACCCCAGGTGCAGATGCCTGCTGATCTTTTCCATCAGGTTGTAACTCATGGACCGGCTGACGGTACCCGATACCGAAGCCTCATCCGATGAAAAGGAAAAGATGCGGAACATCCACGTGATCGCCAGTACGGCAGCCAATATGCGTATTATGAGGTGGACCTTTTTATTCATTACGCATTCCTGCGTCCGGTGACGGATCTCCATTCTCCCTGAGCGCTGACGTCGATCACCTCAAGTCCAGCTGTGCGCATCGCCTCGCTGACTGTGCCTTCCTTGCCGTCTATGATGCCCGACGTAATGATCACGCCGCCGGGCTTGAGAGCCCTGGCCGCCGCGGGCATCATCGGCACGAGTACGTCGGCGAGGATGTTGGCCATCACCACGTCATACTTATCACGGCCGACCCGGTCCTGTATGTCAGGATCGTCGATTATGTTGCCTATCATCAGTTCAAACCCTGACGCATCCACGCCGTTGTTGGCAATGTTGTCATCCACCGCCGGTGCCGCGCAGGGATCCAGGTCCGTGGCTACCACTGACTTTGCTCCGTACATGAGCGCCAGGATGCCCAATATGCCGCTACCGGTGCCTATGTCCAGGAGCACGGTCTCCGGCGTCAGGTATTTTTTCATCCGGCGGATGCAGAGCTGAGTCGTCTCATGCATGCCCGTGCCAAAGGCCATGCCGGGATCTATGTGCAGGATCATCTTGTCAGCATCTTCCGGCGACACTTCCTCCCACGAAGGGATCACGAGCAGGTCGTCGATGGTGAACTGATGGAAATATTTTTTCCAGTTATTGATCCAGTCCATGTCCTCAGTCTCAAATATCTCAAGCGACAATTCGCCGGCATCGACGTCATAGTACTGCATCTGGTCGAGTTCTTCCACGACTATGGCACGGACCTCGTCGGCGGAGCGGGGAATGCCATCCGGATCCGAGCCCGGGATGCACTCACCCTTTTCGTTCATTTCCAGATAAAAGGTCAGATAAGCCGTGCCGTCATCTTCACCGGTTTCCGGTGGAATGTCCACGAACATCTGCTCCTTTTCCAACGGAGAAAGGGGTACGTGATCTTCGATCTGTGCCCCTTCCAAACCACGCAGATACAGAGAACCTATTATCAGGTCCTCTGCGTCGGTGGTGGTCTTTATCCTGATTCCTAACCATTTCATACGTAAGCTTACCTTCTCAGCCTCTTGCGCTTCGTTTCGGTTCCATTGCCTTCGGCACGGGCCGCCGCGTTCAGCGAATCACCGGTCACTTCATCAAACTTGCGAAGCAGCTCCTTAGCTTCGTGACTGAGCTTTTCGGGGGTCTGGATCACCAGCGTTACGTAATGATCTCCCCTCACGTCCTTGTTGCGGAGCGTGGGCACGCCCTTGCCCTTTAACCTGACCCTGGTATCCGTCTGGGTGCCGGGCTTGACTTCATAAGCTACCCTGCCGTCTATCGTGTCTATGATCACTTCTCCGCCAAGTGCCGCTACCGCATACGAGATCGGCACCGTGGAGAACAGGTTGGTATCCTGCCTCTGCAGGAATGCGTGTCTCGATACGACGACCTCGACCAGCAGGTCTCCCCTGGGGCCTCCATTGATGCCGGGCTCCCCCTTTTCACGGATGCGCACGCACTGTCCGTCATCTATCCCGGCCGGGATCGATACAGATATCTTCTTTCTGGATGAAGTATATCCGGTTCCCTGACAGTTACCGCACTTGTCCTTGACCATCTTGCCCGAGCCGCCGCACTGGTCACAGGTCGACACGTTCCTGACCGTACCGAAGAACGACTGCGAGGTGTATACCACCTGGCCCTTGCCGCCGCACTTGGTACAGGTCGTCGGCTCCGTGCCGGACTTGGCTCCGGTTCCGTTACATGCCGTGCAGGGATCCTTGAGCGTGAGTTCCAGTTCCTTTTCGCAGCCAAACACGGCCTCCTCAAAGGTGATGCGCACCGGGGGCCGGACGTTTGCGCCCCGCATGGGGCGGTTGCTCGTCCGCCGGCTGCCGCCACCGAAAAAATCTCCGAAGATATCCCCGAAAAGATCGGAGAAATCCATGCCGGAGAAGTCGAAGCCGCCACCGCAAGCAAGACCTATACGTTCACCAATGCAGACTTCCCGCTGGAAGCCCTGAGCGCCGATGGCGATCTGACTCCCTTCAGCTATACCGTGACGTTTGACAACAACGGCCACGGGACCGCTCCGGACGACCAGCACGTCCTTTATGAAGCAAAGGCAACGAATCCCGGAACCCTCGAGGAAACCGGATATACCTTTAACGGATGGTATAAGGACGCCGCGCTCACAACCGTTTGGGACTTTGACAACGATACGGTCACCGAAGCCACTACCATCTACGCCAAGTGGACCGCGAACCCTGTAACGGTCACCCTGGATCCGAACTATACGGGTGCTTCGACATCGCAGGTAACGGTCACCTATATGGGAACGTACGGGACGCCTCATACAGAAGGCCAGCCGGCTCTGGCGGATCCGTCGGCACGCGACGGATACGAGTTCATCGGGTGGAATACTTTGTCAGACGGCACAGGCGATCCGGTCACGTCTGCCACGGTGGTCACCAATGCCTCGGCGCATACCCTGTACGCGCAGTGGACCGGGAACAACAACACGCTGGCTTATAACGCCAACGGCGGGACGGGTTCAATGTCAGGAACATCCGGCAAGACAGGAACGCAGATAACGCTGTCATCAAACACATTCACAAAGACAGGAT
>CALGGH010000131.1 GCA_937916415.1 uncultured Lachnospiraceae bacterium
GCGATCTCCGTCGTCACGTCGGACTTCATGTGCTCGCATCTTTCGACGCCCGGCACGTAGATGATCCTGCACGGCGTGCCGTTGACCTCGAAGGGCTCGTCGTGAGCCTGCCCTTCCATCCTTTCCGAATCAACTGCCAGCCTGTAGAGCCTGCTGCCGTTGTCCCTTTCCTCCAGGCAGTAAACGAGCGGTCCGCGTGACACGCATACGCGTCCGAAGTCCTCCCTGACCTCGTCGCCGGAGGCCATCAGCCTGATCTCCATGGGAAACTCAATCTCGATCTCGCTCTCCGGGCCGCGGTCCACGTCCAGGTACATGTATCCCTTCTCAAACCTGGCCTGAGAGGCATCCGCGCCTGTCAGGGTGAATTCGCCGCCGCACCAGTCAGGTATGCGCAGCGCCAGCGTAAACGTGCCGTCAGAGTCCGTGGAGGACCTGGTCCTGACGGTCACCCTGCCGTTCCAGGGAAAGCCCGACTCGATGGATACGTCCATTCCGCAGCTGCTTATCTGGCCGCCCACGTAGAGATGCACGTAGAGCGTGTCCTCCGTCTCCGTATACGCGTACTCCCCTATGGAAGTGATGAGCCTGGCTATGTTGGGAGGACAGCACGCGCATCCGAACCATTTCTGGCGGACGCTCTTTACGTGCTCCTTTCTGTCGTCCAGCGCACACGCCACGGGGTCAACTTCCAGCGGATTGACGTAAAAGAAGCTCTTGCCGTCAAGGGCCATGCCGCAGAGCACGCCGTTGTACAGTGCCCTCTCCATCACGTCGGCATACCTGCCCTCGGGCGAAATCTGCAGCATGCGCCTGGCAAAAAAGATCAGGCCTATGGATGCGCAGGACTCCGCGTATGCAGTGTCATTCGGCAGGTCATAGTCAAATGAAAAAGCCTCGCCAAGATGAGTGGAACCTATGCCCCCGGTCACGTACATGCGCCTGTTCGTCATGTTGTCCCAGAGCCTCCTGCAGGCTTCGTAGAGTTCCTCATCGCGATACAGCCTGGCCACGTCGGCCATGCCCGAATACAGGTAAACCGCGCGCACCGCGTGTCCCGTGGCCTCGGTCTGCTCACGTACCGGCCTGTTGGCCTGATGATAAGCATACCTTTCCTCGTCCTCGTGTCCCTTTACCCGGACGTCCGGATGATCCTCACCGTCGAAATAATACGGACGGGTGCCCCTTTCGTCTATGAAGAACTTGCTGAGCCTGAGGTATCTCTCCTCTCCCGTCACCTCATACAGCCTGACCAGGGCCATCTCGGCGATCTCGTGTCCCGGGTATCCGTGACACTTGTCAGGCTCGGGCCCGAATATCGAATCCACGTAATCCGCGAACCTGATGGCGGCATCCAGGAGCCTGCGCTTGCCGGTGGCCTGGTAATAAGCCACGGCTCCCTCAGTCAGGTGTCCGAAGCAGTACAGCTCATGATTGTCACGCAGGTTGGTGAAGCACATGTCACGGCCGTTGATTATGTAATAGGTGTCCAGGTATCCGTCCGGGGCCTGCGCGGCCACGACCACCTCGATCGCTCCGTCCGCAATGGCTTCAAGCTCCGGATCCGGATGCTGCGTCAGCGAATATGCCACGGCCTCCACCCACTTGGCAAAATCCGTGTCCTGAAATACGAACCCGTAGAATTTATCGGGATCGGGATTCTCCGGATCCTCGGGCAGCGCCTCGAAGCCGCGAAAGGCATAAACGGGCGGCACGTAGGCAGACCCCAGCCTGCGGGCCTCCTCGTTCATTCTGCCGGCCACGCGGAAGTTTCTCATGCAGAAGCTCGGCGCGGCACCCTCCACCCTGTCGTTGATGGCTTCCCACTGGTACGGGATGACCTCGCTCCTCACGAGCTCTATCTCCTTTTTCCAGAATTCGTCGGTAATCCTTATGCCGGATAAGTCAAGCGGTTTGGAAAAGTTTGTCTCGTTCATTTTTACCTCTTTCTCCTGACGGCCCAGATCACTATGCCTATCGTCACCATGGCGATGGGCAGGATCAACATTATCATCATTCCGGTGATCAGTCCGGCCGCGCTGTTTATCACCAGATTACCTACGGTATAAGACTTGGAGGCTATTACGGGCAAATCAAGATCGCTCTCGGTCACGTGCCTGCCCATGATCCCGTTAAACAGGGCCAGGTTGCTGCCCGCTACTATCCCGTCGGCCTCGTCCTCGAACATGTCTATGCTGCCGATCACGATCAGCGTGCCGGTCTCATCAGCGATCCTCGCGGCCGTGCCTATCACGAACGGTCCCTCTACCTGCCTCTCGTTACCGTCGGAGTCCACTATGGCAGCGTATGCGGAATCACCGGTGGACAGCATCACGTCATAGTCATAGTCCGCATTGTCCTCGTCTATGGTCAGTCCCGACGCATAGGGAGCAAAGACGAAGCCGTTGGTGACCCGCTCCGTATAGGTGTTGTCAGTTATCTCCGGCAGCAGGTAATATGCCACGTTGCTGTAGCTGTGCTGCGAGTCGTCCATGACTATGCCCCCGGTTCTGGTTATGCCGTACTTTTCCATCAGCTTGTCAACGTTAGGCAGGCTCCCGGCATCATAGCTCGTGGCCAGCAGCACCGTGCCTCCGTCCGCAAGGTAAGCCTCCACCTTGTCCAGGTCATCCGACGACAGGTCGGCCATGGGTCCGTAGATGATCAGCACCTGACAGTCATCGGGCACCTTTTCCTCCTGAAGCAGGGTCAGGGTGCGGACGTCCACGTTGGCCTTGGCCAGAGACTGGTTAAAGGACGCTCCCATGGACACCTCGTCATGCCCTCCGAGCACGTACACCGCAGGCATCTCTCCCGCGTCAAGCGTCACGTAACCTATGGCGCTGGTTATCTGTCCCTCGGCGTCATATGCCTCCACGGTCCTCGAATACCCCGTGTAGTCATAGCCGTACTCATATACGTCCGAATAGTCGATCACGCGGCTCCTGCTGCCGCTTACCACTATCAGGGAGCTCTGCGAGGGCTCCTGGTCCGAGTACTTCTGATAAAAAGCGGGATTGTCCTGTGTCGACACGTATTCCACGTGCAGCCTGTCCGAGAGTCCCTCATACCGTGACAGCGTCTCCACGAGGGTGGTGTCGGTGCTGCCCTCCGCCGAAAGCACGTATATCGTCACGTCATCATCCAGTCCCGCCACGTAATCCCTGGTCTCATCCGTCAGCTCAAACAGCTTGTTGTACGTCACGTCGATGCTGGTATGCTCGGTGGGGATTCTGGACATGCCGAAGTTAATCAGCACGAGCGCCGCGAGCGTCACGATTATCGTTCCGATGCTGAATGCTCCCAGAGCGATCCTTTTTTTGCTGAAGCTCCACCTCCTGCGCTGTATCAGCTGCACGGAGAGGAACAGCGCAAAAAAGGTCACGCTGATGAAATAAACGACGCTGCACAGGTCAAGCGTGCCCGCGTTAAAGGGACCGAGCCTCGAATACAGATCATATGCCGACAGAATGCTCGTGACCGCGTTTCCGCCCTCGCTTATCAGAGTGCAGAAATTCGGCATCATGTAGCCTATGAACAGCACCACGAAGCATGCTACCGCCGATATTATCTGGCTCTCCGTGGTTCCCGACACGAAGAGGCCTATCGCTATGCAGGTCAGGCCGTAAAGCCAGAAGCCCAGCACTGCCGCGTAGTTTTCTCCCATGGGAACCGTGCCGTACAGCGAAAGCACCAGCGGGGTGATTGATATGATTGCCACGTCGATGGTGTACAGCGAAGCCAGGGCCAGGTACTTGCCCAGCACTATCTTCCATATGGGCACGGGCGCGGTCAGTATCAGCTGGTCCGCCCTGGAATGCCTGTCCTCAGACATGATGCGCATCGTGAGGATCGGCACGGCGATCAGCATGATGAAGGCCATGGATCCGAACACGTAGGATACGTAGGCGTATCCGCTGAGCAGGTTATATACGTAGAAATACAGTCCGAACATCGCCAGAATCACGGCCATGAAAAGCCATCCTATGATGCCGGTGAAGCATGCCTTGAATTCCCTTTTGAATATCGCCAGCATTATTCCTCACCCCCTTCCGGAGCGGCGTCTGCCGGTTCGGTTTCTCCCGACGCGGAGTCTGACGGTTCTGTTCCTTCCGCCGCGGAGTCTGACGGTTCGGTTTCTCCCGATGCGGCTTCTCCCGACGCGGAGTCTGACGGTTCGGTTTCTCCCGTCGCGGCTTCTCCCGATGCGGCTTCATCTTCCGCCGTCCGCTCAGCCGTCCCGGAGCCGCCGGATGATGCTGCGTCAGCAGCGGCGTCCTCGCTCGTCAGCTCCAGGAACACGTCCTCGAGTGACCTCGACTGCGTCTTCATCTCCAGCATCGTGAGTCCGTTCTTCACCGCGAAGCCAAACACGTCGGGACGCACGTCTGCCTCCGGCTCTGCGTGCAGCCTGAACCTCCGCTCGCCGTTTTCGTTCGTTCCCAGAGACTCCGTGCGCTCAACGCCCGGAATTGCTGACAGCATCCCGGACAGTTCATCCTCCGTCATCCCATGTATCGCAGCCTGTACGGCGTCAGATCCTTCCTTCATTCCGGACGAAACGGCATTTTCCGCGCCGGGGCCTTCCGTCATCCCGTGCGTACCGGTTTTTCCGGTACCCGAGCCTTCAAACGTCACCTCGACCTCCTGCGAGCCCTTCATCCTCTTTAACAGTGCCTCGGTCTCGTCTGCGGCCACCAGCCTGCCCTTGGAAATGATGAACACGTAGCTGCAGGTCGCCGATATCTCGCTCAGGATGTGCGAGCTCAGGATCACCGTACGTTCCTTGCCAAACTCCGTGATGAGGTTCCTTATTTCTATGATCTGTGCGGGGTCGAGACCGACGGTGGGCTCGTCCAGTATGATCACGTCGGGGCCTCCCATGATGGCCTGCGCCAGGCCGACCCTCTGTTTGTATCCCTTGGAGAGGTTGCGGATCAGCCTGCCCGCCACGTCGGATATGCCCGTCGTGATGCAGGCCTCGTCTACGGCCTCGTCCCTTTTCTTTTTGTCAATGCCCTTCAGCTCGGCCACGAACGTCAGGTACTCCAGCACCGTCATGTCAGGATAAAGCGGCGGGATCTCAGGCAGGTATCCGATGCAGGACTTGGCCTTGACGGCCTCCTTTACCGAATCGTGGCCGTTTATGGTCACGGTGCCCTCGGTAGCCGCCAGGTATCCGGTGATGATGTTCATGGTGGTGGACTTGCCGGCGCCGTTTGGCCCCAGGAATCCGTATATCCGTCCCGGCTCGATCGTCAGGTTCAGGTCGTCAACCGCGACTCGGTCTCCGTATTTTTTTGTCAGATGTTCGATCTTTATCATCATGCTCCTCCATTTTAAATCCGATTATACACCCGCAGCCAGGCGCGGTGTACGTTCATAATAGAACTAATCTGTGAAAAAAAAGTGAATTTGCGGGAAAGATAACTATTGACTTAAGTCCGAAGGGTATGATACTATTCAATAGTTGAATTGCTGCTATGGCTCAGTCGGTAGAGCGCATCCTTGGTAAGGATGAGGTCACCGGTTCAATTCCGGTTAGCAGCTCGACGTAGATCCCGTAAGCGGGTGAGCTTACGGGATTTTTTTAAAGGAGGCAGACATGGGTAAATTTGATTCCAAGACCATTTATTCGGCCAATCTCAAAAACCAGCACTCTTCGAGCAAATACAGGATCACCAAATATGACGTAAGCAAGGACAGCCTCACCCTGATGGAGAAGGATTCCGACAATGCCACCGAGACCACCTTCGAGAAGATGATCAACAACATCGCCGCCGGCCAGATCTACGTGGTAAACCTTGGAAACCTAAGTAAGGACATGCCGCTCATACTCAAGAAATACGATAACTGACGGGAGAACGGATCATGATTTCAGCCAACAACGTCACCTACAGGGTCGGCAAGAAGGCCCTTTTTGAAGACGTCAACATCAAGTTCACCGAGGGCAACTGCTACGGCATCATCGGAGCCAACGGAGCGGGCAAGTCGACTTTCTTAAAGCTTCTCTCCGGCGAACTCGAAACCACCGGCGGAGACATCGCGATCACCCCGGGCGAGCGTCTGTCGGTGCTCGAACAGGATCATTTCAAGTACGACTCGCATTCCGTCATGGACACCGTCATCATGGGCAACAAGCGCCTGTATGACATCATGAGGGAGAAGGAGGCGATCTACGCCAAGGAAGACTTTTCCGACGAGGACGGAGTCAGGGCCGCGGAGCTTGAGACGGAATTTGCCGAGATGGACGGCTGGGATGCCGAATCAAACGCAGCCATGCTGTTAAACGGACTCGGCATCGATCCCGAACGCCACTACTCCATGATGGGGGACCTGGACGGCAACCTCAAGGTCAAGGTTCTGCTTGCCAAGGCACTCTTTGGCAATCCCGACATACTGCTCCTCGACGAGCCCACCAACCACCTGGACTTAGACGCCATCGGATGGCTGGAGGAATTCCTCATCAACTTCGAGAACACGGTCATAGTCGTGAGCCACGACCGTTATTTCCTCAACAAGGTCTGCACTCACACCGCTGACATAGATTACGGCAAGATAGAGCTTTTTGCCGGCAACTACGATTTCTGGTACGAATCCAGCCAGCTGATCATCAAGCAGCGCAAGGAAGCCAACAAGAAGAAGGAGGAGCAGATCAAGGCGCTGCAGGAATTCATCTCCCGTTTCTCCGCCAACGCCTCCAAGTCCAAGCAGGCCACCTCGCGCAAGCGTGCCCTGGAGAAGATCGAGCTCGACGACATCCGTCCCTCGAGCCGCAAGTATCCTTACATCGACTTCCGCCCCGACAGGGAGATCGGCAACGAGGTTCTCTCCGTTGAGGGACTGTGCAAGTCCGCAGGAGGCACGGATCTCCTGAAGGACGTGACCTTTACCGTCGGGCATGACGACAAGATCGCATTCGTAGGAGGCAACGAGCAGGCCAAGACCATGCTCTTTAAGATACTGATGGGCGAGGAAGAGCCCGACGCCGGCACCTACAAATGGGGCGTGACTACTTCCCAGGCCTATTTCCCCAAGGTCAGCACGGGTGAGTTTGACAACGATTA
>CALGGH010000132.1 GCA_937916415.1 uncultured Lachnospiraceae bacterium
GGAGTTCAGACGTGTGCTCTTCCGATCTCGTAACCGGGGACACCTCCCATACGTATATCACGTCAAAAGGCTCAAAGCTGCCTGTACGTGCCCGCATTGCACCAAAAAAGGCAAACGAAAGATAGCTCAGGCTTCGCCATATGGGACCGTGCCTCCTGGCTATGGTCGGTACCCTGTATACCTCCGCGCCCTTATAGTTCTCATGCCTGCGCTTGCCATGCTTGTATTCCGGAGGGATCCTCGAAGTCGTATAATCAGGCAGTCCCGTCAGCACGGTCACCTCATGACCGCGCTTAACGAGCTTTTCCACTATGTCATTGACGGCATAAATATCAGGCCAGAAGCATTCGGTCACGACCAGAATGCGCATTTTGCGATCATCGTTCATCCCTAATCACTGTGAAACGGTGCCATTCAGCATGTCCCGTACGTAAGTCGCGGTCATGAGCTTCTTCACCGTGCCCTCCACGTCCAGCCTGACCGTGTTGTGGCTCGTGTATGCCTCATCTGCCGAGGTGTGAACCTCGCCCTCTACGTAAAACTTGTCATAATTGAGGTCCCTGGAGTCCGCTGCCACGCGATAATAGTCTCCCATGTCTTCTGAGCGCAGCCTTTCCTCGCGGGTAAGCAGCGTCTCGTAGAGCTTTTCGCCATGCCTTGATCCTATGACCTTGACCTCGGTCCTGCCAAAAAGCTGCTGCACCGCCTCCGCCAGGTCGCCGATCGAGGATGCGTCGGCCTTTTGTATGAAAAGGTCTCCCGGATTGCCATGGGTAAACGCAAACATCACCAGATCCACGGCCTCGTCAAGGTTCATCATGAATCTGGTCATGTTGGGATCGGTGACGGTGATCGGACGTCCTCCCTGTATCTGATCGATGAAAAGAGGGATCACGCTGCCCCTGGAGCACATGACGTTGCCATACCTGGTACAATTCAATATGGTTCCCCTGTCCGCCGCCCTTTCGGCATTCGCATATACCACGTGCTCCATCATGGCTTTGGAGATGCCCATTGCGTTGATCGGATATGCAGCCTTGTCAGTAGACAGGCAAACGACTCTCTTTACTCCGTTCTCCATGGCGGCATGGATCAGATTGTCGGTTCCCTCTATGTTGGTTCGCACGGCTTCCATCGGAAAAAACTCACAGCTCGGAACCTCCTTGAGCGCGGCGGCATGAAATACGTAGTCCACGCCCGGCATGCAGTCCCTCAGACACTGAAGGTTTCTCACGTCTCCGATGAAAAACCTGACCTTCGAATAGAACTCGGGATAATATGCCTGCAGTTCATGGCGCATGTCATCCTGCTTCTTTTCATCCCTCGAAAAGATCCTGATCTCCCCTATGTCTCCGGTCAAAAAATGCTCCAGGACGCAGTGACCGAAGCTACCGGTCCCACCCGTGATCAACAGCGTCCTGTCCTTAAATTCACTCACCGTGCATTTCCTCCTGCCTTTCCTCGGAGAAGCCCTCCGTGCTTTCTTTTTGAGCCAGTATCTTGACCGTCTCAAACAGTATCTGCAGATCCAAAAGGATCGAATAATTTGTAATGTAAGCCAGGTCCATCTTGAGCTTGTTGAGTGCGTCGGTATTGTATTTGCCAAATACCTGTGCCGGTCCCGTGAGGCCTCCCTTGACCTTGAGACGGTATGCAAACTCAGGAATCTCGCCGGTATATTTCTGCATGTGCTCAACGCGCTCCGGCCTGGGTCCTACGATGGACATTTCTCCCTTCAGGATGTTAATGAGCTGCGGAAGCTCATCTATTCTGGTCGGACGTATCACCCTGCCGACCTTGGTTATGCGTGGATCACCCTCTCCCGCGGGATGCGGCCTTCCGTCCTTTTCGGCGTCAACGATCATGGACCTGAACTTGATGATCATGAACGTCCGGCCGCCGATGGTGGTTCTTTCCTGACGGAAAAAAACCGGTCCTCCGTCTTCAGCCTTGATGGCGATCGCGGTGCCTATCAGCAGGGGACTGGTGATCACCAGGGCTACGAGCGAAAACAGGACGTCGCATATCCTCTTTATCACCATCTGCGTCAACCCTATCCCATTGTTCCTGCATAGATACAGCGGGGTGTCGAACAGGTTGATCTCCTCTGAGTTCTTGCCTATGATGTCCGATATCTTGGGCGTGAAATACACCCTTATGTCCCTGTTGAAGCATTCCTTCAGGACGTCATTCTTAAGCTCCGAAGGCACGTCATTGATCAGGACGGCATCAAAGGAGCCGCTTTCGGTTTTGGCAAAGATGGCATCAAGTCCCTCATCTATGCTGATCGAATCCGTGACGATATACTTGTCCGGCCTGTCATTCATGAAATCCCTTTTATGTCCGGAGGCATCCTTGTGTATCTCAAGGATCCGAAGCGCGGGGAAAACGTGACGATATACGTCGACCATCGGAATGACCAGCAGGCACGCAACCAGGCCCTGTGCCAAAAACAGCAGGACGTATCTCCACAAAAAATCCGGGAAAAACCTGAACTGTCCGGTAATCGCACAGGAGATGAGGGTTTCGAGCGCATCCACGCTAAATAGCGTGAGCACTTGAGACGCCAGCAGGTTGGCCTTGCGGTCAACGCCTATCCTAAATGCCTTAAGCGGCTTGCCAACGATCACGTAAAGCGCAAAATAGATGCCCGCCGACATGAGCAGGTTGCCGTATCCGAGCAGATGTCCCGTCTGGTTGTTTTTTTCGGCAAAACGGTACCATACCCAAAAAAACATGACCGTAACCAAAACTGCCAGCAGGGTTTCGCACGTCCATCTGTATATGTATTTTTTTTCAAAAGAAAAGCTTTTCACTTACGGTACCATTCAGCGACCTTGGTCACGGCACGCATAACGTCCCGTACGTCTCCATCCGTCATCATGGGATAAAGGGGAATGCTCATTATGCCGTCATAAATCTTCTCGGCCACCGGACATAGTCCGCGCGAATACCCCAGGCGCTGATAGAACGGGAAATAATATACGGGTATGTAATGTACCTGGCACTGCACGTTTTCGGCACTCATTGCGTCAAAGAATTCTCGTCTGGTGCATTTCAACGTCTCCCGGTCCAGCCTGATGACGTAAAGGTGCCTCGTGGTGTCTGACTTCGGTATTTCCCGCTGTATGATGATCCCCGGGACGTCCGCAAAGGCCTCGTCATACGTCCTGACTATCTCCTTACGCCTGTCGGAAAAGGAGTCAAGCCTGGAAAGCTGACTGATAAGCAGAGCCGCCTGGAAATCCGTCATGCGATAGTTGTATCCAAGGGTCTGCATCTCATAATACCAGATGCCCTCCGGGGAATCGGTTTCAAATCCTGCGGGGGCCTTAACTATACCATGCTGCGATGCCAGTCTCAGCTTACGGTACAGCTCCGGATCATCCGTGGTGATTGCTCCGCCCTCACCTGACGTCACGGTCTTGACGGGATGAAAGCTGAAGCACGTCATGTCTCCGATCGAACCTTCGGGCCTGCCGTCATACTTCGTTCCAATGGCATGCGCGGCATCCACCACGTAAGTCAGGTCATGCTCTTTGCATATCTCCTTGATGCGGTCATGCTCCACCGCCTGTCCCGTATAATCGACTGCCACTATTGCTTTTGTATGATCCGTGATGCGGTCTTCTATGCTGTCAGGGTCGATGTTGTAGGTTTCAGGATCAACGTCAGCAAAAACAGGGCGTGCTCCCACGTAGATCGCGCAGTTAGCCGACGCGGCAAAGGTAAGCGGCGTGGTGATGACTTCGTCGCCCTCACCCAGTCCGGCAGCCATCATGGCGCAGTGCAACGCCGCGGTACCGTTGGCGACCGCAACCGCATGCCTGGCTCCGGTAACCTCGCAAAGTCTCTTTTCCAGGGCTGCAACGGAGGGGCCGCAGGTGATGTAATCTCCCTTCAAAACCTTAGCAACTGCCTCCACGTCTTCATCCGTGATCCATTGCCGTCCGTAAAATATCTTTTTGTCTCTGACGGGCGTGCCGCCATGAATTGCAAGTTTTTCCATCATTTTTCCTTGTGCCGGCAACCATCCGGCAACAAACCTTCCATGGACGCTCCTGTCGGGGCATCGTTCAGATCTCCTTTACCCAGAGTCCGTGCAGGTTGCAGTATTCATAAGCTGCCACGGCCTTGTCTCCATCCGAAAGAACGAACTCTGCCACGGGCTTTTCGTCGGGCTTAAGGCATTTCTGCCGGAAGCCCTGCTTAGTCTCAAGAATGATCCACTGTATGTAGTGTGCTTCCATCATGGGGTGCTCAACCTCACCCACCCGTACGGTCACCTTATTGCCATCTGCGGTAACGACGGGAACGTGCTTTTCATGTGCGCCGTCAGACGTGCCCGGAACCAGTTCCTTCATGGGCTCGCCACAGCAGACTACCGGAACTCCGGCGTCGTTCAGTTTGGTTATGATGTTGCCGCAATGTTCACATCTGTAAAATTTCATATCCAATACCTCCTATTTATGATGTTTTAGTAACCATTTATGCAGTCGGCAACGTATCCGACCTGTTCGTCCGTCATTCCGTAATACATCGGCAGGCTGAGTTCGGTGCAGGCTATGAGTTCAGCCTTCGGGAAGTCTCCGGCCCGGTAACCGAGGTCATGGTAACATTCCTGCAGATGTAACGGTATGGGATAGTGCTTGTTGGTGCCGATGCCATTGTCTCCAAGATGCTTCTCCAGATCGTCGCGGTATCCCGCATCGGGACATCTGATCCCGAAAACGTGCCATACCGGTTCGGCGTAATCCGGAACCTTCGGCAAACGTACGTCCGGATTGGTGATGAGCTCACGGTATCTCGCAGCGATGCGCCTGCGTTCGGCATTCATCTTGTCCAGGAGCGGGAGCTTGGCCGACAAAAATGCGGCCTGCAGCTCGTCCAGCCTGGAATTGTGCCCCTGATAGGTGTGGTGATACTTGACTTCCGATCCATAATTGCCGAGCGAACGGATCTTCGCGGCGATCTCATCGTCACCGGTGACTGCTGCTCCGGCATCCCCCAGCGCGCCCAGGTTTTTGCCGGGATAAAAGCTGAATCCCGCCGCATCACCAAAGGTGCCGGCCTTGCGTCCCCTGTACTTCGCCCCATGGGCCTGCGCACAGTCCTCGATCACGTACAGGCCTCGTCTGTGCGCAATCTCCATGACCGGATCCATGTCACACGGCTGACCATACAGGTGTACGGGGATGATGGCCTTCGTCCTGTCAGTAATTGCCTCCTCGATCAGTGATACGTCAATGTTGAAGGTGTCGGCGTCGGCATCAACCAGGACCGGCCTGGCTCCCACGTAAGTCACCGCCAGGGCCGTGGCTATGAACGTGTTGGCCGGCAGGATGGCCTCGTCGCCCGCTCCTATCCCAAAGGCCTTAAGCGCCAGCATGAGCGCATCCAGTCCATTGCCGCAGCCTACGCAATGCCGGACGCCTATATAATCGGCAAAGGCATTTTCGAAGCTGCGATCCTCTTCTCCCTCCACGTACCAGCTGCGTGACAGCACCCGTTCAAAGGCCTCGTGAAGCTCGTCATTTAATTCTTTTTCCAGCGGAATGAATGAAACAAAAGGTACTTTCATTATATTATTTTTGGGCATTGACGAATTTCAAAAACTCATCATAGTCCCGAATGTAGTCGGATTCATCATACACTTCCGAAGCCAGTACCATCAGCACCGCATCAGGAGAAAAATCAAACATCTCCCTCCACATGTTGTTGGCAACGTAGAGACCCTCATATGGTTTCTCCAGGGATACGACCTTCTTTTCCGTTCCGTTGTCGAGGCGGATCCTGCAGCTGCCATGGATGCAGATCAGTATCTGCTCGAGCGACTTGTGCGCATGATGTCCGCGCACCACGTCAGCAAGCGTGTCATACATGTAATAAACACGCTTGATGCGAAACGGTATGTCCTTGAATTCCTCCAGCGAGATGAGCTGTCCTCTTTCGTCGCCGTGAGGCTGAAAGGTATATTTGATAGTCTGCATGATCCAAATCTCCGGCCGTGGCCTTCACGTCAACCCGGCATGCATGAACCCGGCGCATGGCAGGTTCATTTTCGCCAAACCATTTTATTTACTATTCCGGTATAACTGCGTATGATCCCCACCACTTTTTCGGACACGTTCGTATCGGAATAATACCTGACCGGAACTCCGAGATCACCATTTGTGCGCATGGCTACCGCGGTATCGACAGTCTGGATCAGTCCGTCTCCGTCAATGCCTGCCAGCAGGAAACAGCCTGCATCGATCGCCTCGGGACGTTCCGTGGACGTCCGTATGCAAACGGCCGGGAAGGGACGCCCTATGCTCAGGAAAAAGCTGCTCTCCTCCGGAAGCGTGCCTGAATCTGACACTACCGCATAAGCATTCATCTGCAGATTGTTGTAATCATGAAAGCCCAGGGGCTCATGGCGTATCACCCGCTCATCCAGTTTAAATCCCCTCGCCTCCAGCCTGGCCGCGCTGCGGGGATGACATGAGTACAGGATGGGACAGTCGTACCTTTCTGCCATGCGGTTTATGGCATTGAACAGGGAATTGAAGTTAGCCTCCGTATCCACGTTCTCCTCCCTGTGAGCGGAAAGCAGGATGTATCGACCTGCCTCGAGTTTCACGCCGGTCTCAGCGCTAAGCCTCTCCAACACGTCACTCTTCAATATGGGATCCAGGTTTTTCTGCAATACTTCAGCCATGGGAGAGCCGGTAACGAACGTCCTCTCAGGCGGCAGTCCGCATTCGGCCAGATGCCTGCGTGCATGCTCGGAGTATGCCATGTTGACGTCAGAAATGACGTCAACGATCCTGCGGTTGGTTTCCTCCGGCAGGCACTCATCCTTGCACCTGTTGCCTGCTTCCATATGGAAAACAGGAATGTGCAGCCGCTTAGCTCCGATGACCGAAAGACAGCTGTTGGTATCCCCCAGTACCAGCACCGCATCAGGTTTGATCTCCGTCATGAGCTTGTAGGAGGATGCTATGATGTTGCCCATGGTCTCACCCAGGTCCGCACCCACCGCGTTCATGTAGACCTCAGGCTCTTCCAGGTCCAGGTCCCTGAAGAAAATGCCGTTTAGGTTATAGTCATAATTCTGTCCGGTATGAGCCAGGATCACGTCAAAATACCTGCGGCACTTTTTGATCACCTCCGATAGCCGGATGATCTCCGGTCTGGTACCCACTATGATGAGAAGCTTAAGCTTGCCATTATTGCTGAATGACGTCATTACGTTTTCTCCGATCAGGTTTATTCATCAGTTTGAACCAATTATCGGTTCACCGCGGAAGTATGCACGATCCGACGGCTTACCCAGGATTGACTTATAATATTTCGGTTTCATGCCGTCACCGGGACGGATGATGCATACGTTATCCTCGGTAAAGGGCTCTCCCCTGGCGATGTCGGCCTTGGCAAAAATGCTGCGCCTGAATACCGTCTGAGCCTGCTCTCCGGGCGTCAGCGAATAATCAGGGCCACGCGCGATCAGGCTGGCATTGCGCACGTCCTTCACCATCCCGGCAAATTCATCGATTGGCATGCTAAATCCGCTGTCAGCGCTCTCAACTCCGGGCAGGCATACGTGCTTCTCCACGACGCACGCGCCGAGTGACACGCCGACAACGGCGCCCAGGCTTCCCTCACTATGATCGGACAGGCCTATCGGCAGGTTAAACCTGCGCATCATGTCAGGAATGTTACCAAGATGCATGTCAGCCCACGGAGCCGGATACTCGCTGCAGCACTTGAGCAGCACTATCCGTTCGTTTCCTGCGCTATGGCACGCGTCTATGGCATCCTGCATCTCCTCCGGAGAAGCCATGCCCGTGGAAATGATCATGGGCTTGCCCTTGGCTGCCACGTATTCAATGAGCGGCAGGTCGACCAGTTCAAAGCTGGCTATCTTGTAAGCTTCCGAACCGATGCTCTCCAAAAAATCCGCGTCCCTGTTGGAAAAGGGCGTGGAAAGAAAGTCAATGCCGCATTTCTCGCACTCGGACCTGATGGCTTCATGCCATTCGTAAGGCGTGCCTGCCTCCGTGTACAGGTCATAGAGCTTATATCCCTGCCAAAGGCCGTGCTTGATGCGGAAGTACTCATTATCACAGTCAATGGTCAGGCTGTCCGCGGCATAGGTCTGGATCTTGAGGCAGTCCGCCCCGGCCTCCGCGCTCCTGCGGACGATCTCCAGCGCATTGTCCAGGGATCCGCCATGATTGGCGCTCATCTCCGCAATGACGTAAACCTGATCATTATTGATTTTATCATATAGGGTTAGCATATTGTTATTCTATCATAAAAAGCCGCCCGGTACAAAACCGGGCGGGCTTCAATGCAATATAAAGAGTGATTCTCCCTGTTGTTCCTTATACCTGGAAGAATTCCATCTCTGCCATGAGCGTGTCGGCATGCTCCTTAAGGGCGGAAGTCTCCTGCGCAAGCTCGCTCAGGGTGTTGTCTATCTCAGCAACGGATGCGGAGGTCTCCTCCGTGCTGGCTGCATTTTCCTCGGAGATCGCTGACAGGTTGTTCATCGCGTCAACTACCACTTCCTTGGACTGATCGCAGGCATCGGCACTCATGTTGATGTTCTGTACGCCGGAAACCGTGCTCTCGATCCCATCGATGAGACTTTGTATCGCGCCTACGGTGTCCTCGATGATAGTGTACTGCTCCTTGTTGGCCTTGGATACGTCCTCTGCCACCCTGACGGCTTCCTGTGACTGAGTCAGCAGGTTGGTCATCTCTATCCTGATCTCGTTTGCCGAGTTGGCCGAATCGGATGCCAGCTTGCCGATCTCCTCTGCAACGACCGCGAATCCTCGTCCGGCCTCGCCCGCCCTGGCTGCCTCGATGGAAGCATTAAGTGCCAGCAGGCTCGTCTGCGATGCTATGGAGTCGATGGCCTCGATCTTGCCTGATATCTTGTCAACCGCAGATCCGGTAGCCGTGATGGTCGCGGTGATCTGATCTATCGCGCCTGCCATCTGTTCCGATGAATGCTGCAGGTCACGCAGCTTGTCCTGTGAAGATTTGGAGCCCTGGCTCATGATCTCGGCAGTACCGGCCAGGCTGCCGGCATCCGCGGTCACGCTCTCCACGTTGTCGGAGATGACCTGGCAGTTGATGGATGCGTTCTGTATCTCCTCGGCCTGCTGCGTGGCTCCGGATGCTATCTCATGTACGGCTTCGGATATGCCGCTCATGTTGGTAGAAATCTTCCTGGCGGAATCGGTCAGCTCTACAGCGTCCTCTTCGAGGTCATTGGCCGTAACGCGCACGTTCGCAACTATGTCACGCAGCTTGTCGATGACCGAATTGACGTTGCGGACCATGTTGCCAAACTCATCCTTGCGGTTAAGGAATACCTCGATGTCGGTGAACCGGCCCTCTGCCAGATGTTCAAGTGCTTCATCGATCTTGTCGATGGGCCTGTCGATGGCATTGCCGAACATGATGGCTATGATGACCGCCATGACTGCCAGGACTATGCCTATGATAATCAGCATGGTAACGGCCTTGTCGGCATTTGACATGATCAGCGCGTACTCAGTCGATACGACTATGGTCCAGCCGGTCTGAGCTTCCTTTACGAAGGAGGTAACGTACCTGTCTCCGTTAAACGTCTCAAGGAAGCTGCCCTCCTCCATGCTGGCCGCCTCGGCAAAGGCTTCGGTGTCTGCCCTGTTGACGTCATCCTCCGCAGTGATCTCCTGCTCTGAGGTCGCGATCACCTGTCCGGTACCATCCATGATGTACATGATCTGTCCGGCTCCGCAGTCTTTAACAAGCTTATCATGCAGATAGTCTACGTCGTAGTTGCGCGTAAGGACTCCGATGGGAGTCTTGCCATCTGCGTCAAAAACCGGAACCGCAGGCACTATGATGCGGGCTCCGGTGGTCTTGCTGACCGAAAGCTCGGACAGATAGGTATTGCCCTGCATGGCCTGCTTGAAATACTCTCTCTCGGAAATGTCTACGAAATTGCCGGTCGACCTGGCCACGTTCATGCCGTCAGCCCCCGTAACAACCGTGGAATTACCGTCACCGGCGTTCTCAACCATGGTCTGCAGTTCCTTAACGACCTCGTTAAGGAGTGCTTCATTGGATGGATCCGCGATAAGGTCACGAACTGACGGGGTGTCTGCCATCTGAACCATGGTCCTGAAGCTGGAATCGATCGTAAGCTCTATGTCCTGCGATACCTTCTCCGCCAGTCTCAGGTTCAGGTCCTTGGCGTCATCCTGCGCCACGTTCTTGAGGTTGACGTAGCTGATCACCGTAGCTATGAGCAGCGGTATGATGCACACTCCCGCCGTCACGAAGATCAGCTTCATCTTCATGCTGTCCATGATGGAAATCTTTTTGTTCACTGTTTTGTAACCCTCCTCTCACGACGCTAACTGGTGCAGCGTTTCAATGACTTCTTTACTTGAAACGCTACACTAGGTTTTCAGTCACATTCAAAACACAGCGCCTATATAGCATTATATCAAATTTTGATATTTAAATTGTATTAATAGAAATACAATGCAAGGGTCTATCGTTTAACCAGGCCAAAAAATACGTTATTTTACCAGTCCGATCAGCTCCGTGACGTTTTCAATCCCCTTTCTGAGCATGTATTCCTCGATCCCGTCGATCACCCGCATGGTCGTCCCCGGTTCGACGAAATTCATGGCTCCGACAGCCACCATGGATGCACCTGCGAGCATCAGTTCTATCGCATCCTCTGCGCCGGCCACGCCGCCCATGCCGATTATGGGGATGTTCACGGCATTTGCTGCCTGATGGACCATTCTCACGGCTATTGGATGAATGGCCGGGCCGGACATCCCTCCGGTCCTGTTGGCCAGCACGAAACGCTGACGCTCCACGTCGATCTTCATGCCGGTTATGGTATTGATCAGGGACAGTCCGTCAGCGCCTGCCGACTCCGCAGCCCTGGCCATTTCCGCTATGTCCGTGACGTTGGGGCTCAGCTTCATTATGACGGGCTGCGCGGCCTTCGCCTTTATCTCACGCGTGACGTTTGCCAATGCCCCCGGATCCTGACCAAAGGCTATCGCACCTTCCCTGACGTTGGGACAGGACACGTTGATCTCCAGCATGTCCACGGGTTCGTCGATGAGCCTCTCCGCCACGGCCACGTACTCTTCAACCGTCTTGCCGCACACGTTGACTATGATGCGGGTGTCGAATTTTTTTAAAAAGGGAACGTCACGCTCACAAAAAACCTCTATGCCGGGATTCTGCAGGCCGATGGCATTGAGCATGCCACCGTAGACCTCCGTCACGCGGGGCGTCGGGTTGCCTTCCCATGGCGTCAGCGACACGCCCTTGGTCGTAACCGCGCCGAGCCGGTTTAAGTCGACGAAATCCGCATATTCCATTCCGGATCCAAAGGTTCCCGATGCCGTGGTCACGGGATTTTTGAACGTAACTCCTGCTATGTTGATCTGTGTATTCATGTGGCATGCTCCGATCATGATTGTGTGACGTAAACGTCGGTATGGAAAGCTTGAATTAATCAGGCTTTCAATATTTCAACGTCCGTGGTTCGAAATACCGGACCCTCAGTGCATATTCTCGCATTTTTGACGTGAGAATGCGGATCGGTCTCCCCGGTCCTGACCACGCATCCAAGGCATGCTCCCACGCCGCAGGCCATGCGCTCCTCGAGCGAAACGAATGCGGGCACGCCACGTTCCTCCGCGTACGCGGCTATCGCCCTGAGCATCGGCATGGGGCCGCAGGCCAGCATCACGTCACAGCTTACGTCCTGCTCCCTCATCACGTCCAGGACGTTGCCGCGGGTTCCGACGGATCCGTCCTCAGTGGCCAGAAACAGGCTGCCCTGCATGGCTGCACTCTCAAAGTCCTTCCGCAAAAAAGTCTCGTCATCGCGGTATCCGAGGATGACCGTGGGTGATCCTCCTGATCCGCTTCCGGCATAAGCGGAAGTAAGTTCACGTGCAAGCTCCAGCATGGGCGGAATGCCTATGCCTCCTCCCATCAGCACCGGTCGGACATAATGCGCCGCTATATATGGCACGTCGTATCCGTTGCCCAGGACTCCTATCAGTTCTACGTCATCCCCGGCCCTGAGTCCCGATATGTCTGCGGTACCCGTGTCAGGACCCGTCACGCGGTAGACAAGGCGGATTTCTGCTGCCGTGTCCGTCATGACATCTCATATGCTGATCGGGCGCGGAAGCAGCTTGGACCTGTCCCGCGGGCAGACTCCCACGAACTGTCCCGCATGAGCGTCACGTGCAAGCTCCGTATCCAGCCACAGGTCGTATATGCCCGGAGCAATTTCATTTTGTGACTTAACTGTCGCGATCGTTTTCTTTTTCATGATCAATTTTCCGTAAACTATTATTCTCAAACGGCAGGACGAATTCTGCGCGATCCGAAACGTCAGCAAGATGATTTATTTTTTATGTACGATCCTGCCGTCGCAGATCGTCATGACCACACGTCCGGTCAGCTCATCTCCGATAAAGGGCGTGTTGGCGGATTTGGATGCAAACTTATCCGGCACCACCCATTCCTCATCAGGATCGATCAGCGTGACGTCCGCAGGCCCTCCGGCCTTCAGTTCCCCGGCATTCAGTCCATACACCGTGGCGGGACCGACCGTCATCCTTTCGATCAGTTCCATTAACGTCAGGCAGCCGGGCCCCACCAGGTTCGTGATGCCCAGCGCGAGAGACGTCTCCAATCCTATGATGCCGCTGGGCGCATCCGTGACAGACTTCGCCTTTTCCTCAGCGGAATGCGGCGCATGATCCGTGGCGATCATCTCGATGGTACCATCTCGCAGTCCCTCCATGATGGCCCGGCGATCGTCTTCAGTCCTGAGCGGAGGATTCATCTTGGCCATGGTGCCATGACTGATCACGGCCTCCTCGGTCAGCGAAAAATGGTGAGGCGTAGCCTCGGCATGCACGCGCGGATTGACGCGTCTGGCCTGTCTGACCATTTCAACTCCCTCTGCCGTGGAAATGTGCTGAATGACTATGTCGGGACAACTGTCCGGGCCTTGCTCCGCCAGCGAGCCGGCTATCCTTAAGTCCCTCCTTATGAGAGATATCTCAGCCTCCCGCGGAGAGCCCTGGATGCCATAATATGCCGATGCCTTGCCTGCATTTACGCCATTGTTTGCGATGAACGCGGGATCCTCCTCATGGAAGCTTAAGGGTACGTTCAGTCGGGCCGCGGTTTCCATGGCCCGACTGACCAGTCCGGCATCCAGCAGCGGTATGCCGTCATCGGTGAAACCGACCGCTCCGGCGGAACGCAGTGTCTCCATGTCGGTCAGCCTGCGGCCTGAGAGTCCCTCCGTCACGTCTGCGCAGGAGTATACGTGTATGGGTTGTAACGCGGCCCTGTCAAGCACCATCCTGAGGACGTCGGGATTGTCTATGGCGGGCCTGGTGTTGGCCATCATGACCACGCTCGTGAATCCGCCTGCTGCCGCGGCTGCCGCGCCGGTATCAATGTCTTCCTTGTACTCAAATCCGGGCTCGCGAAAATGCACGTGCGCGTCCACGAGTCCCGGCACCGCGATCAGTCCGGTTCCGTCTATTTCTTCACCGGCCGCATCCTCCGTGAGTCCCCCGACCGCCTCGTCCTGCTTTTGTGCAGACGTTTCCTTCGGAGCAGGCTCAATCCGGGATATCTTTTTCCCTTCAATGCGGATGTTGCCGATCATGTCGGTTTTTGATGCCGGATCGATGATCCTTACGTTTCTTATTATCATATTAATCCCCATGTCGGACCTGTCCGACTGCGCACGGCGTATTTCAGTTGATCCTCTGCAGGGTTTCCAGCATGATCCCGCGCGTGTATGCGCCGACGTGCTTCCTGTCCTCGGGATCGAGCTTGTCGGGATAGATGGGATCTCCGTATTCTATGGTCACGTCTGCCTTCCTGATCCAGGGGAAATGATCCTCCAGGACCTGCGCCGTATGAGTGATCGTCACCGGCACGATCGGACATCCCGACTTGGTGGCTACCTTGAAGCTGCCCTCATGGAATTCCATCATCGTGCCTTCCTCGCGGTTCCTGGTCCCTTCGGGGAATATCATGACCGAGAATCCGGCTTTTACGTTATCTATGCACTTAAGGATAGTCTTAAGGCCCTGCTTGATGTCATTCCGGTCCAGGAACTCGCATGTGAGCATCGTCATCCACCAGCTGAGGATCGGGACCTTCTTCATCTCCTTTTTGGAGAGAAAGCCCATGGGTCCGGCCGAACGGTTGAAGCAGTAAATGATGTCATAGAAGCTTCTGTGATTGCCGATGTACAGGACCGGCACGTCCTTAGGTATCCTGTCATGGCCGATGACCGTGACGTGACTGCCGGAGATCTTTTCAACGACCCAGAATCCAAATCC
>CALGGH010000133.1 GCA_937916415.1 uncultured Lachnospiraceae bacterium
GCATGACCCTTGCCGATATACATATCGTCACGGATGCCGACGACGTCCGCCATGAACGAGATCATGTTCGCGGTCTCGCGGACGGTCTCGCCGTGGGCGATCTGGCTCTTGCCCTCATCGAGATCCTGCACCTCCAGCCCCAGCAGGTTGCATGCGGAGGCAAAGGAAAAGCGGGTGCGGGTGGAGTTATCGCGGAAGTTTGAGATCCCGAGACCCGAGTCAAAGATCTTGGTGGAGATATTTCTTTCTCTGAGATCGCGCAGCGCGTCGGCTACCGCAAAGACGGCTGCGATCTCGTCATCCGACTTGTCCCATGTCAGGAAGAAGTCGTTTTCGTACATGTTCTGTATATCAAGACCGCGTAGAAGAGCGGCAAATTCAGCTGTTTTGCTCATATTCTTCTCCTTACATTAATCCCACTTCTTTATTGAAGGCTTCGATGTACTCGTCGAGCTGCTCTGCCTGCTTGTGCACAGCGTCCCAGGTGCCCTCGGTGTCGTACCACAGAGCGTTCAGCTCCTCGGCGGTTTTGCCCTGCTGTTCGACCCAGGTGTAGTATTTCAGATTATGGATACGCTTGCGCTCCTTATAGGTCAGCTCCAGCAGGTTGTCGTCTTTCAAGGCGAGCATGTGCAGGTTGTGGTCGAGCTCAGCCGCCTGCTGAGAATAGTCGCCGTACATGTCGTTCAGCTCGTCGATACGGCTCTGATACATCACAGCGGAGTCGGTCAGAACGGTGCCCAGCACATCATGCTCGGTCAGCTCATAATACTTTGCCATCTTGATACAGCACAGGATGTTCGCGATACCGCTGATACCGAGGTAGGAGAGGGTCTCGACGAAATCGCTGTCCAGACCGAGGGTATCGGTCAGATACTTCTTACCGGGTTCGGTGTTGAACAGTCGGAGCAATCTCTGACTGTCCTCATCGTCGATGGCGATCGCCATGTCGGTGTTTTTCACATTATGGATCCACGGGATGTGCTTGTCGCCGATGCCCTCGATACGATGACCGCCGAAGCCGTTATCGAGGATCGTAGAGCACTGTAAGGCTTCGCCTACGCCGAGCTTGAGGTTCGGGTACTTTTCTTTGAGATAATCGCCCGCGCTCATGGTTCCCGCGGAACCGGAGGTGAAGCACGCGCCCGCGAAACGGTCATGCTCGCCCTTGATCGCTTCAAAGGTATCGGCGAGCGCGTAGCCGGTAACGTTGTAATGCCACAGCGGGTTGCCCATCTCTTCAAACTGGTTGAAAATCATGACGTCGGGTCGTTGTTTGAGCTCCCATGTTTTATCGAAGATCTCTTTGACGTTAGATTCACAGCCGGGGGTCGCGATGACCTCGCCCGCAATCTTAGAGAGCCATTCGAAACGCTCGCGGCTCATCTCGGCGGGAAGGATGGCGATACTGTCACAGGACAAGAGCTTGGAGTTGAACGCGCCGCCGCGGCAGTAGTTGCCGGTAGACGGCCAGACAGCCTTATGACGGGTGGCGTCGAACTGACCTGTCACGAGGCGGGGGGCTAAGCATCCGAACGACGCGCCCACCTTATGACAGCCGGTCGGGAACCACTTGCCGACCATCGCGAAGATCCGCGCCTTCACGCCGGTGAGGGCTGAGGGCAGCTCGATATAATTCGGTACCTCACGGTACAGACCGCCGCTCTCTTTCGGCTCATTCTTCCAGCTGATACGGAACAGGTTAACGGGATCGACGTCCCACAGGCCCGTGGTTTTGAGCTTCTCCTTGATCTGATCGGGGATCAGCTCGGGATCTCTCATTTGTTTGATGGTGGGGATGATGATGTGATTCTCCCTCGCCTTTTCGATATTGTGCCGCAGTCCTTCTTTGTTGACGGTAAAATCAATCATGGTTTTCTTCCTCCTTGGTGTCGATATACGAATATAGCGTGAACTTTGAAATGCCGAAATACTTGGCGATCTTATCGCCCGACTTGGTGATCAAAAGAGCGCCCTTCGAGTTGAGATAACGGATGGCGCGCTGTTTGTCCTCTTTGTTCATCAGATGAACGGGCTTGCCGATCAGCTCAGTGGACTTCCACAACAGCTCGTCGAGCAGCTCGCCGACATGGGGCGTGATCTTTTCGGGTTCGGAACTGCGCAAGCCCCTGAGCTCTGCTTACGTGGCCATTACTCTGGATAATTCCGACCACGCGCTTGCGATTGATTATGACGAGGTGACCGTGTCCCGCCGCCTGTACAGGTCAGGCGAGAGCGAGTACATGATCAACTGCACCGTATGCCGCCTTAAGGACGTGTCGGAACTATTTTACGACACCGGCATAGGCAAGGAAGGCTATTCCATCATTGGCCAGGGCCAGATAGACAGGATACTGTCGGGCAAGCCCGAAGACAGGCGTGAGCTTTTTGATGAGGCAGCCGGCATAGTCAAGTTCAAAAGGCGCAAGGCCCAGACCCAGAAAAAGCTTGAGGACGAAAAGCTTAACCTTACGCGCGTAAACGACATATTGTCCGAACTGGAGATGAGGCGCGCCCCGCTTGAGAAGCAGGCGGAGAAGGCGCGCATTTACCTGCGTAAAAGGGAGTCTCTCAAAAACCTGGACGTAAACGTTTTCCTGCTCGAAAACAAATCCGTAAATGACGAGCTGCAGACCACCACGGAAAAGCTGGAAAATGCTTCGAAGGAACTGACCGCGATAACCGCGCAGTTTGAGAATGCCAGGATCGAGTATGACAAGATCGCGGAGACCATCACCGAGCTGGAAGCTACGATTGAGAATTCCAGGACCACGCTTAATGACAGCGGACTCACGCGTGCCAAGCTGGAGGGACAGATAAACCTTTTTAAGGAGCAGATCGCCAGCGCGGAGGGCAACGAAGAGCACCTAAAGAAAAGGGTTGCGGACATCACCGCGGGCATTAAGGAAAAACAGGCCGAAAAGGACAAGTTCCTCGAGAACAAGGCCAGGATCGACGAAAACCTCAAATCCCTGTCCGAAAAGAGGGATCAGGCCAATGCCGAGCTGACCGGGGTTCAGGAGGAGATCACTGACTTAAACGACAGGATCGAGGAAAACAAGCGGCTGATCATTGAATCACTTGACCTGAAGGCGAACATCAAGTCCAGTCTGGGCAAGTTCGACGCGCTGCTGGAGAGCATCAACATCCAGAAGGCTGACGTCAATGCCAGGCTGCTTAAATATGAATCCGATGACATGAGGTCCAACGAGGAGATAGTGTCATTGGAAGCTGAGTTCGACAGGATCACGCAGGAGATCGCCGACAAGAATGCCGAACAGAAAAAGGCGGAGCAGGATCTCGTGTCCATCCGTGAGGACATGGGCAGCCTGGACAAAAAGCTCCAGGGAGCGCGTGCCGAGTATCAGCAGGAAAAATCAAGGCTGGATGCGATGATCGGCATAGCCGAGCGATACGAAGGTTACGGCGGCGCGATCAGGGCCGTCATGGAACAGAAATCCTCCGAAAAGGGCCTTATCGGCGTGGTAGCGGACATCCTGTCCACGGACAGGGAATACGAGACGGCCATAGAGACTGCCCTTGGCGGCAACGTTCAGAACATAGTCACCGAGGATGACGACTGCGCCAAGCGCATGATCGCCTATCTGAAGCAGCATAAGGCCGGACGCGTCACGTTCCTGCCGCTGACCACGATAACCGATCCCGAAGAGTTCAAGCATGCTGATGCATTGAACGAGAAAGGCGCGATAGGCCTGGCGGACAGCCTGGTTCACATTGACAGGAAATACCGTGACGTGGCCAGGTACCTGCTCGGCCGCATCCTGGTGGTTGACAACATCGAAAATGCGGGCAGGATCGCCCGCAAGTACAAATACAGGATCAGGATGGTCACGCTCGAGGGCGAGTACCTGACGCCGGGCGGAGCCATCACCGGAGGCGCCTTCAAGAATACCTCTAACCTGCTCAGCCGCAGGCGCGAGATAGAAGCCATGCGCAAGCACCTGAATGAGCTGAAGGAAGCCGTGTCGAAGGCCGAGCAGGACATCGAGGACAAGAAGGGCGAACGTAACGACCTGAGGTCCCGCATAGAGACCATCAGGACCGAGATACAGAATAAGACCATCGAGCAGAACACGGCCAGGCTGAACGTGTCTGCCGCCCGTGAGAGACAGGGCGAGGCTAAGCTTAACTTTGAGGAGCTGAACCTGTCACGCCAGGATCTGGAGAATCAGATACGTGACGTTGCCGCTCAAAAGGAAGACACCAGGAAACAGCTGTCGGATGCGGAGGCAAACGAGGCCAAGGCAAACGAACTCATTGATGAGCTGAAGGTCAAGCTTGATGAGCTGCGCACCGTTGAAACCGAAAAGCTGGGCGAGGCCGGCAATGCCGAGATAGAGGTGGAAAAGATAAGGCAGTCCACCACTTACGTACAGGCCGACGTCGACAGGGTAGATGCGGAGCTTGAGAGACTTAAGGGTGAACTGGAGGAAGTGGAATCTACCGAGAGCACCACGGCAGAAGACATAGAATTCAAGAAAAACAGCATCATCGAGCTGCAAAAGACCATCGACGCGTCATACGAGGCTCAGACCGAAGCCAATGCCAGGCTCAAGGAAGCCCAGGGAAAGCGAGAGGAACTGACGTCCAGGCAAAAGGACTTCTTCAGCAGGCGCGAGGAGCTTAACGACAGGATGAACGGCCTCGACAAGGAAGTATTCCGCCTGGGTTCGCAAAAGGAAAGGCTGGAAGGCCAGATCGAGAGCAAGATCAATTACATGTGGGATGAGTATGAGATCACCCTTTCCGACGCAGCCGAGCTCAGGGACGAGAACATGACCGACCTGCGTGCCATGAAAAGTGAGATCTCCGGACTCAAGGACGACCTGCGTAAGCTCGGCGACGTAAACGTCAACGCCATAGAAGAATACAGGGACGTGTCGGCCAGG
Source organism: uncultured Lachnospiraceae bacterium (assembly GCA_937916415.1). Taxonomy (GTDB): domain Bacteria; phylum Bacillota; class Clostridia; order Lachnospirales; family Lachnospiraceae; genus XBB2008. The sequence goes on from CALGGH010000133.1 coordinate 4,911, forward strand.
TATACCGACATGAAGACCCAGCATGACGACATAGTCGAAGCCGAGGAGATGCTAAAGGGCATAATCGAGGAGCTTGACGTGCAGATGCGCGAGCAGTTTACCGAGAAGTTTGCCGAGATCAACAAGCAGTTTGACAAGGTATTCAAGGAACTGTTCGGCGGCGGAAGCGGCAGCCTCGAACTCATGGAAGACGAAGACATCCTCGAGGCAGGCATCAGGATCACGGCCCAGCCCACGGGCAAGAAGCTGGTCAACATGATGCAGATGTCGGGCGGTGAAAAAGCCCTGACGGCGATAGCCCTGCTTTTTGCCATACAGAACCTCAAGCCGTCGCCATTCTGTCTGCTGGACGAGATCGAGGCGGCGCTGGATGAGAGCAACGTGGGCAGGTTCGCGGATTATCTGCGCAAGCTGACCAGGAATACCCAGTTCATCGTGATAACCCACAGAAGGGGAACCATGGAAAAGGCCGACAGACTGTATGGGATCACGATGCAGGAAAAGGGAATCTCGACGCTGGTGAGCGTCAACCTGATAGACAAGGATCTGGAAAACTGATGTGGAGCTGGAAGAAAAAAAATAACGAAGAGCAGGAACAGACCGTCCAAGAGACCGCGGAGCAGTCCTATGAAGAGACCACGGAGCAGTCCGCGGAATCAGCGGAGACTGAACAGAACTCAGAATCTGAGAGCATGTGGACGCGTCTCAAAAAGGGCCTGACCAAGACGCGCAAAAACATCGTATACGGCATCGACACCGTGTTCGGGGCATACGATGACCTGACCGAGGATTTTTTTGACGATCTCGAGGAACAGCTGATCATGGCAGACTTAGGCGTGCATGCGGCTGAGGAAGTGCTGGCTGAGCTGAGGGACATGGTCAAGGACGAAAGGATCAGGTCGACCGATGACTGCCGGAGCGCCCTCGCGAGGCTCATTGCATCCAAGATGAAAGTCGATGAGCATGCCTACGACTATGAGAACGGGCCGAGCGTCGTGCTCGTTACGGGAGTAAACGGCGTGGGCAAGACCACTTTTTGCGGCAAGCTGGCCGCCAGGCTCCGTGACGAGGGCAAGAAGGTGATTCTGGCCGCTGCTGACACTTTCCGTGCCGCTGCCACCGAGCAGCTCATCATGTGGGGCGAGAGGGCCGGATGCGAGGTCATAAGCGGACAGGAGGGGAGCGATCCCGCGTCAGTCATTTTTGACGCACTTCACGCCGCCAGGGCCAGGCATGCGGACGTACTGATCTGCGATACGGCCGGCAGGCTGAATAATAAAAAGAACCTGATGAACGAGCTGGACAAGATAGACCGCGTCATCACGCGAGAGCTTCCCGAGTACCGCAGGGAGAACCTGATCGTGCTCGATGCCACGACAGGTCAGAATGCCCTTAGCCAGGCCAGGGATTTCTCCGAAGTGAGCGACCTGACCGGCATAGTCCTGACCAAGATGGACGGTACCAGCAAGGGCGGAATAGCGGTCGCGATAGCCGGGGAACTGAACGTCCCCGTCAAGTACGTAGGCGTGGGCGAGACCAAGGAAGACTTGCTGAAGTTTGATCCGCAGGCATTTTCTTCCGCAATGTTTGAGGGAGGAGAAGATGGGGACGAATGAGTTTCTGACGCTCGCTGCCTTTGAGGAGGCATACGAGACCGTTAAGAAGGTGGCTGACGAGACCAAGCTCGTATACAGCGAATACCTAAGCACGCAGACCGGCGGCAGGATATACCTCAAGCCGGAGAACATGCAGTATACCGGCGCGTACAAGCTCCGCGGCGCGTATTATAAGATATCCACCCTGAGCGATGAGGACAAGGCTAAGGGACTGATCACGGCTTCCGCCGGCAATCATGCCCAGGGCGTGGCATATGCGGCACAGAAGTACGGCGTGCACGCGACCATAGTCATGCCCACGACGACGCCGCTCATCAAGGTCAACAGGACCAAGGGGTACGGCGCTGAGGTCGTGCTGTACGGAGACGTCTATGATGATGCCTGTGCCAGGGCCTATGAACTGGCCGAGGAAAAGGGATATACCTTCGTGCATCCCTTCGATGATCCGGCAGTTGCCACCGGTCAGGGAACCATAGCCATGGAGATCATCAAGGAACTTCCTTTGGTTGACATAATATTAGTCCCGATCGGCGGAGGCGGACTGGCATGCGGCGTGTCAACGCTGGCCAGGCTCCTGAATCCCAAGATGCGCGTTATAGGCGTGGAACCGGCCGGAGCGGCCTGCATGCAGGCCTCGATCCGCAACAAAAAGGTCACGACGCTTGATCACGTCAATACCATTGCCGACGGCACGGCGGTCAAGACACCGGGCGAAAAGATTTTTCCCTACATTCAAAAGAACATAGATGATATAATCACCGTAGAGGATGAGGATCTCGTAGTGTCATTCCTGGACATGGTCGAGAATCACAAGATGATCGTCGAGAACTCAGGCCTGCTGACCGTGGCCGCACTCAAGAAACTCGACTGCAGGGACAAAAAGGTCGTGTCGATCCTAAGCGGCGGAAACATGGACGTGATCACGATGTCCAGCGTGGTTCAGCAGGGACTCATCCTGAGGGACAGGATATTTACCGTTTCCGTGCTGCTGCCTGACAGGCCGGGCGAGCTGGTCAGGGTATCTGACGTCATTGCCAGGCAGAACGGCAACGTCATCAAGCTCGAGCACAACCAGTTCGTGTCGATCAACCGCAATGCCGCCGTGGAACTCAGGATCACTCTGGAGGCATACGGTACCGAGCATAAGGAACGCATCATGCATGCGCTCGAAGAAAGCGGCTTCAAACCAAAACTTGTGAGGACTCTTATTTAATGAGTGATAATAAATCGCGCAGCAGACGCAGGGGCAATGCCACGTACGTACTGGAGATCCTGCTCTGCCTGATAGCGCTTACGGCCATCATCTTTGCGATGCTTTTTCTGATCAGGTTTCACCTGCTTCAGGATACCGCTGCCGAGCTGCAGGCCAGGCTGGACGTATATGAGGATCCGTCGGATCCTTACGTCAAGGCATCCGAGCTCGCCGCACGCACGGAGGGAATTCGCGAAGAGCTGTACGCTTCGGCATACAACGAGGGCCGGGATTCGGCACTTAATGAACTCAAGTACAACCTGACCGACACTGACTCCGTCATCAAGGCAATGATGCCCTTTTATCCGGATGACCTGATCCTTTACTACGAGGGAGAATACTTATTTGTCCCCATAGCAAATGACCTAAGGCATAACACCTATGACCTGTCGCTTTTTAATCGCATGGATAATGGACGCATGTCATACGTTTCATCCGACGTGTCGACCGAGACCTGGATCGACGTATCCAAATTTCAGGGCAGGATAGACTGGGACGGCGTGGCCTCCGACGGCATAGACGGAGTCATCATGAGGCTGGGCTACCGGGGTTATTCAAAGGGAGACATCATGCCGGATGACACCTTTGAATACAACATGAAGGGCGCCACCAGAAACGGCCTCAAGGTAGGCGTGTATTTCCTTTCACAGGCCATATCCGAGGATGAGGCCGTAGAGGAAGCGGAATACGTCATAGAGAAGCTGCAGGACTATGACGTCGACGGACCGGTTGCCATAGACATAGAACTGGTCGGCGGGGATGACGGCAGGGGCAACGCCCTGTCCAACGCCGAAAGGACCAGATATACGGTGGCATTTTTGGAACGCATCAAAAAAGCCGAGTACGATACCCTGATTTACGGCAACATGAAAAGCTTCCTGATAATGCTTGACATAGCGGATCTCGAGGATTATCCCAAATGGTTCGCTTATTATGATGATCAGCCATACTGGCCCTATGAGATGGACTATTGGCAATACACCGAAAAGGGCAGGGTTGACGGGATAGACGGAGACGTTGACTTAAACATCCGGTTTTTGGACTGAACATGGATGGAGTGCATCACATGGTTATGCTTGTGAAAAGCATTAACGGAGATTAAGAGTAAATGAGCAAGCTCCAATTCTTGAAGGAACTGATCACCTCGCCTGCCACGCGCATGTATTTTCTATCGGCACACGGGTTTTATCGTGGCATGTCCGATGAGAAGTATTTAAAAAAGATGTGGAAATACCGGATGGGAGGGGAGTTAAACCTTGACGACCCCCAGACCTTCTGCGAAAAAATGCAGTGGCTGAAGGTCTACAACCAGAATCCGGAATACAGCAGGTACGTGGACAAATATGAGGTCAAGCAGATCGTTGCCCGGGAGATTGGACCGGAGCACGTTATCCCGCTTTATGGCGCATGGAACAGCTTTGACGAGATAGACTTTGACGCGCTTCCTGACCAGTTCATCTTAAAGACCACCCATGACAGCGGCGGTTTCATGATCTGCAAGGACAAGGCCACCTTTGACCGGGACAAGGCCAGGCGCAAGTTTGACAAGGCCATGAAGCGAAATTATTACTGGGGTGACAGGGAGTGGCCGTACAAAAACGTCACGCCCCGCATCATAGCGGAAAAGTACGTAGATTCATTGGGAAAGCCTGATTCCGTCGAATACAAGCTGACTTGCATGAACGGGAAGCTTAGCTTTACGACCGTATGCACGGGCATCGCTCATTCGGCTTTTGAAAACCGTACCAATGACAGCTTTGACCCTGAGGGCAATCACATGCCGTGGTATGCTTTCTATAAGAATTCAGCCAAGCCGGTATCTCTTCCGGATCAGCTTGACGAAATGGTGGAGTATGCTGAAAAGCTATCCAAGGGGATTCCGTATACGAGGGTTGATTTCTATTGTATGGACGGTCGGGTTTACTTTGGTGAGATCACGTTCTTTACCTGGGCGGGCTTCCTGGAGTTCACTCCGCCCGAGTGGGACCGCAAGCTGGGCGACATGCTCATCCTGCCGGAAAAATACCAGCCTTGAGTCTTTGACCGTGTGTTGTACTGGATACGACGCATTTAAGGATATCAATAATTCATTCCCATAAAAAATCAAAAGGGGGTATATAAAAATGAAATACGAATTTAAGAGCAAGGTGGAGTTTAGGGATACGGAGAACACGATTCCGGTGCCCTTCAACGTATGGGAGGTATGCGAGGTTGTCGGCAAGGCACCCGTCAGGGTCTGCTTCGACGACATCTGCTTTACCGCCAACATGGAGTCTAAGGGACAGGGCTACTATGACATTCCCGTGACCGATGACGTCATGAGCAAGGTTGAGACCGGCAAGGAATATACGATCTCGCTGCAGATCGTAGGAAACAACTTAGACATTTCCGATTCTCCGTATTGGGAGGCTAATCCGATCCGCCGCGTTGATCACATCGACCTGGTGACGCAGCCCTGGGACGGACTCTGCGGTCAGGCAGCAGTGGCCATGATCGCCGGAATTTCCCTGGATGAAGCCTGCGACCTGATGCATTGCCGCGAATGGCAGGCCAACATGGCCAAGATGATCACGGCACTGGATTATCTGGGCATTCCTCACTCCAACACGCTGATCTATACGCTCGGCCGCGAGTGCGAACTGCCCAAGTGCGCGATCCTGATGGAAAAGATGGGCCGCTATTCACACTATCTGGTAGCCTTTGACGGCAAGTTCTATGATCCTAACGTGCCAGTCATGAACGAATACGATACCAAAAAGCTGATCGGATACCTGGAGATCGGCTCCGTCTGAACCGAAAAACCTGATCAAAAGACATCAACCCTGCCAAAAAAAAATGACATCAACCCTGCCAAGAAAAAATGCTTGACAGGGTTTTTTGTTCGTAGTACTATGTACTTTGCGTGCTCGTCAAACAGTTTTGCTTTACGCCGAATGACGCCGGGATGATTTGATAAGCGTTTTGATGGACGTTTGCATATGGAAAAGATAGTCAGACAGGGAATATTATATGATTTTTATGGCGAATTGCTGACCGAGCATCAAAAGCAGGTCTATGAAGCCGTCGTAGATGACAACCTGTCCCAGTCTGAGATAGCCGATCAGATGAACGTTTCCAGGCAGGCGGTTCACGACCTGATGAAACGGACCGACGTAATCCTCGAGGAATATGAGAGCAAGCTGGGACTGATGAAGCGTTTTGGCGAGATCAGGCAGAGAGTGGATCAGATCAAGCATCTGCTTGCCGTGATGGACAGCGAGGAATACGGTTTTGCCGAGGAACGTGCCGAGGCCGTGACGCTGTGTGATGAGGTCGTTGACCTGTTGTAATGACATGTCTTTTTACGTGGCTGACTTCATCTGATGCCGTTTAGGACGACAAAACGATTTGGGATAACAAATACATGGCATTTGAGAGCCTTTCCGATAAACTTCAGAACGTATTTAAGAACCTTAAGGGCAAGGGCAGGCTGTCCGAAGAAGACGTAAAGGCTGCACTCAGGGAAGTGCGCATGGCCCTGCTTGAGGCGGACGTTAACTTTAAGGTCGTCAAGCAGTTCACCAGGTCCGTAGAGGAAAAGGCCATTGGCGAGGACGTCCTGAATGGATTAAACCCGGCCCAGATGGTCGTCAAGATCGTTCGCGATCAGATGGTTGAACTCATGGGCTCCGAGATCACGGAGATCCAGTATCAGCCCGGCAAAAGCCTGACGGTCATCATGATGTGCGGACTGCAGGGCGCCGGCAAGACCACGACGGCTGCCAAGCTGGCCGGCAAGATGAAGAACAAGGGCAAGAAGATCCTTCTTGCGGCCTGCGATACTTACAGGCCCGCGGCCATCAAGCAGCTGGAAGTAAATGCCGAAAAACAGGGCGTTGACTGTTTCTCAATGGGAGATAAGGAAAACCCCGTTAACATAGCCAAAGCAGCATTCGATAAGGCCACTGCCGAGGGATACAACGTCCTGATCATCGATACCGCGGGACGCCTGCACGTAGATGAAGACATGATGAACGAGCTCAAGAACGTTAAGAGCACCGTTACCGTTCATCAGACTCTTTTGGTCGTGGACGCGATGACCGGTCAGGATGCGGTCAACGTTGCGGGCGAATTTGAAAAAGAGATCGGCATCGACGGAGTGATCCTCTCCAAAAGCGATTCCGATACGAGGGGCGGCGCTGCGCTGTCCATCAGGGCGGTCACCGGCAAGCCCATACTGTACGTGGGCATGGGCGAGAAGCTATCGGACTTAGAGCCCTTTTACCCGGACAGGATGGCCGGCAGGATACTCGGCATGGGCGACGTGCTGACGCTGATCGACAAGGCGGCCGAGAATCTCGACATCGACGAGGAATCGGGCAAAAAGATGGCCGACCGCATGAAGAAGGGCAAGTTCGACTTCAACGATTACCTCGAGAGCATGAAACAGATGCGCAACATGGGAGGCCTGTCATCGATAATCGGCATGCTGGGCCTTGGCAATCAGATGAAGGGCGTTGACCTCGAATCCGCCGCCAATGAGAAACAGATGGCGCACATGGAGGCGATAGTGCTGTCGATGACGCCGGCGGAGCGCAGGGATCCCAAGCTGTTAAATCCCAGCCGCAAGCACAGGATAGCCAAGGGCTGCGGACTGGACGTCAGCGAGGTGAACAGGTTCATCAAGCAGTTCGAGCAGTCGCAGAAGGTCATGAAGCAGATGGGCGGCGGCCTGGGCAAAAGGGGCGGATTTAAAATGCCCGGAGGCTTTGGCGGGCTTGGCTTTTGAAGTAACGCCGCCTTCACCATTATTAACATGGATAATGAGCTCGAACCGTGAGAGTGATCACGGCGTGGCTTTTATCAATAGAGACATTTTATGGAGGTAAATTTATGGCAGTGAAGATCAGATTAAGAAGAATGGGCAAGAAGAAGGAGCCTTACTATCGCATAGTGGTTGCAGACTCCAGATCTCCCAGGGACGGAAGATGCATCGCAGAGATCGGTTCCTACAATCCCAACACCGATCCTTCCACCTTTAAGGTGAATGAGGAAGAGGCCAGGAAGTGGCTTGCCAATGGCGCACAGCCCACTGACGTGGTTTCCAAGCTCTTCAAAGTAGCCGGCATTATCTCGTAAGACAAGTCAGATTAATCATTGTCGAAGAATGTGAGGTAATGAATATGAAAGAATTGGTAGAAGTTATCGCCAAGTATCTGGTCGAGCATCCCGAAGACGTGGTAGTCACCGAAGAGGAATCCGGCAAGAACCTGGTGGTAAAGCTTCACGTGGCTGAGTCCGACATGGGCAAGGTCATAGGCAAGCAGGGGAGGATAGCCAAGGCCATCCGTTCCGTTGTTAAGGCGGCGTCTACCTTCGACAATAGAAGGGTAGACGTGGAAATAGTTGAATGACAGAGGAATTTCAGGTAGGAGTCATCACTTCGACGCATGGACTGAAAGGCGAGGTCAAGGTTTTTCCGACCACGGATGACGTCCGCCGGTTCAGGAAGCTAAAAGAGGTAACCGCAAGGGTTCCGTCAGGAGACGTGCAGCTGCACGTAAGGAGCGTCAAGTTCTTTAAGCAGTTCGTGATTCTCGGATTTGAAGAATACGACGACATTAACGACATAGGTTTTTTGATCAAGACACCGTTGATGGTGGACAGGTCTCATGCCGTAAGGCTTGAAAAAAACGAGTACTACGTGTCAGATCTGATGGGACTTAGATGCATTACCGATGAGGGCGAGGAATTGGGCCGCATCAAGGACGTGATGGCAACCGGAGCCAATGACGTATACGTGATAGACAGGGGAGATTCGGAACTCCTCATACCCGCCATCAAGGACTGCGTCCTGGAAGTGGACGTAGAATCCGGATTCATCAGGATACACCTGCTGGAGGGACTGATATGACGAGATTTACCGTCATGACCCTGTTTCCGGAGATGATAGATGGCACGGCGGGAGTATCGATACTCTCACGGGCTGCCGACAGGGGACTGATCAGCATCGAAAGCGTAAACATTCGCGACTACACAACCAACAAACATGGCCGGGTGGATGATTACACCTATGGCGGCGGAGCCGGAATGCTGATGCAGGCACAGCCCATATATGACTGCTATCGCTCGATAGTCGGGGACGAGTCCCACGCAAGGGTGATATACGTCACTCCCCAGGGAGAGACGTTTAGTCAGCAGATGGCTGTCGAACTGGCCGGGGAGGATCATCTGATCTTTCTGTGCGGCCACTATGAAGGGATCGATGAGAGAGTCCTTCAGACCATCGTCACGGATTACGTATCGATAGGCGACTACGTGCTGACCGGAGGGGAGCTGCCGGCGCTGGTGATGATAGATGCCATAGCGCGCAACATCCCCGGAGTGCTGAACAATGATGCCAGCACCGATTATGAGAGTTTCTCTGACGGGCTTTTGGAATACCCGCAATATTCCAGGCCGGAAGAATGGATGGGAATGAGAGTTCCCGATATCCTGATCAGCGGAGACCATGCCAAGGTTGACGCCTGGAGACATCAGGAATCATTAAAAAGAACCAAGGAAAGACGCCCGGATCTGTATGAGGCTTACGCCATTGCTCATCCGGACGAGAGAAAACCTTAAGGAGGAATTTTATGAGCGA
>CALGGH010000134.1 GCA_937916415.1 uncultured Lachnospiraceae bacterium
GAAAAATTCCTGGAAAATGATTCCATATCCGATGAGGACGTTACTGACCTGATTTGTTCCGGTCAGTTTCATCCGGTCATATTCGGTTCTGCCCTGAGAAATGAAGGAACCGAAGACCTTATTCTGCTCATTACGCGATTTTTGCCGGAAATAAAATATAAAGCTTCCGTTTCCGCCAAGGTCTTTAAGGTTACCTATGAGGACGGGCATAAGCTCAGCTTCGTCAAGATCACCGGAGGAAGGATCGGCGTCAGGGACCCGCTGCCCGATGAGAGGCTCGAAGGAGAGAAGATCACGCAGATCAGGCGATACAGCGGCGGTAAATATGAAACGCTCGAACATGCCGAGGCCGGAGACGCCGTTACGCTGCTCGGACCGGAAAGGACCTTTACCGGCATGGGCATAGGTGAAGAGATGGATGACCGCGCGATGATCAGCAGGCCCGTGCTCAGATACCGCATGATGCTGCCGGATGACGTACCGGTCAGAACCTTTGTACCCGGGCTTAAGGAGCTTTCGGCGGAGGATCCGCTTTTGAATATCGACACGCAGGGCGACGTGATCAGCCTGTCCGTGATGGGAGAGTTCCAGCTGGAGATACTGACCGCCACGATGGATGAGCGGTTTGGCGTGCACCCGCGTTTTGACCGAGGGGAGATCATATACAAGGAGACCATATCGGATCCCGTGATCGGATTTGGGCATTTCGAACCCCTCAGACACTATGCGGAGGTGCAGCTTCTGATCGAACCGTTGCCTCCGGGAAGCGGCATAGAGGTGGCAACTGCCGTCAGCGTCAATGATCTCGGCATTAACTGGCAGAAGAACGTCATGTCGACCATCATGAACGACCTTCCGGTCGGCGTGCTTACCGGCTCCGAACTTACGGACGTCCGCTTTACCATAGCGGGCGGCAGGTCCCACGTGAAGCATACGGAGGGCGGAGACTTTCGTGAAGCCACCAGACGCGCGGTCAGGCAGGGACTGATGAAAGCCGGCAGCCTGCTCCTGGAACCATATTATGAGTTTCGCATGACGCTGCCCGCGGAGAATCTCGGCAGGGCCCTGAACGACATCGGCGTCATGGGCGGTACAGGGGAGATCGCCGATCAGAATGAACGGACGGCTTCCGTCAGGGGTGAAGCACCTGCGAGAGAACTCATGAATTATCAGGCCACCCTCGTGTCATATACGTCCGGACAGGGACGCATTGAGCTGGGATTTGCCGGATACCGGCCGTGCTCTGACGAATACGCCCTCAGCGTAATGCAAAAGAGCGGCTATGATCCCGATGCGGACATGGCGAATCCATCCGGGAGCGTTTTTGTTTCGCACGGAGCGGGAGAGTACGTGCCCTGGTTCGAATGTGAGGCCAGGATGCATATTCCCAGCCGCGAGGACGAGCTGCTGTACGGCGAGACCGAGACCAAGGAGGAAAGGCTCGAAAGGGAGGCCGAGCTGCAAAGACGCATAGTTGAGAGCCGTGGAGATAAGACGAACCTCCATTCCAGGCTCGATGCGATCGGAACAGATGAGATAGACGAGATACTCAGGAAGACCACACACGCCAATGCGGTGGCCAGGAAGGGCGCGACCAAGCGGGTATACCATCAAAAGCGCGTGATCACTGCCGATTCCGCGGCTTCGGGACCCAGGGTACCAAGGCAGGCCGCAACCAAGCCTAAGTACCTGCTGGTAGACGGATATAACGTAATATATGCCTGGGATGAGTTAAAAAGCCTCCTTACTGGAGACGAGTACGACATGGACGGGGCCAAGTACCGCCTGCTGGACATAATGTCCGAATACAGGGCGGTAATGGGCATTGAGATAATAGTGGTCTTTGACGCTTATAAGGTCAGGGGTCACGTGACCGAGAAGATGGACTACATGGGAGTGCACGTGGTGTATACGCGCACCGCCGAGACCGCTGATCAGTACATAGCACGCTTTACCATGGAAAATGCCCGCAACCTCGACATTACCGTGGCCACGTCGGACGGCCTGGTGCAGCTCATCATACGCGGAGAGAATTCCAAGCTGCTGTCCGCCAGGGACCTGCGGGACGACGTGAGGACGAGCCTGTTGCCGCTGAGAAAATAGGGATGGGATGGCTATGTATCTTAGGCACTGTAAACAAATAACTTCCTAATCTGCTTGTCTGAATTTCCATGTGACTGCGTTGTCGTCAGTCGCCGTAGCCCGCTACGACTCCTTCCTCCGCCTTGCACATGAAAATCCAGTCTGCGCATCTTTATGAAGTTATTTACGGTGCCTTACGTCCCGGAATTAGAACCGCGGAATCATAACCGTTCATGCGATTATACAGAATTAGAACCGTTCATGCGATTATTGACGATTTCGCAACATAAAGGTACAATAAAAAGCGGTGCCATTTTTGGGAAAAGCGAATGCATAAGGTTTCGTGCCCGTGGCATCGCCAGTTTGTGGTATCGGGCGAGATACCGATTCATTAAAAATGAGGAGATCAGTTATGGGAAGAGTGTACAATTTTTCTGCAGGACCGGCAGTGCTGCCGGAGAGCGTGCTTAAGGAAGCGGCCGAGGAGATGCTCGACTACAGGGGCAGTGGAATGTCCGTGATGGAGATGAGCCACAGGTCCAAGGTTTATGACGGAATCATCAAGGAAGCGGAGGCAGACCTTCGCAAGCTCATGAACATACCGGACAATTACAAGGTCCTCTTCGTGCAGGGCGGTGCAAGCCTGCTGTTTGCTTCCGTTCCCATGAATTTGATGAAAAATAAAAAGGCCGGCTACGTCCTGACCGGACAGTGGGCAAAGAAGGCATATCAGGAGGCCAGGATCTATGGCGAGGCCGTAGAGCTGGCCAGCAGCGCCGATGAGACCTTCTCATACATACCGGACTGCTCGGACCTGCCGATAACCGATGACATGGATTACGTGTACATCTGTGAGAACAACACGATCTACGGCACCAAGTTCCGGACGCTGCCCAACACCAAGGGCAAGATACTGGTGGCAGACCAGTCGAGCTGCTTCCTGTCCGAGCCCGTGGACGTGACCAAGTACGGCCTCATCTACGCAGGAGTGCAGAAGAACGTGGGTCCTGCCGGAGTGCAGGTAGTGATCGTCAGGGAAGACCTGATCTCGGATGACGTCCTTCCGGGAACTCCCACCATGATGAAGTTCAAGACCCATGCGGACAATGATTCGCTCTACAATACGCCTCCCTGCTACGGAATCTACATCTGCGGCAAGGTATTCAAGTGGATCCTGGACATGGGCGGACTTGAAGCCATGAAGGTGCATAATGAGAAAAAGGCCAGGATCCTTTATGACTTCCTTGATTCCTCTGAGCTTTTCAAGGGTACCGTACGCAAGGAAGACAGGTCACTGATGAACGTGCCTTTTGTTACGGGCAATGAGGAGCTGGATGCCAAGTTCGTCAAGGAAGCCACGGCAGCCGGATTCGTTAACCTCAAGGGCCATCGTACCGTTGGCGGAATGAGGGCCTCCATCTACAATGCGATGCCGATCGAGGGCGTAGAGAAGCTGGTTGCGTTCATGACTAAATTTGAAGCGGAGAATAAATAGATCGGTGATCGTCATCAGGGGAACGCTGATCAAGGCGTTGCCCGCGAGGAATCCGAAAATATAGAAAAGAGGTAATACAAATGTTCAAATATCATTGCTTAAATCCCATAAGTCCTGTCGGAACCAGCGAGTTTGGCAGCAATTACGTCAAGACGGACGACGTGAATGAGGCTGACGGCATTCTGGTCAGGAGTGCCGCAATGCACGACATGGAACTGTCCAGGAACCTGCTCTGCGTGGCCAGGGCCGGCGCCGGTGTTAACAACATCCCCCTGGACAAATGTGCCGAGGCAGGAGTTGT
>CALGGH010000135.1 GCA_937916415.1 uncultured Lachnospiraceae bacterium
CCGGACTTAAGCTTCTCCACTTTTGCCGCCGCCGAGCTTTGGGCGTATCCGGCCTCATTCATCAGATATTCGGAATCCCTGTCAATCAGCTTCAGCATGCAGGCGGCGATCTCGGGATCGAACTGCGTGCCGGCACATCTTTCTATCTCAGCGCGCACGTTTTCCCGGGGGCGCACGTCACTGTAGGATCTCTTGGACGTCATGGCGTCATAGGAATCCGCCACGCAGATGATCCTGGCCTCAAAGGGGATGTCCTCACCTGCCATGCCGTCAGGATAACCCTTGCCGTCGTACCTTTCATGATGCCACCTGGCTCCGGTAGCCAGTCCGGGTATCTCGGATATCGTTTTTAATATATCATACCCCTTGACCGTATGTGTCTTGATCTGTGCAAATTCTTCGTCGGTCAGCCTGCCTTTCTTGTTGAGTATCTCTTCGTGCACCCCGATCTTGCCCACGTCATGCAGGAGCCCCATGGCGTAGATCTCGGCCTGCTTTTCCTCGTCCATTCCCAGTTCCGCCGCCAGCATCACGGAGTAGCCGGCCACCCTGCCGGAATGGCCCTGAGTATAGTGATCCTTGGCGTCAACAGCCTGTGACAGGGCCATCATCACCTCATGTGAAAGGTTGTCGGCCCTCAGTGTCTGCGCCGCCACTTCGATCGTAAGCTCACGCTGCAGATGCGACAGCTCAATGGTGTGTTCCACCCGCTTAAGCAGGATCTCCGGCACAAAAGGCTTGCGCACAAAGTCCCATGCTCCCTCATTAAACCCGGCAATCTCGGTCTCCCTGGAGTCATCGCCCGTGAGGAAGATCACCGGCACGGATGAGATCGCTTCATCCCCGCGCAGCTGCCTTAACACGTCAAAGCCGTTTTGACCGGGCATCCTGACGTCCAGCAAAAGCAGGTCCGCGGGATCCTTTCTCAGGGCACTTAGCCCCTCCTCTCCGGTGAAATATGCGTCAACCCTGTATTTTTTGCCCAGGATTTCCCTGGCTACGCCATGTATCGTCACTTCGTCATCTATGATGACCACATGTGACGGCCCATGCTCCGTCATGACGTTCGGGCCGCCTGCACCCTCGGAAGCCTGTTCGGGAGCCGGCACCACCTTGTCCCGTGGCAGGTACCTGATCAGCATTTCCTCCAGCTTTGCCGGATCGATCGGCTTGGTAAGGTAGTCCGCGAATCCGGCATTTAAGTACTCCTCCCTGGCTCCCGACACGGCATTGGCCGTCAGTGAGATGACCGGAGCGTCCGGACACTTGTGATCCTCTAGTCCCTTCATGACCTGCAGGCATTCCATTCCGTCCATTTCCGGCATCCTGTGATCCAGGAAAATGACGTCGTACGCGTTCTCACGCACCAGGTCTATGGCTTCCCTGCCGCTTTCCGCGGAATCTATCTGAATGCGGGTCTTTTTGAGCAGGTTCTTGACCACGTCCAGGTTGAGGGCAGTGTCATCCACCACGAGGATCCGCGCCTCGGGAGCCGTAAATGCCTCACGGTACTTCTTCTCTCCGGCAGTTTGCTTATGGAAACGCTCCGTCAGGTCGCCTATGGGCTCATCCCTTGATATGCCCTGCACGATCTCAAATGAAAAGGTTGATCCCTTTCCGTACGTGCTCTCGCATTTCAGTTCGCTGTCCATGAGGGAGAGAAGCTGCGTCGTAATGTTAAGTCCGAGGCCCGTGCCCTCTATGGTCCGGTTTCTTTTTTCGTCCACGCGTTCAAATGCGTTAAAAAGCCTCTTGCGGTCCTCATCCCTGATGCCGATGCCGGTATCCGTGACCGAAACGGCTATCTTGACGGGATTCGTAAAGCATGCCCTGCCATGACGGTCTCCATAACCATCATGGCACGTCTGATCGCCGGGGCACTCCATCCGCTTAAAGGTAAGCGTGACGCTGCCCTTTTCGGTATACTTCACGGCATTGGTCAGTATGTTGGTGATGACCTGCTTGATGCGTATCTCGTCACCATATAGGATCGAAGGTATGGTGGGATCGATCTCTGCATGCAGCGCAAGCCCCTTGTCCTGAGCGCGCTTGCGGATCATCGTGTACAGGTCATTGATGACCGACGCGAACTCATATTCCACCGGAATGATGTCCATCTTGCCCGCTTCGATCTTGGAAAAGTCCAGTATGTCGTTGACTATGCCCAGCAGCGAATTGCCAGCCGAACGGATGTCCTCGGCATACTCCACGATGCCGGTTTCATTGCTCTCTCGCAGGATCATCTCATCCATGCCAAGGATTGCATTGATGGGCGTCCTGATCTCATGCGACATGTTGGACAGAAACGCGGACTTGGCTTCGTTGGCTGTCTGTGCCTCCCTGGCGGCACCGACCAGCTGCTCCGTCATCTTGCCCAGGAACACGGCCATCCTCTCTGACAAAGGTATGATGTCGTGATGGTGTACTTGCTCAATGTCCGCCTGCAGTCCACCGCGGACCTCCCCGTTCTGACCACCCTCCCTCATGGCAATGCATATGTGGGCGCTGTTTAAAACGCCGCCCTTGCCGTCATGGTAATAGATCTCACTGCCTCCATGAATGAGGGCCAGTTCGGGACATACCTGTTTGAAGCCGTCCCATTCGATGTTGGCCTCATCCTTGAGGAAATTGATCCGGTTGCCGCAGAGCACCATGTACATGGCCTGAGGAGCGAACCTGTTGATCTCACTGCAGGCATCAAGGGTTGCTTCCAGCACGCTGTCGTGTGAGGCATAGGAAAACCTGACCGTTTCTCCGGGATGTACGGTGTTGCTCAGGTATATCTCCCCATTATCCCCATAGTCAAAGGGTATGAGGCACATGTTTATGCCCTCCCGCTCAATGATCAGGGGAAACTCACATATGTTGCTGATCAGATACTTATTAACCGGCACGCCCAGATATTCCTTAAAAATGTCCACCGCCGGCATGCCGTCAATCTCTGTTATCGTAGTCTCTCCTATCTCCGGCTCGGGTCCCAGCGTGACCGGCATCGCGCGTCCGACCGGGTTCCATCCCAGGCTGTATATGCCGTGCACGTGCAGCTCCCTGCCCGAGTAGATGACCGCTATGAAGCCGTCATCCAGGATATCGTCTCCAATGCCGCAAAAATATGGTCCGAGTCCGAACGCCGGACTGCTGATGAGCCTGAATCCGCTGCGCCCATGCACCTCCAGCGGCTTGGGCGAAGAGCTGAATACCAGCGTTCCAAACGTCTCGAGTTCGGGGCGGTCGGCCATGGCACTTTCCATAAAATGGGTAACGTTTAGTCCCATGTTGCAGACCAGCAGCTGCACTGCCTTCGCGTCGGGATAACCTTTAAGCCTCTCACGGAGCGCTGCAGCGGCCTTATCCTCGTCTCCGGGACGGCAGGGCAGCGTCATGACCTCTATGTCCGAACTCTCCGTGAGCAGCAGGTTCATGCGCACTCCGACTCCCTGGCGCATGTCAGCCACGGCATACACGGCCAGCCCTGCGATCTTGACTTCCCTGCCGAGAACGGTCTTAAGCGTTTCGATCAGGCTCCTTACCGCCATGGCGGGAAATCCGCTCTCGTATATGGTCAGCAATGCATCCTTGTGAGGAACGCCTGCCAATATGTTTTTGATCTCGGCCAGCGTCTTGCCGACCATATGTGTGTTCTTGATCAGGAAATCTTTTTGGTACATTGTAATCCTTTCGTCAAAGCTGTTCAGGCTGATCACGGGGCTGATCACGGGGACGGTTCTTTTGATCAAAGCTGATCACGGGGACGGTTCTTTTGATCAAAGTTGATCATGGGGACGGTTCTTTT
>CALGGH010000136.1 GCA_937916415.1 uncultured Lachnospiraceae bacterium
GTTTTTGAAATGAACACGTCCTGGGGATACATACTGGCCGGCGGCGGAGCGGCGCTTTTTTACATATTCGTCTTTTTGAAATACCGTGAGGCTTCGTCGGAATACAGGCGCCTGACCGGTGAGACCAACAGGCTGATCATGCTGCAGAACAAGGTCAAGATCAGGTACGTCAACAACACCAACCTGCTAAGCTATCTGTGCATGAAATACAAGGTGGAGTCATCCGGGGAGCTGTCCAAGCTCTGGAAGCAGTTCAATGACGAAAAGGAGAGAAGGCAGGCCTACAGAAATGCCGAGATAGAGCTGGACCTGTATGAAAGCGAGCTGCTGCACATACTCAGGCGATATCAGATAGCCGACACGGCCATATGGCTCAACCAGACTGACGCCATCCTGGACCGCAAGGAAATGGTTGAGATAAGGCACAACCTGATACTCCGCAGGCAGTCCCTTCGCAAGCGCATGGATTACAACCGGGAGGTGGTTGCGGCCAACGCGCAGAACGAGATCAAGGACCTGGTTGAATCCTATCCCAAGTATTCGAGCGAGATCCTGGCACTCGTTGACGAGTATGATGCCAGGGACAACGTCACGATTGCATGACGTGGCGAAACGTGGAGTAACATCGTCCTTCGCTTAAGTCCGGTTGCGCGGGAAGGCTTTGTGGGCTATACTAGGAAATGCTGATTAAATTCAGCGGCTCCCGATCATGCGGTGTTTTGCGGACCGATACGTCCGTCGAAACCGCGCTTGAACCCGCACGTAACACATGAAAGGAAGAGAAATGTCAACAGACAGATACGTTAGTCCCCTGTCGGAGAGATATGCGAGCAGGGAAATGCAGCACGTCTTTTCACAGGACAAAAAGTTCACGACCTGGAGGAGGCTGTGGATTGCACTGGCCGAGACCGAAATGGAGCTGGGCCTGTCGAAGGACGGCAAGCCCGTCATCACGCAGGAGATGATCGACGAGCTCAAGGCCCATCAGGATGACGTTAACTACGACGTCGCGCGTGCCCGTGAAAAGGAGGTACGCCATGACGTGATGAGCCACGTATATGCGTATGGCCGGCAGTGCCCCAAAGCTGCCGGCATAATCCATCTGGGAGCCACGAGCTGCTACGTCGGGGACAACACTGACATAATAATCATGAAGGAAGCCCTTAACCTGGTACGTGGGAAGCTCGTCAGCGTCATAGACGAGCTTGGCAGGTTCGCCTATGAATACAGGGCTCTCCCGACGCTGGCATTTACTCATTTCCAGCCCGCTCAGCCCACCACGGTCGGCAAGAGGGCGACGCTGTGGACACAGGAGTTCGTCATGGACCTGGAGGACCTGGAGTACGTGATGGGTTCGCTGAAACTGCTCGGTTCCAAGGGAACCACCGGCACGCAGGCTTCATTCAAGGAACTGTTTGACGGCAACGACGAGATAATTGACAAGATAGATCCCATGATCGCTGCCAAGATGGGATTTGAGGCTTGTTACCCGGTTTCCGGACAGACTTATTCGCGCAAGGTTGACACCAGGGTGTGCAACGTGCTGGCGGGCATAGCGGCCAGCGCTCACAAGATGAGCAATGACGTCAGGCTGCTGCAGCATCTTAAGGAAGTTGAGGAGCCTTTTGAAAAGAATCAGATAGGCTCGTCCGCGATGGCCTATAAGCGCAATCCGATGAGAAGCGAACGCATAGCTTCCCTGTCGAGATACGTGATGATAGACGCCCTCAATCCCGCCATCACCTCGGCCACGCAGTGGTTTGAGAGAACCCTGGATGACTCGGCCAACAAGAGGCTGTCGATACCGGAGGCATTCCTGGCGATAGACGGAGTGCTTGACCTGTGCCTCAACGTAGTGAACGGTCTCGTCGTAAATGACAAGGTCATACATAAGAGACTGATGAGCGAGCTGCCGTTCATGGCCACGGAGAACATCATGATGGACGCGGTCAAGGATGGAGGAGACCGTCAGGATCTGCACGAGAGGATCAGGGAGCTGTCGGTTGAGGCGGCAGCACACGTCAAGAGGGACGGCCTGGACAATGACCTGCTCGACCTGATAGCCGCGGATGACATGTTCAACCTGAGCGCCGAGGCACTGAAGGATACCATGGATCCGTCCAAATACGTGGGACGGGCGCCGCTCCAGACGGAAAAATTCATCAAGGAAGTGGTTGATCCGATCAGGGCGTCGCATAAGGACATGCTCGGTGCTTCGGCGGAGATTAACGTATAGACGATGCATTAATAAGCGCATTTTAGGATAACGCGGCGGAACGCCGCACGTATTCAGGAGGATGTTTTGAAATGGTAAAAGCGATCGTGGGCGCCAACTGGGGCGACGAGGGCAAGGGTAAGTTCACTGACATGCTGGCTGAGGATGCCGACATAGTCATTCGTTTTCAGGGAGGTGCCAATGCAGGACACACCATAGTGAATGACTATGGCAAATTTGCCCTGCATACCATGCCGTCGGGAGTGTTTCATCAAAATATCATGAACGTGATCGGCAATGGAGTGGCCTTTGACATAGAGAAATTCATGAAGGAACTCGAGGACGTCACTTCCAAGGGCGTGCCTGCTCCGGGGATCATGGTTTCTGACAGGGTTCAGGTCATGATGCCGTATCACGTGCAGTTTGACACGCTGGAGGAGGCGAGGCTTGCGGGCAAGTCCTTTGGGTCCACCAAGTCCGGCATTGCTCCGTTTTATTCAGACAAATATGCCAAGATCGGCTGGCAGATCAATGAGTTCTATCAGGATGATGACGTGATCAGGGAGAAGATTGACAGGATCGCGGACGTCAAGGACGTGCTGCTCGTCAATCTGTATAAGACCGATCCTATCGACAGGGCAGGCCTGTTTGAGTGGATCAGGACGCAGAGGGAACGCATCCGTCCCTATATCGGCGACGTGTCGCTCTGCCTGGACAAGGCCATTAAGGAAGACAAGACCATATTGCTCGAGGGACAGCTTGGAACCATGAAGGATCCCGACCATGGCATCTATCCGATGGTCACTTCCTCGTCTCCGCTGGCAGCCTACGGTGCCATAGGCGCAGGCATTCCGCCCTATGAGATCAAGCAGATCGTGGTGGTCAGCAAGGCTTATTCATCAGCGGTTGGAGCCGGGGAGTTCGTATCGGAGATATTTGGCGATGAGGCAGCCGAACTGAGGGATCATGGCGGTGACGGCGGAGAGTACGGAGCCACCACCGGACGCCCGAGACGCGTGGGCTGGTATGACTGCGTGGCATCCAAGTACGGGTGCAGGCTTCAGGGCTGTACGGACGTGGCGCTTTCGGTTCTGGACGCGCTCGGATACCTGGATGAGATCCCGGTTTGCGTCGGCTATGAGATCGACGGTGAGGTGACGACTGACTTTCCCGTGACGTCCAGGCTTGCCAAGGCTAAGCCGGTGCTCAAGGTGATGCCCGGATGGAAGTGCGACGTTAAGGGCATCAGGAAGTTTGAGGAACTGCCCATGGAGGCACAGAATTACGTCAATCTGATCGAAGAACAGATCGGCTTTCCCATCACGATGGTCTCCAACGGACCTAAGAGAAGCGACATAATATACAGGACGCCCAGGATCTGACGGCGCCGCATTTATAAAGGAGTAACGAAATGTTTCAGTCTAGAACGCATACTTGTAATGAACTAAGGATCGAAAACGTCGGCGAGACCGTCACGATCACCGGCTGGTATGATAATCTGCGCAAGGTTTCCAGGAACCTCGCTTTCCTCGTGCTCAGGGATTTTTATGGCACCACCCAGGTCGTTCTGGAGAGCGAGGATATGATGAACGTCATAGATTCGGTCAACAATGAGTCTACCTTAAGCGTCACGGGTACCGTGCGTGAGAGGTCCGGCAAGAATCCTAACCTTCCCACGGGTGACGTGGAAGTGGTTCCCTCGTCGATCGAGATCCTGGGCAAGTGCATATACAACGAACTGCCCTTCGAGATCAACAGATCCCGCGAAGCTGATGAGAATACCAGGCTCAGGTACAGGTTCCTGGATCTGCGTAATCCTGAGGTCAAGGGCAGGATGGTGCTTAGGAGCCGCATCGTGTCAGAGCTTCGCAGGCGCATGAATGACCTCGGTTTCCTGGAGATCACCACGCCGATCCTGACCTGTTCGTCTCCTGAGGGAGCCAGGGATTACCTCGTGCCCGCGAGGAACCATCCCGGCAAATTCTATGCGCTTCCCCAGGCACCCCAGCAGTTCAAGCAGCTGCTGATGACCAGCGGGTTTGACCGGTATTTTCAGATCGCGCCGTGCTTCCGGGATGAGGATGCCCGGGGAGACCGGAGCCCCGGCGAGTTTTATCAGCTGGATATGGAAATGGCCTTTGCCACGCAGGAGGATGTGTTTGCGGTCATGGAAGACGTGCTGCCGCCGGTGTTTGCGAAGTACGGCCTTTATCACACCGCGTCGGACGCGCCATTCCGCCGGATTCCGTATCTGGAGGCGATGGAAACGTATGGTACCGATAAGCCGGATCTGCGGATTGATCTGCGGGTGAAGGACGTGACGGAGCTGCTTAGCGGCTGTGGGTTCGGCCCCTTTGAGGGCAATACGGTGAAAGCCATTCCGGTGACGGATTTTACCGCTACACGGAAGCAGATTGACAAGCTCTGCGCCGACGCTGAGGTCATCAGCGGCAACAAGAGCTACTGGTTTAAACTGGATGAAAAGGGTGAGCTGACCGGCGGTATTGCCAAATTCCTGCAGGGGATCAGGGAGCAGGTGATCGGCGCGCTGGATCTGAAGCCCAACACTTTTGTGGCCCTGAGCG
>CALGGH010000137.1 GCA_937916415.1 uncultured Lachnospiraceae bacterium
AGCTGACGACAAGATGGCGTTTTAAGTAAAGAAGTCATTGAAACGCTACACTAGATGCATGCAGCGATCCTCACGATCCGGTCCAGCATCTCATCATTCGGATACCCGTCTTCCATGGAAATGATTTCGGGGATATCTGCGTATTTCGACAGGAGCGACTTCGTGAGTTCAGCATCGGCGCATACGAAGGTCATGAGCAGGCTGAGCTGCTTGGCCAGATATTTTTCACAGATCAGTCCGCCGGAAAAAACGAAATGAAGCTGCCTGCAATGCACGAGATTATAGGATACCGCGTCCGTGAGCGTGCACATCTCGAATCCTTCCAGGTTCTCAGTAACCAGCAGGTCAGGCTCTTCATTCCTGATATCCGCCATCACGTTGCGCAGATCGCCCCCCGCGCGCGTGACAAACGCCGTTTCATGGCCGGCTTCCTCAAGCTGTCGTAAAACCTCATTTCTATTTCCGTCAAACTTGCCCCCCTCAGGAGCCACGATAACTATTTTCATATAACACATATCGTCAATCTTTCAATGCGACTGAAGCTCTTCAGCAGACACTTCGGTTCATCAGTTAGATCAAATGCTTACGTTCAAACCGTGAACGCAATCCTGACATATTATCATTTCAACGACTCTTCCAAAATCCTACTCAGCCGATCCTTATAGTCAAAGTCTCTCTCAAGAACCGGCATCGCATGCCCGGCGATCGCAGCGCGGACATCTTCATTGGACAGATACCACTGAGCTTTGTCGACCGCATCCTCCAGGCTTGAATACATGATCAGGTCTTCACCGTCCGTGAAATACTCAGCCAGCTCGGGCTGATAGTTGGACAGCAGGACGCCTCCGCATGCCAATATGTCCAGGCTCCTCAGCGGTATGCCGGACACTATGCTCCTGAGCGTCGGGCACAGGTTCAGGCGGCTTGCCGCGAACACGTACGGCATCCGGTCATGATATTTCACCGGTCCCATGAACCTGACGCTGCTCTCAAATGGATAATCCTTCGTGGAGTAAAAACGCGTATCGCAGATGCTTCCGAGCGTGTCTATCAGCGTCACGCGTTCCGCAAAGGTGATCTGCTTCTGTATCGCGAATGCGAGCCCCTTTTTATTTAGGTGTCGTGATTGGTTTTTCGAACCATCTGCCAAAACCGCGTCACCACGATCAGCCTTGTCTCCATCCGAATGACTTCTGGGCGACCCGGAGAAATCAGCCGATGATGCTGCCGCGGCCAACGCGTCATACCTCTCATTTATCCTGCCAATGACCTCATCCGTGATCGCAGGCGTCAGCAGGTCCGCACCATAGACTAACATCTGAAACTGCATCAGTCCCTCGACGTACCCCTGCAGGTAGTCGTCCAGCGGCGCCAATAATCCTTCCAGAGATGAATTGTACAACGATCCCACGAAGCTTACGTCGCATCTGTACCTGTCATCCACGGCTCCGTCAAGCAGCTTAGACAATCTCTTCACGTTGACTGCCAGCGGACTGTAGTACACGCGCGAATGACCGCGCCCGCGATATGTCTCGACCTCCATCCTGTCGAAAAGCCAGATCCGGTTGGTATCCAGGTCAAAGTATTCCTCCAGTCCCTCCGCCAGGGGCGAATCACAGCTCCATGACACGTAAATGAGTCCGTGATCATGCGCAAGCCGTGCGACCAGCGGAAAAAAGTTAATGCTCAAAATGATCTCAGGATCGATCTCACGGATCTTTCGCTCAAACCTGTCACGGAAGAAATCATCCTCATACCGGTTGTCAAAATGGTAGTATACCGTACGAACCTCATGTCCGAGGTCCTTCAGCGCCTCCAGGGCATCATCATACAGATAACTGCCCATGTCATAAAACAATATCTTCATGTTAAGTCACAATCCCAATCTCAGATCCATAGCTTTGGATCGCCGATTCATGCTCCTTCACAGGCCGCTCTTTCTCAATATGCCAATCAGCTCTGCAAATCCGCTTTTGGACACGTAACCATGGATCATGCCAAAAAGCAGCCTGTGCAGTTCCGGAATGGACGGATCAGCTGCAAACCGTTCGCAGCTGACGCGACTCACCTTGGATCTGGTCAGTTCCTGCAGCAGCCTGAATACAGAGTACGGCGGATCATCATACCTGAGCGCCAGGATCTTCAACATGGCCAGATATCCGTTGTACAGATACTCGTATTCCATCTCTGACCGGTATTCTGCCGCAAATCCCCTGGCCTGCAGCTGCGCCCACATCAGTTCCTGAGTAGTCAGGTGATCCACGTGATAGGTCTCGTTCTTTTTGAGCACTATCGAATCAGGGTTGACGTAGTAGTGATACATCACCCTGTCGACCAGGCATGCCCTCTCCACGTACATGTTCACGAGATTGCCCCAGACTATGTCCTCATAAGCGAGCCGTTCCGGAAAAAATAGTCCATGCTCTTCCAAAAAGGACTTACGTATCAGTTTGCCCCAGGCATAAAGCTTGAGCGGCTGTTCCCTAAAAAACTTCTTCCTGGTGCCGGCGTCATTGACGTCAAAGACCGTACGGGCATCCTCACGTCCGTCAAAAACGTCAGAATCTTCAAAATACTGAAGTTCCCGCGAAGGATCCCTCCTGTCACGGCAGGCTGCAACCTGGGCACCGCTCCTTGCGGCCGCGTCATGCAGGACCTGCAGATACTCCCTCTCGACCCAGTCGTCGGCATCTATGAATGCGATCCAGGCTCCGTCAGCATAGTCCATGCCTATGTTGCGTGCCGCACCCAGATGTCCGTTTTCGACGCAGTCGATCACGCAGATCAGGTCGGGGTGACGCGACTCCCAGTCCTTGAGCATGTCCAGCGTGTCGTCCGTGGATGCGTCATTGACGCATAATATCTGCATCCCGTCAGTGGGATATGTCTGTTCCGTCAGCGACGTCAGGCATCTGTCTATGTACCTGGCCGCATTATAGCACGGGATTATCACGCTTATGCCGTCCATACCGATCCTTTCATAGCCCGATTTTTTTGACGTTTACGGCAAACCCCGTAAACTCTGACTTAGTCAGCGGTTCAAGCAGGCTCCCCAGTATCAGCGCGTAGTATTCCGACAGGGCTCCCCCCCTGACGTATGGGTTCTCCTTCACGTCAGGAAAATGCGTCTGCACGTAGGTGCACAGCAGCAGGTACATGGAGTAGGGCGGTTCATCAAATCTGAGTGCCATAATCTTCCAAAAGGCCAACGCGCAGCTGTATATGAACTCGAGTTCGATCTCATCATGGAACTCGCTCATCAGGCCGCGCCTGCGATACTCGCTCAGGAGCTGCTCCTGCACCGTCAGCATGTCATAATGATAATTGGCACCGCTGGTCAGTATGGTCGCATTTCTGTTTACGAAATAATGATAAAGCGCTGCATCCGTAATGCATGCGGTACCGGCATACATGTTCAGGAGACCGCCCCAGTATATATCCTCGTAGGCCAGTCCCTCGGGAAAGAATATTTCATTTCCGATCAAAAAAGATCTGCGTAACAGCTTGGAATATACGGCATAATCAAGGATCCGGTTTCTGACGAACTGCCTGCGTTCTTCCACGTCACGTACCGTTACGACGCGGCACGCACTGCTGACCCCGTCCGATCCGGGACCGCTTCCTCCTGAACCTGATGCCGCATCACGGCTTTCGGATGACGATTCACCGTTTCCGGATGCCGCATCACCGTTTCCGGATGCTGATTCACCGTTTCCTGACACCGCATCACCGTTTCCGGATGCTGATTCACCGCTTCC
>CALGGH010000138.1 GCA_937916415.1 uncultured Lachnospiraceae bacterium
GCGGTCGTCATTATTCTGACGACCGCTTTAACGTTAAATCATACTAAATTCCGCCATGTAGCTCAATACACCGAATATCTACCAGTTACGTTTCTCCTAGCTTCTAACTCACGTAAAATAAGACCTGCTTCTATAGTTTTACCAACGCCAACGCCGTCTGCTATGAGCAGTCTGGGACGGTCAGAGCGGATAAACTTAAGAACAGGCCTGAACTGATGCGGTATAAAATCTATTTTTGCTGAATTAAGGGAATATAACGATGATACTGTGGGGTTTCGGATCAAAGCTGCCGTAAGGCCGGCATTAAAACGGCTGTCATCCACTTCCTCAAGTGCTATCTGCAGTTCCTGAGGTGCCAGCTGCGATTCATAATAAACCTGTATGCCGCTTGTATTGGTGAAAACCTTATATTTGGCCTCCGGAGATCCTTCTATTACCTCAATAATAGCACCGTTAACATTCTTATCGGATTTAAGTACTACCACCTGACCTTGATTGAATAAACTCATGCTTGTGATCTCCGTTGTATTATGAATTTGTCAGAATAACCCCCAACTATTCAATTATAGCGTAAAATCAACGGTTGTAGGGGGTTCAACGAAAAAAACTGATCAGAAGTATACCAGAGATCTGTGATCGTCATCCACTATGTCATACCAATCAGGTTCATAATCATCATTACCTTCGTCTTCATACTCAAAAAGCTCTATAACAGCCATTCCCTGGAGAATGTCTCGTACATCAGCCACATATTCTCCTGTCTCACGAACTGCGATATGAACGCGGGTTTGTTCTATGATGTAGAAAACGTACTCATTATGATAGCCCGGATCTAAAGCTAATCTCTCCTTGAGAGTCATATAATCCATTCCGTAGGGATACTGCAGATACTCTGCGATGTTATCTACTGTTCCCACCAGTTTAAAGTGCTTGTCTTTCTCATCAGTCAATCTATATATCTTATTATCTTTATTCTTAAGCAGCGCATGCACCAAACAGCAACAGAACTCCAAGAACCAGCAAAACCATGCCCACAACATTCATGCCATTTGATGAGGAACCGCTGGGAACATATCGGTCGTCATCGTCATCATCAAGCATCGACATGATTGTTGCATCACGCATAGACTTTTCCATTATGTCCAGGTCTCCGTCATTGTTTATATCCCAGAAATCTCTCATCTGCTCTCCCCCTTCACTTCAGATACAATTCCCAAAGAACAACGCCTATTATGACCAACGCCACTCCGAGAAGGGTGTTGCCATTAGGCTTAAGGATCAAATAAACGCCTACCAGTGGCATGGCCACGATACATAAAAGAATAATTCCGACCAGTGTAAGGATGTCACCATCCGGATCAGTTCTTCTGCTAATACCCGTCACCCCCGTTACAATCAGATAAACAAATCGTCGAAGTCATCCGGATCCAAGCCGGCATCCTCAAGGGCTTCTCTCCGCTCATCCTCATCCATCAGTTCAAGGTCGAACTTGTCAAGGCCGGCTGATTCCAGCTCGTCCTCAAGATCATCTTCATCCCCCATAATTGTCTGATATTTGAGGAACGATTCAGCAATATCAAGCTTTCCGTCCTTGTTAAGGTCAAAAGGATCAAACATAGGGCACCTCCTTATCAGTGATGTGCACGCCAGTAGTCTTCAGCGGCGTCGTAGGCCTCATCTTCGTCTTCGTAATCATCCTCATAGTCGTAGAACTCTTCATACTTATCATCGGCAAAGGACTGAGCGTTTGAATAACTGTAAACATCATATTGATCATACTTCTTGCCAAAAGAGCTGCTCCTTGAGCTCGATGCAGATGATCTGCGGGATGTATTCGAGCTTGACGAAGATGATCTGTTGCTTGGATTATGCGTTGAACAGTAATCCGAAC
The DNA here is from genome assembly GCA_937916415.1 of uncultured Lachnospiraceae bacterium. Classification (GTDB taxonomy): domain Bacteria; phylum Bacillota; class Clostridia; order Lachnospirales; family Lachnospiraceae; genus XBB2008. The sequence continues at coordinate 1,892 of CALGGH010000138.1, forward strand.
CACTTGCCTTCTTGTTGTGGCAATCACTCTTTTTGCACTCATGAGTAGAACAATAGCTACTACCGGAGCGTCTACGATCATAGCATCCTGATACCGAGCAGGGAGTATAACCTGCTTTTCTTACATACTCTGCGGCATGTGTATTGCAATAGATAGTACCATTTCTGTCATTATAGCTATAGCAACCATCATGCTCGCAGGTGTGCATTCGACAGTATCTGCCACCGGTACAGGCATCTCTGCTGCATCCCGATGCTGCGCAAGTACTTTTAGCATCTATCTTTACAGAAGTAGACACGAGAGTTACTATTATAACCATCATCATAACGATTGATTTTGTAATTTTCTTCATGGTTCGCTCCTTTCCGAGGGGATACGTTCCAGCCTCTATGTATATCCTACCAATAATCAAGTCCCATAAAACGGCTTCAATATGCGAACGAGCGTTCTTGCTGTGCCATTTTTTCACAATTTGAGTATCTTTTTTCACAATTTGAGTATCTTTTTGCGCATGAAAACAAGAAGCTCCCTGCCGGATTTAAGCACGCTGACCTTCATGTTCTGTTCTGCAATCGTCGACCTTATCAGCTTAAGGCTGGCGGTGTCATCATCTACCACCACGATCCAATAGTTTTCCATCCGCAAAAAATCCTTAGGAACTGTCACGAAATAACTTGAGCATATTGCGCAGGATGAATTCGCAGAAGCCAGACGGAGGAAGGAGTCGATGCGGGCATCGACGACTGACGACAACGACGCTTCTGTGAATCCAGACAAGCAAAAAGGCAAGATTATTTCGTGACAGTTCCTTAGCTGAGAATCGCATCAAAAATCCGGTGCGGGAAAAGCCATAATCCGCGTTTCCCTAATATTTGCCGGGATAATCAGTGCCGGTATCGCTTCTGTATGCGGCCAGGAACGTGTCCGGATCCTGCTCCATGTCCAGCATCGTGGCAAAGGCTGTAAGCAGCATGCGGTCGGGATTGTCCCGCTCTGCCCTGCCCTGATCCATGCCTGCCTTGAAATGATCGATCTGCCAGACCATGACGTCCACTATCGTCACGCCGCCGATCCGGTAGCTGCACGCGAAGTCACGGTACAGCATGTAATGCACGAATTCGGAATACACGCCCTCCGACCACTTAAGCCTCGTCCAAAAGGCATCCGCATATCCCTCGTCCTCGCCCGCGCACCTGCACAGGGCCATGGCCCATTCATGCGCGGCTTCTTCTATCTGATTATCGTTGATTACGTCATTCATGTTTTATTATGTAAACTAAAGTGTACCGGTTCGCTTTCTGAAGCAAGGATAGTTCCTGTACCGAGGACGGTTCCTGTGTCATGTTATGTTATGTAAACTAAGCGCACCCTTGATCAAGTTTATCAGTCCTCGTCCCCGGGCTCCGGCGCTCCGGCCTGCCTTAGCAGCTCCTCAGGGGTGATCCGATATACGTATGCGACCTCCCCCACCTCCAGCGCGTCCGGCACGTATTTGGGATCTTCCCCGTATGCCGATTCGAGCTTTTCAAACCTCTCCACCGCCTCGGCCTCACTGATCACGTCGCGCAGCTCCACCTCATGATCCTCCACCGGGATGTAAGCCACGTGAGTCCTGTCGTAATATGATTTCAGCACGTAATACGGTATCGGAGTGCCCTTGTCCGCCGAGAGCCTGGTCACGTCCGACACCACGCAGAGGCCCATGGTGGAGCTGAATATTACGTCCTTTTTTTCAAAAATCCTTGTTGTTCCGGTATTATCGCTCATGTCCTACATTTTATCAAAAAAAATAATGAAAATAAATACGGAATGAACATCTACTGTTTTAATTTGGTTTATGATAAAATCATGGAAAAGATATTTCCCCATGTCTGCATGAAAGGAGGTATATATGCCAACTAACGAAAAAGAAATAAACAATGCTCTGTTTGACCAGCTCTCCATAGTCGAACGTCAGGATAAAGCCCAGAAAAGGGGAGATTATGAAGAAGAAAGCGAGGCCATAAAACGCGAGATTAACAGAAAGCTGTATTAAAAGCCTCCCTTGACGGAGACTGACGGATTCTGACGTGATCCGGGGCATGATGACCGGCTCATCGTCATCCGCAAAAAGCACCGGCTCATCGCCGGTGCTTTTTTACGCTTTTTATGGTTATCCTTGCGGAACAGTTATCGTAAACGCGTTTATTTGATGCGTTTACGATACGTCCCTGAACGTGGCTTTTCCTTAATACATTCCGCCCATTCCTGCGCCGCCTGCGGGCATCGGAGGCTCGGGTTCCTTGATGGTAGCTACCACTGACTCCGTGGTCAGCAGCGTACTTGCCACGCTGGTTGCGTTCTGCAGGGCGCTCCTGGTAACCTTAGCGGGATCCAGGATGCCTGCCTTGACCATGTCAACGTAATCGTCCTTGAGTGCGTCGTAGCCAACGCCCTTCTTGGACTCACGTACCTTATTTACTATGACGCTTCCTTCCTTGCCCGCATTGATTGCGATGGTGTAAAGGGGAGCCTCAAGTGCCTTCAGTACGATGTTGGCGCCGGTCTTTTCATCTCCGTCCAGATCGGCAGCGATCTTTTCAACTTCCTTGGCAGCGTGGATGTAAGCGGAACCGCCGCCGAATATGATGCCTTCCTCAACGGCTGCACGCGTGGCAGCGAGGGCATCCTCCATGCGAAGCTTAGCTTCCTTCATCTCCGTCTCTGTAGCAGCGCCGACCCTGATGACGCCTACGCCGCCTGAGAGCTTGGCCAGCCTCTCCTGAAGCTTCTCCCTGTCGAAGTCAGAGGTGGTCTCCTCAATCTGCTTCTTGATCTGGCCGATGCGGGCCTCGATGGCCTTCTTGTCACCTTCACCGTCAACGATGATGGTGTTTTCCTTCTGAACCTTGACTGACTTGGCATGTCCAAGCTGTGCAAGGGTTGCGTCCTTTAATTCAAGTCCGAGCTCGCTGGAGATGACCTGTCCGCCGGTAAGGATCGCGATGTCCTCAAGCATGGCCTTGCGCCTGTCGCCATAGCCGGGAGCCTTGACGGCAACCACGTTGAAGGTTCCGCGCAGCTTGTTGACGATCAGGGTGGTCAGTGCTTCGCCCTCTACGTCCTCGGCGATGATCAGCAGCTTGGAGCCGGACTGAACCACCTGCTCAAGCAGGGGGAGGATCTCCTGGATGTTGGATATCTTCTTGTCCGTGATCAGGATGAGCGGATCCTCCAGGTTGGCTTCCATCTTGTCCATGTCGGTAGCCATGTATGCCGAGATGTAGCCCCTGTCGAACTGCATCCCCTCTACCAGGTCAAGCTCGGTAAGCATGGTCTTGGACTCTTCTATCGTAATGACGCCGTCATTGGAAACCTTTTCCATGGCATCCGCAACCAGCTGTCCCACTTCGTCGTCGCCTGCCGAAATGGCTGCTACCCTGGCGATGTGATCCTTGCTCTTGACGGGTGAGCTCATCTCTCCGATGGCTGCGACTGCGGCATCCGTGGCCTTCTTCATGCCCTTGCGAAGGATGATCGGGTTGGCGCCTGCGGCGAGGTTCTTCATTCCTTCGGTGATCATTGCCTGAGCAAGCACCGTAGCGGTCGTGGTACCGTCACCTGCCACGTCATTGGTCTTGGTGGCAACTTCCTTAACGAGCTGAGCACCCATGTTCTCGAATGCGTCGGGAAGCTCGATCTCCTTGGCGATGGTCACGCCGTCGTTGGTGATGAGCGGTGCGCCGTAGCTCTTGTCGAGCACTACGTTTCTTCCTTTGGGTCCAAGCGTAACGCGAACCGTATCTGCTAACTGATTGACTCCGGACTCCAGCGCCTCCCTGGCATCTGCTCCGTATTTGATCTCTTTTGCCATGATTTTTTCCTCCTCAGGATTACTCTATTACTGCCAGTATGTCGTTCTGCTTAACGATGATGTACTCCTCGTCGTCTATCTTGACTTCGGTTCCCGAATACTTGGAGTAGATGACGTTGTCGCCGACCTTGACTTCCATCTTGATCTCCTTGCCATCCACGACGCCGCCGGGACCTACCGCAATGACCTCAGCCTGCTGGGGCTTCTCCTTGTTCTGTCCGGGAAGAACGATGCCGGACTTGGTCGTCTCCTCAGCTATCAGCTGCTTTAACACAACTCTGTCGCCTAACGGAACTAGTTTCATTTTTAGTGCCTCCTTTATATAAAAATGATTTCTTGCATTCTGTTAGCACTCTATCGAGTCGATTGCTAACAACAAAATGTATTATACTCCCCCTCTTTTATAATTTCCACCACTTTATATTTTTTTTACAAAATTTATATGCTCTCCCTAATTCATCCGTGAACTGCAACGCTCTCCCAAATTCATCCGTGAACTGCAACGCTCTCCTTACTACGGCGAGGCTTTCTGACGCAGCTGTCGGGAAAGCAGACAAGCAAGATGATCAGATTAATTATGTCAAGCAAGATGATCAGATTAATTATTGACAGATCCTTAATCCGGCTGACGAAGGACGCATTTATCAAATGTCGCTTATTTCGGCATTTCCCTATTCGCCGCTAATATGATATGATGTTAAAAGTCATAAACTAAGGAAGAAACGGAGAAAAGCCATGAAATATTTTGGGACCGACGGCTTCAGGGGCCGCGTCAACAAGGACCTGACCGTGGAACATGCCATCAGGATCGGCCAGTACGTGGGCTGGTATTTTTCACAGGAGGGAACGGCCGGCCGAATAGTCATAGGCAAGGACACCAGACGCAGCAGCTACATGCTCGAATATGCCCTCTGCGCCGGCATCACGTCTTCGGGTGCCGACGCCTACATCATGCACGTGACGACCACGCCCAGCGTGTCATACATAACCAAGCGCGAAAAGTTCGACTGCGGCATCATGATCACCGCCAGCCACAATCCCTACTATGACAACGGCATCAAGATCATCGATTCCGAGGGAAACAAGATGGGCGAGGCCCTGCTGCAGGAGATCGAGGATTACATCGACGGCGTACGCACGATACCTGTAAGCGAAGACACCGGCAAGTGCATCGACTACCTGTCGGGGCGCAACTCCTACGTCGGATACCTCGCTTCCATCCCCGAGAACAGCTTCAGGGGATACAAGATCGGACTGGACTGTGCCAACGGTGCTTCCTCCACCATCGCGAAAAACGTGTTCGCGATGCTGGGAGCCGACACCTACGTGATATCGGACCTGCCCGACGGCAAGAACATCAACCGCGGATGCGGCTCCACGCACATAGAGGCACTGCAGAACTTCGTGGTGGGCGAGGGACTCGACATCGGCTTTGCCTTTGACGGAGACGCCGACAGGTGCATAGCAGTCAACGAAAAGGGCGAGGTCATGGACGGCGACTACATCATATACGTCATCGCCACCATGCTCAAGAGCCAGGGCAAGCTCACCGGCAACAAGGCCGTGATCACGGTGATGAGCAACCTGGGACTCATTAACGCCCTCAAGGCTCAGGACATAGACGTGGTCATCACGGACGTCGGCGACAAGTACGTGGCCGCCGAGATCGCCCGGAACGGCTACCGTGTGGGCGGCGAGCAGTCCGGACACATAATCCTGTCCAAATATGCAAACACCGGTGACGGGATCCTGACGGCCATCATACTGACCGAGATACTCGTGCAGAAAAAGACCTTCGCCTCCGCTCTTCCGCTGGGCCTCAAGATACTGCCTCAGAAGCTGCTGAACGTGGCCGTGACCGACAAGGACCGCATCATGGAGAGTCCGAAGATTCAGGAGTACATCGAGGAAACCAACAGGAAGCTGGACGGCACGGGTCGGCTGCTCCTGCGCAAGTCCGGTACCGAGCCCCTGATCCGCATCATGGCGGAGGCCGGATCCGAAGCCGACTGCGACAGGATCATAAGCGAAGCAAAGGCCGTAGTGGACAGCATCTAAGGCACTGTAAATAAATAACTTCATAAAGATTCGCAGACTGGATTTTCATGTGCAAGGCGGAGGAAGGAGTCGTAGCGGGCTACGGCGACTGACGACAACGCAGTCACATGGAAATTCAGACAAGCAGATTAGGAAGTTATTTGTTTACGGTGCCTAAGATGAGACTGATTAAATCATCGTACCAAAAATATAAGGGGACGGTTCCCGCGAACCGTCCCCGATTTATTAAAACGACTGCATTCTTTCCATATATTCAGCGGAATTCTTGATCTCCAGCTTGTTCTCCAGACAGAGATATTCAGCATCGGAAATCTTGTCTGATATGCTCTCCTCGACGTTTTCCTTAAAGGCAAGTCCAGCCGCTATCGAAGGCCTGACGTAAGGATCCTCACAGGAATCGCACCTGGACCGGATCCGGCTGACGTAATCCTCGGCTTCCCCGTCTGCCGGCATGGTGATCAGTATCACGAACACGTCGCCGTCGGTGCGGCCTATCACGTATTCAGGCTTGGCCTCTTCCTTCAGTATTCCGGCCACCGTCCTGATCAGGCGGTCGGAACCCTCGTCGCCCAGCTTGTCGTTGTGCAGCTTCCAGTCATTGATGTTGGCTTCAACCACGGCCACTGGCGCTATCTCCGACCTGTCGATTATGGCCGCGCGCTTTTCAAAATACGTGGCATTCAGGACCCCTGTCAGCGGATCCTCCTTTTCCTGCCCGGACCTGCGCTCCTCCGAAGGCTTCAGGCTGCGCTCGAGCTCATCCACGTATATGGATGACTCGCGGTATCCGTATGCCTGCTCGCCCAGATAGGACAAAAGCGACACCGTATCCTCGATCAGCTCGCGGATCGCCCCTGCCTCCGACGGGTCGATCGATTCCTCCTTGACGTACAGATGAGCGATCGTGCGTCCCTGAACCCTGATCTTGTAACCGGGATCGTTCACCACGTCCAGGCTGAAACGTGAAAATTCACCCACGACGACCTCTTTTTCGCCGTGCCTGTCAGTCAGCATCAGTTCCAGCCCATGGGACTGCGCGAGATGCCTCAGGAAGCCAAACACGCGGCTTGCGCCGTACAGCGTGTCAAGCGAGTAATTCTTAATGTTTTCAGATAGTCTCTGGTCAAAAGAAATGGTATTGTATGCCATGTTTCCCTCAATCCTCCAGCGTGGCTATGGCGTTGTTGTTGTCATCCCGATAGACGGAAACTCCGTCTATGTTGGACACGAACTTGCCAAACTGATTGTATCCGTAATGCTTGGGGTTGAAGCCCTCAAACTTCTCATGAACCTTGTTGGACAGGTCTCCCATCTCATATGGCTTCTGGAAAAGCAGGCTCCTGATGAACTGATTGACCTCCAGTTCCTCTATGTCAGGCGTCTTCATCTTGACGTAGACCGTGGACTCCTCCTGCACTACCTGGAAGTCCTTCATGCTCTCGATGAACTTGCGTATCGAAGTGAAGCCATAGTTGCGCTCGTCAAAGTCGGTGTACTGCCTCTGCAGCGTCGACTTGATGCCTCCGAGGCCGGCCCTGTCGTCCTCCTTGCCTATGAGGTCCAGTATGGCCTGGCGGATCTCCTCGATCGGAGTGATCGTGCCCTTGTCGTCATCCTCGTCATAGGCGCTTACGGCCTTCTTTCCCTTTTTGCCAGGTGCCTGCTTGGTGACCACGGCATCCAGGTCATCGGAAAAGATCTTTTCGAGGTTCTTGAACTCGGTGCAGGCTGCCTTCAGCGTCTTGGAGGCGTCGCTCGATCCCATGCCTATGACTTCGTATCCCGCCTCACAGAGACGGTTCACCAGCCTGGTGTAGTCGGAGTCGTTGGACACGATGCAGAACCCGTCCACGCTCCTGTTGTACAATATGTCCATCGCGTCGATGACCAGCATGATGTCAGCCGCGTTCTTGTACTTGGTGTAGTGCGGCTGCTGGATCGGCACTATGGCATATTCCAGGGCCCTGCGGTTCCACTCCTTCATGGCTGAAGAGGTGAAGTCGCCGTACATGCGCTTGTAGGTGACGTTGCCGTAGGTCTTAAGCTCGTTAAGTATGTTGCTCAGGTACTTGATGTCCGCATTCTCGGCATCAATGAGCAGTGCGTATTTTTTCTCCATAAATCCTTTCCTTAAATCCGTTCATTCATGATCCCTCACGATTAAGGATCTGTTACGGCTCCTAAACCTGCAGATCATACGTAAATTATCCGTTGAAAAATCTCATTCGTCAAGCGCGGCCTTCAGTTTGGCCCTGGCCCGCTGCAGTGCGTTGTCGGCTGATTTGGGTTCCTTGGAAAGTATGGCCGCTATGGCACTGGTCGTCAGTCCCGTCACGCGCAGCCTGAAAACGTCCCTTTCAAGGGGCGTCAGTATCTCCTCGGTCAGTCGGTTGATCTCATCCACGGTCTCCTGGCTCATGATCAGCTTCTCAGGTTCATCCGAGGGCCTGGCCACCAGCTCATCGACCAGCTGTGACGTGCCCTCTCCGTCCGCGGCCTGCCTGTCCGCGGTCAGCGACACGTAATCATTGAGCGGAAGGTGCTTGAACCTGCCGGAAGCCTGTATGGCGTTGTATATCTGTCTCGACACGCACAGATCCGCGAACGTGGCGAAGCTCGCGTCACGTCCGAAATCATAGTCCCGCACGGCCTTGACCAGCCCTATCATGCCCTCCTGGATCAGGTCCTGTTCGTCGCCTCCCAGGATGAACATCGCGGAAACCTTGGAACGGACCATGTTCTTGTAGCGGTCCATGATCAGCTCCACCGCGCCGACGTCGCCCTCGCGGTACGCCTCTATGTATTGTTCATCGGTCATATTCATCATTCAATGCATCACTTGGGTACGGTTCTCAGCACCATGCACCGGGGACAGTTCCCCGCATGGAGCAGAAACGCCCAATTTCACTCAAAATCAAGCTCCACCGGGCAGTGGTCCGATCCCTGTATGCCGGTATGGATCTTAGCGTCCTTCAGTCGGTTCTTCATGTCGTCTGAGGTGATGAAATAATCGATGCGCCATCCTGCGTTCCTGCTCCTGGCCCGGAAACGGTAGGACCACCAGGAATACACGTCCGCCGCATCAGGATAAAAGTACCTGAAGCTGTCTACGTATCCCGCCTCCAAAAGCCTGGTCATGCATCCCCTCTCTTCATCCGTGAATCCGGCATTGTGATGATTGGATGAGGGATTCTTGATGTCGATCTCCTCATGCGCGACGTTTAAGTCGCCGCAGAGTATCACGGACTTCTTAGCCTTCAGTCCGTTCAGGTAGTCCAAAAAGGCAGCTTCCCAGGTCATGCGGTAATCAAGCCTGGCCAGCTCGTTCTGCGAATTGGGCGTATAGCAGCATACCAGGAAATGATCCTCAAACTCACAGGTGATCACCCTGCCTTCATGGTCGTGTTCATCCACGCCCATCCCATAGGTCACTTTTAAGGGCGCATGCCTGGTAAATATGGCCGTGCCGGAATATCCCTTTTTGTCCGCATAATTCCAGTACTGCTCGTATCCCGGCAGGTCTAGCTCCACCTGCCCCTCCTGGCACTTGGTCTCCTGCAGGCAAAAGGCATCCGCGTCCAGCGCCCCAAAATCCTCCATGAAGTTCCTTCCCAATATGGCCCGCAGGCCGTTGACGTTCCATGACACGTATTTCATAAGCTTACTCCGACTCTGATCCGCAGGCCGGGCCTGCATCGACAACTACAAGATAAATATCGTAAACGCATTAAATAAATGCGTTTACGATAACTGCTCCGCAAGGATGCGCA
>CALGGH010000139.1 GCA_937916415.1 uncultured Lachnospiraceae bacterium
TTTATCTTCTAAATTTACCTTTTCAATCATATTTAAGAATTTATTTTTTTGGATATTTTCATCACTTTCATTTTGATTATTTTTCTTTAATTTATAATAAACCAGAAAGCCATTCGAAATTTTTACATATCTTTTCACTAATTTATGCGCATTAACTCCATTTTCAAGTGGATATGATTCATTTTCATAAATCACTGGACGATTCATTGTGAAATCCATTATACTTTTCTTTGTGTCATCTTCTTTGGCTCTAAGTTCTTGATACACACTTTTTGACATAATACCATGTATCTTAACTTGTTCTGCCAAATCTTGAATCAGCATTATTAGCGCAGCTGATTTTAAATTATCATTTGTAAACATTAAAATATCCTCCGTGTACATATTTAGAAGTAAAATTCTATTAATATAAATATGCATAAAAACGATACAAACAAATAAAAAGAGTCCCCAAAAAGGAACTCTTTTTATTCACTTAATTTTAGTTATGCAATATGTATGTATCTTTCGTATGGAATGTCTCCCGTAATACGATTCAATATTGCATTGTAGATGTCATTGTAAACAAAACAAATTAATTGTCTGCCAAAAGTTTTTTCAGCATAATTTTCCGCATCATCTATGTTGGCAAATCTTAATATGTCTTTTGACCCATCTTTGTTATCAACTATAATTTCAAAATAATATCCCATAAAAAACCTCCTTTTTGAAGTCCTAACAATTTACTTATATTAAATATGGAACATGTTTTTTCAGACGAATAAGAATCTGACTATCAACTTGTCAGAAATCATATAATAAAAAATAAAAATAGGCCCAAATAAATAGGCCCAAATAAATGAGCCTAAATTAATGAGCCTAAATTAATGTTTAAAGTCAGGCTTCAACTTCCCTGGTACATTATGCATATTGCATCATAATCTTCGTCCAGTAAATAATTGCATTCAGTATGGAAATTGCAATCACTAAGCAGATCCAAAATTTTGGTGCGATATTTATTTGCAGTATCATATTTGTACAAGCTCATTAGTTGTAAAATATCTGCATTCGAAAATCCATAATCTAAGATATAAGAAAGTTCAGCACCATTTTGTACTATATTAAATGCTGCACTAAAATTGGCACGAATCATAGTCGCAAGTTCTTTTTGCTCGCATTCAAGTGTGTATTCACTTGTTTTACCATTATTTAACTCAAATTCATTATTAATAACTTTAATCCCAGCATCTAAATATGCTAAATAATATTTGGCAAGCTCTGAAAACTTAATAGAATCATCATCAACTCGTCTATTCCATTCTGTTTCATTAAATCCACCACGTCTAATGGCACGATTTTTTCTAATTTCATCAGAAACTTCAACAAAATTGATAACAACATAAGCTGAGCCATATCTTTTAATATAATCAATGGCTCCCTGAACGTCTACCACTGCTACATAATCTTTGTCCTTATAATCTGTTAAAAGTGGTGAGCCATAATACCAAACATCTTCTTTACCATCAACAAGTGTATTATACGATCTTGATTCAAGTAGTCGTCCGGTCTTTTGCATATCAAAGAATAATTCTTTTGATACAAAATAATAATCACGACCATTTACTTCCTTTGGACGTTTTGGTCTAGTAGTATATGACACAACTCTTTCAAACTTACCAGATTTTACATCTTTATTGAGAAAATAATCCTTGCCAGATGCAGATTTTCCAACATAAATTTTAATCATATTTTTATCTCCTTTTCTTATTAATTAATAAACTCATTTATAAATATGGAACATTTGATTGCAAACAAATAAGAGCCTTATTTAAGGCTCTTATCTAATATACAAATAATAATCTTGATCTAATATTGATTGTTCCAACAAATCTTCTGCTTTAAACCTTGGTAATTTATAAAAGTTACCATAATATGAAATCAATTTTGCATCATAATCTATGCATAAAAAATTTCCTCTTTCAAAAAGTAATTTAATCCTTTCTGGGGCAACATTATTGATCCATTTATAATTGTTATTATCTAATATACTTAAAATTTGGTCCCAAAGGTCTTGGTCTTTAAAAAACACAATGCGTTTATTGTTTTTATTCATTGTTATAACTGCTCCTTATTCATTTTGATATATTAAATATGGAATAAGATGATACAAACAAAAAAATGTACCCAATAAATGGGTCCAAATAAATGTTATAAAAGAAGTGGCATTTTGGGAAGCGTCGAAGAATACCACGGCTTTTGAAGACAATGAAAAAGAATTATAAATTTCTTGCCATGATCCTGGCCCTGGCTTTGGCCGGCGGTTGCGGCAAGACGGATAAAACAGAAACTAAGGCGGAACCTGCCGCTGAAACGGCAGGTTCCGTTACTGTTGGCTTTTCGCAGCTTGGAGCCGAGTCCGACTGGAGAAACGCCAATACGGAGTCCATGCGCGAAACCTTTACGGCCGCGGCTGGATACAACCTGGTGTTTGAGGACGGACAGCAGAAACAGAGCAAGCAGATCACCGCGATCAGAAGCTTCATACAGCAGAACGTGGACTACATAGTGCTCGCGCCTGTCACACAGGACGGATGGGATAGCGTGCTGATGGAGGCACGCGACGCGGACATCCCGGTGATCATCGTGGACCGCATGGTCGACGTGTCGGTTCCCGATCTGTTTACCTGCTGGGTTGGAAGCGATTTCTATCTGGAAGGACAAAAGGCCTGCGAATGGCTGTATCGTCATGCCGCCACGCAGGGTGTTCGGGGGCATGACCTGCACATAGTAGACATACAGGGTACGCTGGGCTCATCCGCGCAGATAGGCAGGACGCGGGGCCTCGAGGAATACTGCAAGCGTTACGGCTGGGACCTGAGGGGAGAAACCAGCGGTGACTTCACCCAGGCCAAGGGACGGGAAGTAATGGCCCAAATGCTCGTGACCTACAATAACGTCAACGTGGTATATTGCGAAAACGACAACGAGGCATTAGGAGCCCTTGAAGCCATAGAAGCTGCCGGAAAGCATGCGGGAGGCGACCTGCAGGCAGGAGACATACTCGTCGTGTCATTTGACGGAGTCAATGAAACTGCCATACAATATTGCCTGGACGGTACGATAGGCTGCATCGTGGAATGCAATCCTTTGCATGGACCCAGGGTCAAGAGCATCATTGACACGCTGGAGGCCGGACAGATGCCGGACAAGCTGGAATACGTGAGTGAAACCCTGTACAGCTCCTTTGGATCAGTCGACTCCGTGTCGATAGGGGGTGAGTCCTATCCGGTGACGATACTCACTCAGGAGGTAATTGACAACAGGCAGTATTAAGGAGTAAGATATCTATTGTTCGGAGGTTCTTATGGAAGAGAGAAGACGCAGCGAGAGACATCCATTAAGCAGCACGATAGTCATCAAGAGACTTGACAACGGCAAGACCGAGGAGGTTGAGATCAACATCACGGACGTGTCCAAGACCGGCGTCGGCTTTACCTGTAACGAACCGCTGACCATAGGAGCCGTATACGAGTCATATCTCCAGATATGGACCAAGGAGACGCTGCATGCATTCCTTGAGATCGTCCGCATCGTCAAGGAAGGCGGCACATTCAGCTACGGCTGCATCTTTATCGGCATGCCCGAGATGGATTCGTCCAGGATTGCGGTATATGAGACGGTTGAGAGCATGAAGTAACATTTGTTAGGAACTGTAAATAACTTCATAAAGATGTGCAGACCGGATTTTCATGTGCAAGGCGGAGGAAGGAGTCGTAGCGGGCTACGGCGACTGACGACAACGCAGTCACATGGAAATTCAGACAAGCAGATTAGGAAGTTATTTGTTTACAGTGCCTTAATGATGGTGAATGATCAGATTTAGTCACAGATCTGAGACACATCATTTTTGCAGGGTTAGTACATCGGTAGTATATCAGCTTCCCAAGCTGAGGAGGCGGGTTCGATTCCCGTACCCTGCTCTCTTTTTTTCATGTCATTCTGTTTGACATTAGAGGTTCAAAGCACTTATAATGAACCTAACCAGAGAGCCGAACGGTAGACACGACCTACCCGCCGGCAATTAAGAGACTACAAAAAGTAGCACCTCAGATTGTCAGGTCAGAGGGTGCTACTTTTTGCTTATGCTATTTTTTTGATTGAGTAAGAGGTAGACATGTCAATAGAGAACGGTGTTTGGATAATGCGTGGCATGGCCTGGAACGACCCGTATAGGATCAGGTCGTGGCAGGAGATAGTCAGTTGGATAAAGGAGGTTGGATTCCTGCCCCTTTTTGGAAACGACATAGCTGGTTTCTCGGCGGAGGAACATACGGCTCCTGATTACTGGTGGACGGGCAACAGAGAGCAGGATCCCTGGGAATGGCGAGAGATCATAGCCGCGGACAGGGAAGTGGCTTATGGCAAGTTTTTTGACAAAAAGGCAGGATTCATCAGCGTGGAATGGCTGCCGTACTTTGCCAATTTCCGCAGATACGGATATGATTTTGACGCCAGGTGGGAAGACGGACTCGCCAGCAGGCGTGAAAAGAAGATAATGGATTTCTACGTCGGCGAGGATGAAAACGGAGACACGTGCTTTAAGGATGACATGATCCTGTCCACTGAATTAAAGAAGCTTGCCGGATTCGGCGGCGGCAAAAAGGCGGAGGGAGAGCGGCTCAGGAATTATGCCGGGATCGTGACTCAGCTTCAGATGGAAACCTATCTCGTGATAGTTGATTTCAAAAAGCGCGTGAACAAGAGGAAAGAAGAGTACGGCATGCCCGTATCCATTATGCTTCCGCCTGAATCCGTGTGGGGATATGAGACCGTCACCTCAGCATATTCTGAGGATCCCAGGGCTTCATGGGAGCGAATAATGAACAGGGTGCGCGAATTGTATCCCGGCGCATCCGAGAGCAGCATCATGAACCTTATCGGCAAGGAACCTCACTCATAAGTCCCGGCAATGTGCCACAGCCGGAGTCACGTGATGATCGGGCTGACGCGCATCGTGTCAGCAGGACGGAATCCGAATTTGCGCGTGATCATGGCATCATACAGCCTGTCAGCCCTGATCGTTGCTTCAAATAGTTCAAGGGATCTTTCGTCAGTCAGGTTACGCCCGGAATCCGCCGGCTTGCTTATAAGCGGTATGGAAGAACGGCTCTTAAGCTCGTGCATCAGTGCGCGGGCTTCTTTTTTGAATCCGAGGATCCTGGCGTACGGACAGGGCAGCAGAATCCCCTCATCATCCCTGGTCAGGTCACGCAGGTTCAGCATGACGTGCAGCATGGCACGGGACAGCCTGGAATACGTCAGTTCCTTGGTACGCATTGATTTAAGGTAATCAGCGGCATCATTGCCGCATGATCCGTAATACGCGTTCGTCATCCTGTCGGCCAGGTCGGGGTTTAAGTCCTGCAGCCTGCTTATCTGATCCACGTTCATCGTCAGCATCGCATGATCCAGATACGGAAGCATGTCACTGAGAGTGACGGGGCAGGTCCTGCCGATGGAATTCATCAGGGATTCATGGCAGTCAGCCGGCACGCAGACCCCCAGGACGTCCCGCAGTGAATCCGGGCTGTCAAGGTTTTGGCTGATGGCCGCCCTGATGCCGGCAGCAGACGCATGTTCACTGATTGCCTCGTCATTGTAATTCATGCCGATCCGTGGTATTGCGACGGGGTCCATGCGGGAATCAAGCCTGATCATGGCCTTTATGTATTCTATGGCCAGCACGTTGTTGGAACCGTCCAAAAGGGAGGCATGCTCTGGCAGCGCGGCCGCACGTGCCGCAGGGTAGGAGAGCCCGGACTTTAATCCCTGACGTAGCATGGAGTCATATTCGGGCGTCGGATTGACCAGGGTTAGCGCAATCTCGCGAAAGCCGTCCACGTCATCGCTTTCCGTGCCAAAGCATACGTGATCCACGGCACCGAGTGAGTTTAAGATGCTGATTCCGCCGTAAGCGAAGGCTTCGGCACTGGCAGTCGCATAAGAAACCGGCAGCTCCAGCACGAGGTCGGCGCCGCATTTTAGGGCGGCCAGGGCCCTGTCGGTCCTGCAGGTCACGGCCGGCTCGCCTCTTTGCACGAAACTGCCGCTCATGACGACCACGACGTGATCAGCCCCGGTTTTGATGCGGGCCTGCTCGAACAGATATTTGTGTCCGTTGTGAAATGGATTGAATTCCGCGATTATCCCAACTGTTTTCATGCATATTATCATAGCATGGATCAATGATCAAAGGAACCGTCCCCTTGATCCCCTTAATGATCAAAGGAACCGTCCCCTTGATCCCCTTGATCGGATTAGCGAAACAAGATGATCAAAAGAACCGTCCCCTTGATCAACCCAAAAATATTGTGCAGACGTTGAAAAAATGATAAACAGATCGGAAGAGCGTCGTGTAGGGAA
>CALGGH010000140.1 GCA_937916415.1 uncultured Lachnospiraceae bacterium
TTGAAGTTAAAGAAACCGCGACTGCTGAGGGCGTCGTGTACGTGACGAATGCGGGCACGAATGCGCAAACCTTTACCTTTACGGATAAGGTGGATGCAGGCATAACCGGAGCCGTAACGGCAGCGGGCAATACCGTGACGTTTGGCACAGTAGAGAACATCACGGGATCCGCGGCAACATACATAGACATGACCGAAGGCAATGCTCCTGTGGCAGCAAGTGACAATGGAGAGTATAAGCTTACTTATAAGCTGACTGAGGGGGCAGCAACAGGACTTACCAAAAATGCTGGTGTGGAGATCATCATACCCGTTACTGACGGAACCAACTATGCACAAAACATTGTGCTGACGCTCACCATCAGTCCCAGGACGCAGGCTACTGTAGCAATTACCGAGATCGGAACGGACAAGAAGGTTTCTTATGGTTCTGAGATTACCCGGACTATTACGGTCAACAGCGAAGAAACCACGGAAGACTTGACCATTTCATATCAGAATTCCGATGGAACCGCCCTGGGCGAAACTGCACCTACCGCCGTTGGGACGTACAAAATGATCGCAACTTATAATAATGGGTCTTCATACGGCGTGTCAGCGCCCGTGGAATTCCAGATCGTAGCAGCAGCAGCAGTACCTGTTTTGGATGGAACCGCCATCACATATGATGGCACGGAGAAAACCCCGACGTTTACGACGGGCGGAAATAGTGCACCGGAATATGCCCTCAGTGGCGATCTGACCGCAACTGACGCCGGCAGCAGTTATACCATAACCGCGACTCTTAATCCCGGCTATAAGTGGGCAGATGAATCGACGGATGTCAAAACTTTGAACTGGAGCATCGCCAAGGCAACGCTTACCGCGGAATCCTTTACCATCAGTCCGGAGAGTACTATCGTAGGCACGGAGCCCACCGTAGCATTTAAGGACGACATGACTATGGGTGCAGAAGGAACCATGACGGTAACCTATGCGGCCAAGGATGCAAGTGTGGAAACGGCAGACACGTTTGCCGATAAAGTGACGGCAGCAGGTGATTACGACGTATACGTTGCCGTATCCGGGGCAACTAACTTTGAGGGTCTGACCACTACCAAGATAGGAACGATAACCGTAACCGCACCTACGCCTACGCCCACTCCCACGCCTACTCCTACGCCCACTCCCGAGACTAAGCCTCTCACGGGCATAACCGTTACGCCCACGACTGCCAAGATTGCAGTTGGCGGGACGGCTAACCTGACGACGGGACTTGTACCCACTGATACTACCGAGACCGCTGCCGTTAGCTGGAAGTCATCCGATGACACGGTTGCAACCGTATCGGGCGGAGTCGTAACGGGCGTAAAGGCCGGCACGGCCACGATCACGGCAACCGCCAAGAATGCCGGCGGAACTACGCTTACCGCCACGGCAGCCATTACTGTCACCGAGAAGATCGTTCCCGTGACGGTGCTGAACGTAGATGCCACGCAGCTTACCGTTGAGGAGGGCAAGAGCGCCGCGATCAGCGCTTCCGTTAACGAAGACGCTACGGACAAGACCATCACGTTCACCAGCGGAGACGCTTCAGTTGCCGCCGCAGGTTCCGACGGAACCGTCACCGGCGTGAAGGCAGGCGTTACCGTGATCACCGTCAGCGCGGGCGAGTTCACCAGGGCAGTCATCGTGACCGTCACTCCTGCAAGCTCATCCACGGGAACCGGCACGGACGACGAAGTGATCATCGAGGATGCTGACCAGGCGGAGCTTGACCTCACGCATCTCATCGAGGACACCCAGATGGGCGAGAAGCTCGGCGAGGTCATTAAGGACGTGGTCAAGACCACGACGACCGAAACGGGCGATACCGTGACCGAGACCCGGATATGGGTAGGCGGACTTGAGTCCTCATACACGTACACCGGATCCGCCATCAAGCCCGCGATCCACGTATACGACGGAATCAGGGAGCTTGGAAGCTCGGATTATTCCGTATCATACAAGAACAACACCAACGTGGGCAGCACGGCTCAGATCACCGTCAAGTTCAAGGGCAACTATGCAACGAAGACACCCGCGCAGACCCTTAACTTTACGATAGCGCCTGCAGTCATCGGAGAAGACGTCATCGCATCCGACGTGGCAGTCACCGACCTTAAGAAGGCGGCTCCCACGGTCGTATGGGCATCCACCGGCAAGGCAGTGAACAAGAAGCTTTACAAGGTGACGCTCCCTTCGGACGTTGCATCCGACGCCACTGAGGTCACCGCAACGGTTGAGGCCAATTCGACGAACCTGTCCGGCAGCGAGTCGGTCACCGTATCCCTCATAGGCAAGACCGAAAAGGCAAGGAACCTGGCCAACGCCAGGGTGACCCTTGAGACGGCCAGGACCACCTGGACCGGCGACGAGATCGAGGTCGCAGTGAAGAGCGTCGTTGACGCGTCAAAGAAGACCGTTGATCCTTCACTTTACACCGTTTCGTACCTGAACAACGTAGACGTCGGCAAGGCAACCGTGATCATCACGGCAAATGACCCGACCGAAAACGGATACGTGGGCACGAAGACCGCAACCTTTACCATCAACAAGGGCAGGACCGAAGCTGAGGTCGTTTCCGTCGAGGATGCAGTTTACACTCCCGCGGGAGCAAAGGGAGCCGTTACCGTCATCGACAAGGAAACCCATGAGGCACTGACCGAGGGCGTTGACTACAAGGTAACCTACACCGGAAACAAGGCAGTCACCACGGCAGCCACCGCGAAGATCACGGGCATCGGCCACTACAGGTTCAGCGAAACGAAGACCTTCGCAATTACCAAGGCTGACGTTGCAGATGCAAGGGTGGCAATGACCGACCTTACCAACGCGAAGAACTGGAACAAGG
>CALGGH010000141.1 GCA_937916415.1 uncultured Lachnospiraceae bacterium
GGTGTAGAGTCCTCCGCCCATTCTCAGGTTCAGTGTCTGCAGTCGTCTCATGTGGTGCTTCATGCTTATGTCGGCCTCCCAGCGCTCGTAGGTCATGTTCACCTCACTGCTTTTCAGGCCGCGATCATAGTCTATGCTGGCATTACCTCTTTGATTGAATCCATCAAAAAGATCATTGAACCGGAGGAAGCCGAATACACCGTCGTTTCGCTGATAATAGTCGGAGCCGCCGTGTTCGTGAAGATATTTCTTGGCCTCTACATGAAGAAAAAGGGCAGGGAGGCCAACTCATCGGCACTAGAGGCATCAGGCAGCGACGCGCTTTTTGACGCCATTCTCTCCACCTCGGTATTGCTGTCGGCCATCATTTTCATGGTGACCGGACTTAAGCTGGAGGCATACGTGGGCGTGGTCATCTCGTGCTTCATCATCAAGGCAGGCATTGACATGCTGCGTGACACTCTGGACGAGATCCTGGGCAAAAGGGTTGAAGGCGAGGAGATTGCCGGGATCAAGCGGACCATCTGTGAGGAGGAAGCGGTAAGGGGAGCTTATGACCTGATACTGCATAACTATGGTCCGGACAGGTACGTCGGCAGCGTGCACGTGGAGATTCCCGATACGCTGAATGCCAATGAGATAGACCTTCTGGAGAGACGCATCGCCGGCAGGGTCTATGAGAAGCACGGCATCATCATGGCCGCCATAGGCATATATTCGATCAACACGACCGACGAAGAGATCGTGAACATGAGAGAGGACGTGACTAAGGTCGTGATGTCCCATGAAGGAGTGCTTCAGACGCATGGATTCTTCGTTGACAAGGAAGCGGGGATCATCAACGTGGACGTGATCATAGATTATGACCTCAAGAACAGGAATGACATCTACGAGCACATCCGCGACGAGGTACAGGAGCTCTATCCGGGCTATAAGCTTAACATGGCCATGGATATAGACATATAATCCACAAAAACGAGGAGAAAAATTGTGGAAAAGAAAGTCGCGTAAGATGCTCCTTGCGCTTACGGACGTCTCCGGAGACATGGATCGGTGCCCTCGCCGGACAGTCATCCGAAGCTACTGAATCGATATGCCGCCTGGTTGACAACATTACCAGGAACATAGAGGAGATTAATTCCAAGGCTGACATCTGCATTAAGGACATGGAGATCTGCATGTCCGGCGTGGACAGGGTCAGCGACTTTGCTGCAGGGGAGACTGAGATTGTTAGACAGACTGTTTGAAAGTTACTTAAAGTGGCTGGATGCTGAATCTGCCGTACATCCGGGAGCGGTCATGGCATCCATGATAGGGATCCTGATCCTGATCGTGGCCCTGACGATTGTTTACGTATGGCTGTTCAGACAACTGATCAAGCTGAACAAAAAGGTCTTTAAGGGGATCGAAAAGAAACGCGGAAAGAGCGTTACGCTGCAGTTCGTGCAGGCCATGGTCACCCTGGGACTGGTGATAGTGCTCATCGTCATTCCGCTCGGCGGAGACAGGCTGGCGCAGTCACTTCTTGGCAGTACCGCCGTAGTTGCCGCGGTAGTCGGCTTCGCGGCTCAGGGCGTCATCAAGGACATGTGCGCGGGACTTCTTCTCAGCATTTACAAGCCCTTTGACGTAGGTGACAGGATCGAGTTCGAGGACGGCACGGCAGGGATCGTGGAATCCCTGACGCTCAGGCACGTGGTGATCATTTCGTTGGACACCGTGCGGGTGATCATTCCCAATGACAAGGCCAATACCATGCAGGTGATCAATTACAGCCATGCTGACATACCCAGGTCGATCATTCTGAAGTATCCGGTCAGCTATGACACGGATCCTGACGAAGCCAGGCGAGTCATATTTGATACCGTGTGCGCTTCACCGAACACCTTGAACTGCAAGCCCGACGGCGCATCCCCGGGCAACAAGTTCAGTCGCGGTGTATACTTCCTGGAACTGGCTGACAGCGCCATCGTCATGGGAGTGACGGTATATTATGAGGCGTCCCATCCGACGGAGAGGATCAAGGATGAGATCAATACGGCAGTATTTAATGCACTGAAGGAACGTGGCATAGAGATACCGTACATGTACGTCAACGTGGTGAACGTATATCAAAAGTGACAAAAAGACCGGTTTAGCGCCGGTCTTTTGGGGATTTGAAAGGAGAGGCCGCATGCACGTGACTAAAGATGACGGGAGCATAAGCATGGAACTGACGGGGCGGATCGATTCAGGCAACGTTTCCGAGCTGGAAAAGGAAATGATGGACGCGATATCCGGCCCTGACGTGACGGATCTGGTCGTCGATGCGGGCAGGCTTGAATACATATCAAGTGCCGGTCTCAGGACTTTCATGAAGGTGAGGCATCATCTTGCCAAACCGTTCAGGCTGGTCAACGTCTCCGGGGAGATATATGACATATTGGAGATAACCGGCTTCACGGAGCTTCTTGACGTGCATAAGGCTTACCGTGAGGTTAAGCTGGATGGACTGGAACTGATCGGAAAAGGCTTCTTTGGAACCGTATACCGCCTTGATCCCGAAACCATAATCAAGGTCCATGACGGCAAAGACAGCATTCCCATGATCGAGAACGAGAAGAAAATGGCTAAAAAGGCATTCCTGAGCGGAATCCCGACCGCCATATCCTATGACATAGTGCGTGTCGGGGAGAGCTACGGATCCGTCTTTGAACTATTGGACGCCTGCACCTTTAATGACATGGTCATCAGCGGTGAGATGCCGCTTGATGAGATTATTGATAATTACGTCCGCCTGCTGAAGGTGGTTCACGGAACGCGGATGGAGCCCGGGGAGCTGCCTTCCTTCAAGGACCGGAGTGGATGCCGCCAGGATCAAATAATTTTTGGTTTATACGCCAGGATCAAATAATCTTTTGTTTATAAGATGCGCCGCCTTCAGGTTTGAAGTGTGGCGTATCTTGTTGTATGATATTAAAGTCGAAAACTTAATGTTCTTATCAGGATTTAACCGGATGGGGACATTGGGGCCGATATTAGCCACAATCATTAGGGAAATGCCGGATCAATAAGCAGATTCCGGACATGAGACAAAAAGGAAGCATATGATAACGATCAAGGACATTGCGAGAGAATGCGGAGTTTCGGTTGCCACCGTGTCCAACGTGCTAAACGGCAAGGGCAAGGCCGGCGAAGCGACCACCAGGAGGGTGCTCGAAGCGGTCAGGGAATATGGTTATAAGCCAAACCAGGTTGCGAGAGGACTCAGGAACAACAATACGGGTCTGATAGGGATCATAGCGGAGGAGATCGATCATTTCACGACTCCCGCGATAATCGAGGGAATCATGGGTTCCGTCGAGGAAAGAGGATATAAGTCCATGCTGTTCAACCTCCGACTGTATTCGAGATGGTCGGACCTGTGGTTCGACAACGAGGAGATGATCGACCCCGTGCTCGGCCCGGTGTTTGATGAGGTACAGTCCATGAGGCTGGCCGGCATCATCTACGTCGGCGCACACGGCAGGATCATCAACAAGATCCCTGACAACCTCGGCATTCCGTCTGTGGTGGTTTACGTTCACGAGACAAATCCCGAGGTACCCTCCGTCATGATCGATGACGAGGGAGGAGCGCATGATGCCGTTGAATACCTGATCTCAAAGGGACACAGACGACTGGCCGTGATAACCGGAGAGAAGGACAACCTGCATACGAAGCTTCGTCTTGACGGCGTATGCAGGGCACTTAGGGGAAATGGCATCCCGGCTGATGAATGCCGCATACTGTATGCCAACTGGACCAGGGAGGGCGGTCAGCAGGCGGCCGAACAGCTCATCGGAACTGACGTTACCGGCGTATTCTGTTTCGCCGACAAGATAGCATCGGGCGTATACAGGTGCCTGCATTCCAGGGGATTGGAACCCGGCAGGGACCTGTCGGTAATGGGATTTGACAATGATCCGATAGCGGACTATCTGTTTCCGGGGCTTACGACCATGGCCCTGCCGCTCAAGCAGATGGGCATCACGGCATCGGAGCTTTTGCTTTCAGCCATTTTTGACAAGGAGTCAGAGATAGAACTGAAGGACAACGTCATAGGCATACAGTGCAACGTGATCGAGAGAGGTTCGGTGGCGGCGATATGATAAACGTTGAAATTAACGTCAGAAACGCAGATTCGGCCGATAGTTTCAGGGCAGTGTTTTACGGACACGAATACAGCGACTCGCTCCCCATAGACAAAAGACCGGCAGTCATCGTCGTTCCGGGCGGCGGCTATGAGCACGTGAGCGTCAGGGAGGGCGAGATCGTGGCCATGCAGTTTTTTGCCCGGGGCTATCACGCGGCAGTCCTTAACTATTCCTGTGCGCCTGCCAGGTATCCGACGGCCCTGCTGGAGCTTGCGGCCCTCGTCAGGGCCATTCGCGAAAGATCGGAGGAATGGCATGTGGATCCGGCAAACGTGATCACTCTTGGCTTCTCTGCGGGAGGTCATCTGGTCGGATGCCTGTCGTCTTTTTGGCATGATGAATGGCTGGGACGTGAACTGGACTGTGCCCCGGAGGCCATTCGTCCAAACGGCCAGATATTGTGTTATCCCGTGATCACGTCCGGAGAAGGAGGGCATCAGGGATCATTCATGAACCTTCTGGGTGTTGAGTATGAGCGGAAGAAGGACGAACTGTCCCTGGAGACAAAGGTTAATCCCGGAGTGCCGCGAAGCTTCGTGTGGCATACCTTCGAGGATGGGAGCGTGCCGGTACGGAATTCACTATTGTACGTGAGTGCGCTTGCGGACGCAGGCATTCCCGTGGAGTATCATCTCTATGAGCACGGGGCGCACGGTGCATCCACCGGCAGGTGGATATCGGCCAAGGAACCCAAACAGTTAGTTCCCGAGATCAGTTCGTGGGTCAGCCTGGCTCATGACTGGATCGAGAGAAACATATGATTTTACCTAAGGAACTGTCAATAATTAATCTGATCATCTCGCTTGTCTGCTTTCCC
>CALGGH010000142.1 GCA_937916415.1 uncultured Lachnospiraceae bacterium
GCCGTTCCTCACTCGCGTCATAGAGCACACCTATTTGGCTGACAACCATTCCAAGGTGATTTTGATACGTTCGGTAGAGACCGCTCGCACGGTCTCTATCATCACTTCCCAAAATCTTACCCGAGGTAATCGAAACGAGTCCGCTATCGTTACCACCGATGCCGCCGTGTTTGCTACCTTCCATGAAGCCCTCACGGACATCATGAAGAATCATTCCGTACCACTCTCCGAGCTCTTTGCTCAAAAAATTGCTGACTAATGCAAGCCATCCACATCTCAACCGCACAAGCCATGATGCTCCGGCCCGATCCGGTCGATTTGGTCGTTTGGAAATCCGACGGCTCGCTCCTTCATTATCCAAACGTCATTTCGCTCAAGTACGATTTCTATGCCGGAACGCGAACGATAAAGTTCCTGCGATCCGGCGAAATACGCACCGTTCGGGATGTCTGCATCTCCAAAATCAATGGTTTGGAGGTCTTTCTTTAGCGTCTTTTCATACGTGCGCGTATTACCGTACCTTTGCAGCAAAATTTGCAAGGTATGGATTATCAATTTACATCTGTGGTCGATGTACCACAACTGCAAGCCCGCGCGATTTTCGTAACGGACACCACCACGCTCTTCAAAGAGGACGGGGAGATTTCGCCTCTTCAGCTCGACGAGCACACCAAGTACATTCCTTGGGGTGCTGACAACCACATGCCATATAACGTGCTCCAGAAGATTGAAGCCGACGAGACGCTGACCACCTGCCAACAGTGGAACGCCGAAGTATGCTATGGCCAAGGTCTTCAGTACGATACCTGCGAATGTACTGCCGAGGTCAAGAAGCAAATCGAAGATTTCTTCTTTGAGAACGGCATGCAGTCTAATTTCTTGGGCGCATGTCTCGATTTCAAGCACTTCGGCTTCTGCGTCACGCTGATTATTCTCTCCAAGGATGGCACGCGTATCACCACCATGCTCCGCAAGGAAGCGTGCAACTGTCGTTTCACGCCCGCAACTGCCGATGGCACTTCCCGTGAAGTACTCTTTGCCAACTGGGAGCACTATGTCAAACCCTCCGAGGTCGAGCACATTCCGCTCCTCAATCTCTACAACCCTTGGAATGATCTCCAAACCCGCCTCAAGAACGGCACCAAGAAGCGCAAGTTTGCCATTGTTACGCGCATCCCAACCGCCCGCAATACGTATTACCCAATACCGTACTATGCAGCCATTTTCAAATCGCGCTGGTATGACATCAAGCAACTCATTACCACCGCCAAGAAAGCCAAGCTGCAGAACGCCGCTCCTATCAAATATCAGATAGAGGTCAACGAACGCTACTGGGAGCGTATCTTCCGCGCCGAGGGCATTACCGACACCGTCAAGAAACTTGAACGCGTCAACCAAGAGAAGCAGCGCATTATCGACTTCCTCACCGGAGCAGAGAACTCCGGCAAGGTGTGGTTCTCATCCTTTGGCGTGAACCCCAACGGAGAGGAGAACCACGATGTGCTCATCAAACGTATCGATGAGAGCAAGGAGGGCGGCGACTGGGAAACGGACATTCAGGAAGCCATCAATGTTATCTGCTTTACCATGCGCGTGCATAGTAACTTAGTGGGTTCAGTACCGGGCAAATCGCAGTCCAACAATTCCGGTTCGGATAAGCGCGAACTGTACACCATCGCGCAGGCCCTGCAGAAGCCCTATCACGATTTGCTTTTCTATCCCCACCAACTCCTTATCCGTTTCAACAAGTGGCAAGGTGCTTTCCCCACTTGCCCCTTCATCCAACTCACTACGCTCGATGAGCACAAAGATACCAAAACCGTAAACCTAGATCAACATGCTAATTGAAACTGACCAACAGCTGCGCGCCTTCCTGCCCAACGCGCTCACCACCGTCGAGGGTGAAACACCCTTGTACGACAAAATTAGTCCCTATCTCGTGAAAGCCCAGTCTTGGCTTGCCAAGAACTTCACCGGCACAGAGATACTTACCGCTATCGGGCAACTGGCGCAGGAGGATGAACTGCGCCGCTTGTGTGCCCATATAACAGCCGTGGATGCGTTAAGGCGAGCCATTCCCTCGCTCGACCTTATCTTAACCCCCAACGGCTTCGGCATTGTTTCCAATCAGAACATTGTACCGGCAAGCGCGGATCGCGTGAAGCGGCTAATCGACTCGCTCCTCGCAAACCGCGATAGTCTCGCCAACGATTTGCTCGACCTTCTTGCCCAACGCTCCGATTGGCAGCAAAGCCCGCAAGGTCAGTTCTTCGGTGCAAGCCTCTGGCCTTCCTTCGAACTGGCAACCATGGCCGGTTTCCATACCGATACATGGGCACACTACCAATCATTGCGCCTCAACGTGCTCAATATCGAGCAGGATTTGGCGGAGCACTTCGTGTCCGAGGAACTGATGGCACGGCTTCGCCGGAACATGCTCCTTCGCCAAGCCACTCCGGAGGAACGCTCCATTATTGATGGCATACGCCAAACAACACTGGAAATGCTCGCCGGAAAGCCGCTTGATTTCAAGCGAATGACATCCATCGTGCAGCGCATCCGCACCAAGCCCCACCTTTACCCGGAGTGGCAGGATAGCTACACATCCATGCTCTTTTGTCGTCCCTCTTTTGAAAACCATAAAGATGCCGCCGGTTATTGGTGGTAATACAGCTATGCAAACCCTAAATCTTACACTCCCTACATGCTGGCAGGAGTTAACACCCGCGCAACTCCGCTATGCTTATTATCTGCTCTCGCAGAATGTTACTGCTGCAGAACTCAAAACGTATGCGCTCATCAGATGGGCACCGCTAAAGGATGTCACAAAAACCGACGAGGGTATTTTCTGCCACTACGAGGGTAAGCCCTACTTCCTTACCTCTCTCCAGATAACGGAAGCCATCTCTGCACTTGCTTGGCTGGAACGCTTGCCATTGGTCCCGGTGCGCCTTCCTTCTATCGGAAAGCTTCAGCCGGTAGAGGCTGACCTCTCCGGATTGACCTTTGAAGCCTTCCTCATCCTCGAAAACCTTTATCAAGGTTATCTCGTTACCAAGGATGCAGCGCTCCTCTCGGAAATGGCAGCGTACTTGTACCAAACCAAAGATCCTGTCGGGCTGCTTCCGGAGGAGCAGACCTCAATCTTCTACTGGTACGCTTCCGCCAAGCAACTGTTAGCGCGGCGTTACAAGCATTTCTTCGTAACGGTAGAGGAAGCCTCCACCACGAACATGCAGGAACGCCTGCAGCAGGCTATGAACAACCAAATACGCGCGCTTACCAAAGGCGATATCACAAAGGAAGCGCAAGTGCTTCAAATGGATGTACACCGGGCACTGGTCGAACTGGATGCCCAAGCGCGCGAATATGAAGAACTCAAACGCGAAACACAAAAGCCATGACAACCGTTTCCAACTGGGATGCCACAGCGTTTTTTGAACGCTTAACCGCCACGAACAGGCTTGCCAAAAACAAGAACTTTGCTTTCCGTCGGGTGAGTGGTCTGCAGGGCTTTGAGGATGCCCTCGCCTCGTTGCAGACCACCACCGCCTTCGTTTGCGTCTCTGACACTTCCGAGGGCTACACCGAACTGAACAACACACCCCGCACTCGAAGAGTCAAGACGGTCTTTTTCGCCATGCGCCACCAGATAGGCAACATGGCAGCCCGGCTCGCCTGCTTCGATATTATGCGGGAGTTGTTCCGTCAATATATGTCCGTTCTTATTTTGGAATCAACTCGCCTTCAGGAACAGTCCTTGTATCTCGATCCGCGCATCCGCTTTTCCGAGATACCGGAGTATTTCGCTTCGGGCTGTGCCTGCGCTTCGTTCCAAGTGGCGGTTGATATCTATACCGATTTAAGATATAATGAATCCGAATGGCTGTCGGAAGCAGCACAGTCACCAAGTCAATCACAACAACCTTAATCATTTTTAGCATGACCTACACCGAAGAACAACTCCAACAAATCGACATGTATGCTTCGATTTATCTCCGTCCTACGGACATCGCCGTCATTCTCGGTGTCCGAATTGAGGAGTTTAAGCAGGACATCCGTGACGAGTCCAATCCGGCATTTACGGCGTACCGCCATGGGAAAGCATTAAGTAAAGTACAGCTCCACCAACAAGAGATGACTCTTGCCAAGGTGGGCTCGCCGCTTGCTCTGCAGACGGCTCGTGAGAACCTTTTAGACATGGAGGATGATGAGTAATGGCACGCCCGCAGACTGTAGAAATATGTAAGCGCGACCTCTTTACGGCTGAAGCCGAACTCGTCGAACGCTACCCGGCTGATACCGTGCAGCGGCTGTTACGTGTCCGTGAGGAATATACATGGTTCATGGCGAACCCCGACGCCAAAGATAGGATGTTTATCAGTGAGGTACGCTCGCGTTTCGGCATAGGTCTCACGCAAGCATATTCTGACCTTTCCATTGTTAAGCGCGCTCATGACGGAATACGGATTATAAACAGAGCCCACGCCCTCCAGATAATATCCGTCGTACCATGCTTTTATATCTTCATATTCAACATCATAAATACCGCAGAGATCCGATACCTCATTTTCGGTAAAGCCGGTAAATTGTGACAGCACTCCCGGATCCAGTATCGTAAACTCGTTAAAATCCGATATTGCGGACTGACTTCCATCTTTCTTTATCGGCAGGATGCCGGTCATATATACTCCGGCCACGGCCTTTGACGTAAAACTGATATTTTTGAACCATTCTCTCAAAAGATCCAGATAAAGCTCCTGAACATGCGGCTGATCCTTCGCTTCTCTGATCAGCGCATCCCATTCGTCAATTATAAAAATATATTTTCCTCCCTGATCATTGCCATATCCATCGACGCAGTCAAGAATACAATCTGTCAGGCTGTCCTCAGCCGATAACTCCGGATGCATCTCACATAATTCATTTCTGATGGAATCAGCTATCAGACCGGGAACAGCGTCCAAAGGAAGCTTTTTTATTTTAGCTATGGAAATAAAGCTCGTCACATCAAAACAGATCACATTATACTTATTCAAAAAGGATGAATAGTCTCCCGAATCAGAAATGTCAAGATCATCAAAGAGCTCATGCGAATCACATGAGCAGTCATAATATGCGCACAGCATTTTGGACGCAAAGGTCTTTCCAAACCTTCTGGGACGACTGACGCATAAAAGCTTATCAGGCGTGTTCAGTCTGGAATTAACTATGCTTATAAGCCCTGTTTTATCTATATACCTGCCCCGGACGATTTCCTTAAACCCTTCATTTCCGGGGTTTATATAAATTCCTGCCAAAGCGGATCCTCCAACATTTAAGTACTCTGTAACGAACTGCCGACTCCGTCCCTACAGGTCAAAAAAAAATCCTCTGTCATCATGGTTCATGCAGTAAATCAGAAACGAATTCGTTTGCTACTATAATACCATGATAAAAAAGGACATTCCATCATATTTGTTAATTTCCTTAAAAAACGGTAACAAGGGTAATTAACTGCGCTAATTGTTATGAATACAGTATGGCTTAAAAAACGCATAAAATCAATGTTTTTTCAGTAAAAATCGTTGATAAAATTATTTATATATGGTACAATCTAAATACGACGAACGGTAACTATGGATTGGAGGTATATAAATATGAGCCATGTGTACAGAGAACGAAAAGAAATCCCCATCCCAGACGATGCGCACATCAACCATTATGATGGGCGAGTATACCTGATGGAAGAATCAACGCGCAAAAGAACCGTCATCGGTATTGCAACATCAGAAACAACCATGCATCCGAATGATATGTATCGAAAGCTTTTTCCGGAAGCATGGGACACGGTTTTTTCGAAATACAACGACCCGAAGGGTTATGAAGTCTGCGTGGGGATGTATGGTCTCACCTTGGGGGCATCGCATCAGAACGGTTTATATTCTGTACTTCAGGATGCATATGGACCCAAGTACGCAAATGCGATCATGGATTATGTTATGTATTCGATAATGGAACGTAGTGATGTCACCCAGCATTTTTCAGAGCGTATGCGAAAGGAGGCTTTGTTTTCGGATGCGACATACAGCGATTCAATGTTTTCGGATCTTTTTACATACCAGCTTTCCGAAGATATGCATATGCAGTTCCGTGAGCTTTGGATTCGCCGATGCCTTGCGAAGGGATGCAGAAAAATATGGCTGTGTATAGATGGTTCAAACAATGACTGCCAGATGACAGATAGTGAATACGCCGAGTATGGGGACAACAAATCACATAGTGGCAAAACTATAGTGGGATACATATATGCCGTGGAGGCAGGGAGTGGGGAACCGATTTGTTACTTTGTAAACCCGGGCGGAAAGGTAGACTCACAGGCCTTACGGAAGATCATCCATTTTCTGAAAGGCTATGGGCTTGATGTGGAAGGCTCCATCCTTGATCGGGGTTTCTGCACGGAAGAGGTTGTACACACGCTGAGGAACCTTGAGGTAGAGTTTGTGATAATGGTTCCGCGCAATACACTAGGGCACAGTACAGCACTGGAGCAGAACGGGGAAGAGATTTTCTTCAATCCCGAATACCTTATCAATCGGAAAGATATTTACGGAACGTCTATGGAAACGACGATATGGAAAGCACATACTGATGAAGGTTTTATAAACCTGTTCTTTTCAGGAAAAAGGGAATGTTTTGGGGGTGGAGAGTATAATCTTGAAGTAAGTGCGGCAAAAGAAGAAGCGGAAAAAACATGCGCACAAGGAAAGAAGGCGGTCATAGCAAAACGATTTAAGGATGTTCTTGAAGTTGTGCCTAAAGCAAATGGAGGATATGAAGTTGTATGCCATTATGATGCCTGGAAAAAGCATCTGCATGATAAGGGATTTTATTCCATACTGTCATCACGAGACTTTGGGGCAGAAAGAACAGCTCGTATTTACGATCTTCGCATTGCTTCTGAAGTGCAATACCGTACGCTTAAATCGCAGGAAGGATTTGATACAACGAGGGTTCATACAGATGCAGCGATGATGAGCAAATATGCTGTCTGCTTTGTGGCCAGTATCTTGAGACATACGATCATGACGGCTTGTCAGCGGAATGACCTGGACACGAATGATATGATCCGCAAGATGGATCGGATCGCATTACTGTTGCTGGACAATCAGAATTATCGTTTTATCCGGGATATGTCCTTCAATGCAAAGGCACTTTTCCGGGAGTTCTCCATGAATATGGACAGCTTTGATGAGATTGCGAGAGACTACAATACCAGAAAAACACAGCCTATTCATAGTCAGGTACGTAAATTCCCTGAGGCAGAAGGTGCGATGCCCAGAAAGCGGGGGCGTCGTTTGGGAAGCAAGAATAAATCTACGATTGCTCGTGAAGCTGCTATAGCGGAAGCAAAGGCGAAGGGAGAATACGTCGAGGAAGTTAAGCGCAAGAAAGGAAGGCCGTTCGGATCCAAGGATTCGAAGCCAAGAAAAAAAAGAAGCGATTCAGGCATTAAAAGAGGACCGAGAAAAAAATAGCAAATCTGAAAAGTTACCGTTTTCAGACCATGTATGCTATTTGCTTTTCGCTGAAACCATAAGCCCCTTATAGTACGATCTCTTGTTATCCGGAACGCTGATGGCATCCATGGCCTGCTCTATCGTAAGCTTCAGGTTCTCCATAAGGGATTGTATATTCCTGACAATGGTATTGTCTTTACCTTCCTCGCGTCCTTCTTCGCGTCCTTCCTCGCGTCCTTCTTCCTTGAACATCTCCATGGCTTCCGCTTCATTATATTCTGTCAAACCCATAGCCTTCACCTCCGCTCTGTTAGCCAGGATGAACTCCTTGATCAGGAAATCATCCGGCATCTCATCTATTGCCTTGCCAAACGCCTGCTCCGCGTAAACTCAAAGGACTCAAAATCAAAATTGCTTCCCGGCAGAAAAACAAATGTCAGATCCCAGCTTCCGGTCATATGAGGCAGCTTAAACTCCCGCGAAGCATATTCCAGGGACCTTGCAAACTCCGCAACCTCCTTGATCTCATCCGTCCCGTTGTAAAATCTGACATGCACGGGATTGCTTTCATTGGGTGTGCGGCCCGTAATGCGGATACCGTCAATGCCGTCAGAGCCCAGATCCATACGCTTAAACACTATGGAGACGTTATTTCCGATGCGCTCCACCCTGTCCTCAAGGCGTTCAAAGCTGTCTCCGGAGATACTGTCAGCCTCCGTCACGGGTATGCCTACACCTGCGGCAGATCCCCGTTCAAACGTGAAGCCTTTGATATGTATCTTCTGCTCCACCTCAAAACTGATCGTACATATACCTCTGAGCCTTCTGCTCAGGGTAAAGGTGTCCTCTATATAGACATTCCACTCTCTCGGCTTATCGTATACCGTATCCAGCAGAAGCCCCGCATCATCCTCTCCCGGTATCCCGCTCCATATCTTAAGAGGCACCTGATCCATGTCCAGCGAAAAGATCGGTATGGTCAGTCTGTCCGAGCCGAACCGTCCGAAATCGATCCCCTCGTACGTTACTACAGTTCGTGCGCCTCTGGCTGTGGCCACACCCTTGTCGTTACCGCTGGAAACCTCCCCGATACATGACGAGAAAGCACCGCCGGAGATAAATCCGTAGGGATCAAAGTATGCGGGCCCAAGCCCCTGTATATCGAAATCCAGTTCCGAAATGATCCTGACCGGCTGCCCCGGACTGCCGGCTGTTGCACGCACACGGATACGGCCGTCTCCTTTTGCGATAACGGTTGACTCTTTTGAACCTGTATCCCTTAGTTCTGCCAAATGCGTCCCGTTTCCGGCATTATCCGTCACCCGAAACGTAATATCAGCATCAGCGCAGGCCGGATGCAAAACGGCCTTTATCTTAGCTTCCGTATGCTCCTTATCCAGCACATGAGACTCCGTACATATCAGCTCTATCACGCGCGGTTCCGTTACGCTTCCGACAATAACCACATCTATTGAAGCATCCACGGGATCTCCGTCGGGCTTTACTGCGGCAAGCAGCTTACCCATAAACAGCCGTCTGCAATCCGTCCTGTATCCGTCGGGATCGGTACTGTCACCGTTGTCCAGCCCGATCAGCGTACCGCCCTCCGCACTGACTCTGATGCGGTCACAGGCATTCTCTACGGGATTACCATCCTTATCCTCTGCCGATATCTCAAAGAAGGCGATCTCATCCGGATCGTTCTCAACACCGGATGTAAATACGTATCTCGTGATCTTCAGATGATCCGTATCTCCGAAGCTCCTTCTTGTGCACTCCGCCAAATGCTTATCATTACCTGTCCTGTAACCGCGGGCGGTGAGCTCTCCGGGCTCATATGCGAGACTGTAATCTGCGATCATATGCAGGCCAGAACCGGGCTTATGATCCAGAGTCTGTCTGCCGAGGCTGCTGCCGTTCAGAAACAACTCAACCTCATCAAGATTGGAAACTACCCTGACATCTATCACCTGTCCGGGATTGAAGTCCCAATACGGGAATATATGGACGAAGGGTTCTTTGTCCGGATCGGTCCATACGGATTTCCAGAAGAAATACGCATCCTTGGGAAATCCGGCCGTATCGATCTGTCCCAGATAACAGCTGCGTGTATGATAGGGAGTCGGTTCACCGATGTAATCGAATCCGGACCATAGGAACTGTCCGAGGCTAAATTCCATGTCACGGTCCAGTCCCGCACATTCCTCAAAGTTCTTGGCTCCCCAGCTGGTGGGATTGTTGCCCAGGGCCGAGCACTGCTCGTCATCATCTCCCAGCGTCGGAACGGACAGCGGAAAATGATATATCCCGCGGCTCTGGGCTATGGACGACGTCTCCGAACCATAGATCACCCAGTCAGGATGCTCCGCATGGTGTCCGGCGTAATACTTTTCCGCATAATTGTAGCCGGCGACCTTGAGTATGTCAGCACACTTCTGTGCATTCTCCCAGGGCATGTAATTGGAACCCTGCGTCACCCGTCCGTTGCCCATGTAGTCATGGCTGCGGACCAGCTCCATCAGTTCACGGGTTCTCGCCTGGCCTTCCTTTTCGTAATTATGTATGTCGCCTATCTCATTGCCTATGCTCCACATGATCAGGCAGGGATGATTGCGGTCGCGCCTCACCCAGCTTGATACGTCCTGCTCATGCCAGTCTTCAAAAAACCTCGCGTAGTCATAGTCCGTCTTGGGATGATCCCACATGTCGAAGGCCTCTGACAGGTACAGCAGGCCCATTTCGTCACAGAGCTCGACGAAGCCGGGGGCCATCATGTTGTGGGTTCCCCGGATGGCGTTTACGCCCATTTTCTTAAGTGTCTCAAACTTACGCCTCATGGCGGACTTATTGAACTCCGCACCCAGAAGGCCCAGGTCGTGATGCTCGCATGCACCGTTTAGCTTGACGTGCCTGCCGTTTATGAAAAAACCCTTATCGGTGGTGAATTTAAAGTCGCGGAAGCCTGCCTTTACGGTCTCGGTCTGAATGCCCGCAGGGGTGTCGAGCGTCACCTCCAGCTCATACGCATACGGATCGTCCAAGTCCCACAAACGCGGCTTTTCGACGTGCATGGAAAAGGAGCATTTGTCTCCCTCCGGAGTCTTCACCAGGCAGGCGGAGGAAAAAGGCTTTTTCTCCGAGATGGACAGAGATTTCTCGCCGGTAAGGGATGCCGTGACTGATCCCGGGGCGGCATTGTCCCATCCCGCTATCTCCACGTCACACCTGAGGGCGTATCCGCCCTCATCAGGCTCGGCGTGTACGTATACGCCGTTCTCGGGTACGTAAACCCGTGGCGTGGTCTTTAGCCACACGTTCCTGTATATGCCGGCGCCCGAGTACCACCTGGAATTGGGTGCATGGTAGTCCACGAACACGGTCAGTTCATTAGCACCCGGCCTCAAGTGATCCGTTAGCTCCAGCACGTACTGGGAATATCCGTACTTCCACTCTCCTACCTTTTCGCCGTTCAGGTAATACGTCGAATCCATGTATACGCCGTCAAAGATCAGGAACGTACGCCCATCGTCACCCTCATTCCCTTCATGCTCAATAAGCTTTTTGTATATTCCCAGGCCATCCTTGTAGAGGTTGTCGGCATCATATATCAGCCAGTCATGGGGCAGGGTCACGTCCGACCATCCATCCGCGGGAAGGGCCGCGGGATCAGGATGACTCTCACGGTCCATCAGCAAAAAGGACCAATTGTCATTAAACAAAATGCGACTGTTCTTTTTCATATTCTTCTCCATACAAATATCGGGGCCGGATCCCGACCCCGATAGATCATCCTAATATGCGATTACGTCCCGTTGCCGGCCAGGCATCATCAGACTGCCACGAAGAACTTGATCAGGAAAATGATCGCCAGCACGTAGGTGAGAACCGAAATGTCCTTCCTCTGTCCGGTGAACAGCTTGATCACCACGTAGCTGATGAGAGCAAGTCCGATGCCATGTCCGATCGAACCCGAGATGGGCATCGCGATCAGCATTATGAACACGGGAACGGTCTGAGTCACGTCATCAAAGTCAATGTGCTTAAGTCCCGAAAGCATCAGGATGCCGACGTAAACCAGTGCGGACGACGTAGCAGCCGCGGGAATGATGCCCGCGATCGGTGCCAAGAAGATGCACAGCAGGAAGCATGCTCCGGTGGTGATCGCGGTCAGGCCCGTGCGTCCGCCGGCCTCCACGCCCGAAGCTGACTCTATGAAGGTCGTGATCGTCGAAGTACCGGTGGCGGAACCAACGATGGTTCCCACCGCGTCAGAGATCAGGGCTTCCTTCATCTGAGGCATGCTGCCATCCCTGTCAAGCATTCCTGCCCTGTTGGCAGTACCTACCAGCGTTCCTATCGTATCAAACATGTCTATGATGCAGAACGTGATGACGAGAGTCACGATGGTGGTAAATCCAAGCTGCATGAATGCGGGGAAATTAAACTTAAACAGCGTCGTCGCGGCCATGTCTGCGAAAGGAGGCACGAACGATGCGGTAGCAAGCGGAGCGAAGGGATTGATTCCAAGGAAAAGAGCCTCTCCTATCCAGTATACGACGGAGGCAACCAGCATTCCGAGCAGAACCGCTGCCTTGATTCCCTTGTGGGCCAGAATGACGATCGCAAACAGTCCTACGAATACGGTTATGACCGTAAGCACCATCATCGGATAGCTGTCACCCATCGAATCCTTGATCAGGCTGGGCGTAAGGGCTCCGAAGAAGTCCCTCATGACGTAGTTGGCATTGCCTGACGCATCATACACGCCTACGTTGGATCCGAATCCAATGTTAAGCAGCATGATTCCTATGGCAGGGGAAATGCCCATCCTGATGCTGCGAGGAATGGCTGCAACGATCTTTTCCCTGACGTTTAACGCGGAAAGGATCACGAACAGGATGCCTTCAATGAGCACTACGCAAAGTGCTGCCTGGAAGGATCCCACGTATCCGAGTCCGGTGATCGTGGCGACGTTTGCGACTACCAGCGAGAAGAATGAATTGAGTCCCATGCCCGGAGCCATCGCAAACGGCTTATTGGCCAGGAGACCCATGCAGAACGTACCGATGGCACTCGCTATGCAGGTAGCCATGAACACGCCGTTCCAAAGCGGGCTGCCCACGTCAAATCCAGTCAGCAGATTGGGATTGAGTGCGACGATGTAAGCCATCGTCATGAACGTCGTAAGACCGGCGAGAACCTCGGTCCTTACCGTCGTATGGTTTTCGCCCAGTTTAAAGAATTTTTCCATCATATCCTCCTTTTGGGGCTTTGATGACCGGCATTTATCTCTGTCTCATCCCGGTCAGGTTTTACATCGGCGAGGCTTTCTGACGCAGCTGCCGGAGAAGCAGACAAGCAAAGGTGCATAAGTTATTTCTCGAATGTTCCTAAGTCCCGCCAGAAGCGGGACGATCGTGTCCGGTGCGTCACCCTGACTACCACAGATTCCTCATGACGTCTCCCTTAAGGTAGAGATTTCCTTTTACGCCCTCCTTCACAGGCACCAGATATCCCTGCCTGACCATGTATGAAATATTCTGTCTTGAACAGCCAAGGACGTCGCAGGCCTGCGTGGTATCCGCGATGACATTCCTTGCAAAGGCAATCAGTTCCGATCCGGTGAGCATGATCCTGTCTCCCTCTTTATACAGCGTTTCAGCAGGAATGTCGATGGAATTGTTGAAGGTTATGAAATAACCTCCCGCTCCAACCTTACAGGATTCAGATAGAGAAACATTATTAACGATCTTATCGACGTCCCTTATCCCGGCAAGCCTGTTCATGTCAATCCTTCTAACCGTATCATCGGCAAAAATGCAAAGAAACTTCCGGCCTGCCAGAATGCAGCATTCGGTAACGTTACGTTCCTGCCTCCCGCGCACGTATTCCGGCAATTCCGCAACCGGTTTGACGTAAAGGCTGTCCTGAGAGCACCTGCCTTCGGACAATTCCAGAAACTTCATCTCATCATATTCCTTCAGATGATGATTCCTGAGGATCATGTCAATGTTCTGTCTCGATGGCGGTATGATACGGCTCCGTACCCAGGCCAGGCTGTCACTGCGCGGAATGGTAAGCGTTCCTTTTTTTGCGTACGAAGCAAACATGAAGGGAGCCGTCCATTCATCCGATCCATCCGTCAGTTCCACGATAAAGCAGTGACTCTTCTCATAGTAAAGAAGAATGCCGGCTTCCCTGTCATCATACTCATCCCTTATTTCCAAGATCTTCATATGCGCCACACCTTTTATATATCATCTCCCATATCCGTTCCCTGAGAGTGACCGATATCACCCCGTCCAGGCCGGCAAAAAGGAACTCCTTATCAGATTCCTTAAGCCGGTTCGGAAAGACGTTCTTTTTATCTCTTATCAGTGCCAGATTTTCAAGGCAGGAATGCGTACCTATAAAGTTCTGACACCTTCTGTCCTCCATGACGTCAAATTTCACTGCGTCATCATCCGTACCGCACGAATACAAAAGTGACAGGCCATGATCAAAAAGAGGTGCTAATCTTATCGTATGCGCCCCGGAATTTCTGAGCACCTCAATATTGGCCCCGTGTCTGTCCCTGTTAAGAATGATATAATCAACTGCAATCATCCTGTCCACGTAGTCACCAAAACCCTGACGCAGACAGAATTCATATCTTGATTCCCCCTCGATGCAATTCAGCCTGTAGTAATCATCCAAAGCGATCTTGCTCTCACCGCGCTGTTTAAAATCACCCGATGCACACAGATAGGTGTTGTATCTTCTGCCTTCTATCTCAATGTCTGCGTTGATAAGGTCATATTCCAGGTGTTCCACGCCCAGAACCGTTAACAGTCTGTCCACTATTATCTCATTTACGCACTCATGTCCGGTCACGCCCTTTTCAACGTCAAAATTGGACAGCTTATAGTATTTCTTCTCTCCGTTAAGTTCGGAGGATGACTTCAAAAAGGTTCCGGCCGTACCGGAGGAACTCCTTATATGCGACCATTTCAGATACGTAAGATCCTGTTTTTCTCTTATCAGCATATATCGCCCCTATCTTTGCGGCAAAATTTCACGAGCGTCAAATACTTAATGTGATTATACAATCGCACTTGACGCTCGTCAATTAAATATTATTCTTCATGGATCATATTCCGAGGATCAGGCGGACGGCGGCACCCGCGTCAGGATCTTCATTCCGGCAGAGGAGGCGTTCAGTCTTTCGGAGTAGTAATCGTTCAACCTTTCTTAGGTCTCCCCATCGCCCCCGTCATGCACGTTCCACTTTTCGTTCCACAGCTTCAGGATTCGCTCCTGCATGGAGGGACGGATCAGGTACAGGCCCACTATGCCCATTGACAGTGCGAACAGGATGGAAAAGATGATGCCGGCGTCGATCTCGGCCACGGGGATTCCGTTTTCCAGAGTCGGATCAAGCACGAAGCAGGTCCAGTCATATACGCCGTGCAGGATCATGGTCGGGATGATGCTCCCGCTGCGCAGGTACAGGGCGCAGAAGAAAATGCTCTCAAAAAAGGTCGTGAACGTCTGCACGATTATCATCGCCGGATTGCCGGACGAAAGGTTAGCCAGGTGAGAAAGACCGAATATCAGCGATATGATGGCGACGACCATGTATGCCCTCTTTTCGCTTTTTACGTAACGCATGCCAATGGGCAGGGTGAATGCCCTGAACATGGATTACTCCACGATGCCCGCCGAGACTGCCATGCAAAATGAGATGAACGTCGGCTTGAAGAACCAGTCATTGACAACTCCCGTATAGACCGAGTCCAATATGATGCGTATCACGTACGGAAGGCAGATGAGCAAGAGCTCCTTAATCGTCACGCCCGGCTTGAATGAGCCATTATAGTCCGGGGCAAACC
This sequence comes from uncultured Lachnospiraceae bacterium, assembly GCA_937916415.1. Classification (GTDB taxonomy): domain Bacteria; phylum Bacillota; class Clostridia; order Lachnospirales; family Lachnospiraceae; genus XBB2008. The sequence goes on from CALGGH010000142.1 coordinate 15,371, forward strand.
ACAGCTTAAATATCCATATCAAAACCAGGCAGGCCGCGCTTTCGATCAGGTATCCGGAAGCCTTGCCGGAGGATGACGAGAACATCGCGATCGCGAAAGTAGTGATCAGCATTGTCAGTATCATCGCGACAAACGGCATTTTTTCGCATATCAGGTGTCTTTTCCTGTAGGTTTTCATTGATCATCGTTCCTCGTTAAATTACGCTTTTCTGTCGATCATGTAGGAAATGAGTCCCTCAAGGAACTCGTTTCTCGCAGTAAAGCCCCGCAGTATCTCAAGAGCCTCATCGCTGAGCCGCCTCACCTCTGCCTCGGCCGACTCTATGCCCTCCAGCGTCACGTAGGTCGTCTTGTTATTTCTGTCATCGGAGCCTATCGGCTTGCCAAGCTCCTCCTCGCTGGCGGTGACGTCCAGCACGTCGTCCCTGATCTGGAACGCCAGCCCTACGTTGTATGCAGCCCTGTCTATGGCGATCAGCGTCTCGTCATCGACGCCGGCTAAGAGTGCGCCTATGTCCATGGCGGCACGCAGGAGCGCCGCAGTCTTATTCTTGTATACGTAGATAAGCTGCTCCATCGTGACGTCTGACGACTTCTCCGCCTCCACGTCCGCGCACTGACCCCCGATCATGCCGTTAATGCCGCTGTGATAAAACAGCAGCTTCATGGCCTCCGCAACGAGCGTAGTGTCAAAAGCTGACTCTGCCAGGTCAAAGGCTAACAACGCGGTTTCAGACGCCAGGTTGAGCAGTCCGTCACCGGCCAGCACCGCCATGGCCTCGTCATACTGCTTCCAGGTGGAGGGCTTGCCGCGGCGCAGTTCGTCACCGTCCATCGCGGGTAGGTCGTCATGCACCAGCGAATACGTGTGTATCATCTCGATGGCGGCCATGAACGGAGCGATCAGCCGGCCGTCACCGCCGCACAGGATGTGAGTCTCGATCATCAGCATCGGCCTGATGCGCTTGCCGCCCGCCATGAAGCTGTAGTTCATGGCCTCGATGACGCGCCCGCCGTATCCCTCGCCACCCGGCAGGTACCTGGTGATGATGCCCTCGGTGCGCTCTATCCTGTTTTTCATTTCATCCTTAAAATCCATAAAAATACCTCGCTGCTGAAGTGATCAACGTGATCAAGGGGACGGTTCTTTTGATCAACTTTATCGGCAGGGACATAATGTCATTCAGGTCAGTT
>CALGGH010000143.1 GCA_937916415.1 uncultured Lachnospiraceae bacterium
GATAATCGAGGAGGCGGCGACGCACTTAAGGAAGCTGACGGAGGACGAGAAGTTCAGGCAGCAGCAGGAGGCATGGGAGGACCGGCAGAGGCGGATCAACGGCCTTAAGCAGCTGGCCGACGAGGCCAACGCCAGGGCCAAGAAGGCCGAGGCTGAGACCAGGGCCGCCAAGGCTGAGACCAAAGCAGCCAAGGCTGAGACCAAGGCAGCCAAGGCTGAAACCGACAAGTATCGTCAGATGCTCATCGAAGCAGGCATTAATCCGGACGATTAAGTCCATAATGGCTCATAAGAGAAGTGACATGGCCCCGGAGCAGCTCCACCGCTCCGGGGGTTGTTTATGCATAATGGGTTTGATAAAATCGTAAGGGAGGGCGTTCCCGTCCTTCGGAACCCATTGCCTGGGAGCCGTTCATACGGCATGCGCAAGGAGTGATCGCATATGGAGACGAAGTTTCGCAAGCTCCCCATCGGAGTGCAGGATTTTGAAGACATAAGGACAAACGGATATTTATACGTGGACAAGACCATGTACGTCCATAAGCTGATAACGCAGGGTAAGCCATACTTCCTAAGCCGTCCGCGCAGGTTCGGCAAGAGCCTCTTTCTGTCGACTCTAAAGGCTTATTTTGAAGGAAAAAGGGAACTTTTTGAAGGACTGGCCATCACGGAACTCATGAAGGACGATCCCGATGCATTTGCGAAGTACCCGGTATTTTATTTTGACTTTAACAGGGGCAACTATTCCAAGCCTGAAGCCATCCTTTCATCCGACATGCAGGCCATTGAGATGGTCTTTGACATGCACCTGCGGGAATGGGAGCAGATTTACGGCTTTGACCCCGCCAACAAGACCCTGGCGCTGAGGTTCGATTACCTGCTGAAGGAATCCCACAGACAGACCGGGCGGCGTGGCGTGGTGCTCGTCGACGAGTATGACAAGGCGCTTCTGGAGTCCGATCCGGAGCTTGACGAACACAATCGTGCCGTCTTCAAGGGCGTGTTCAGTTGCCTCAAGAGCGACGACGCCCACCTGAGGTTCGCCTTCATCACCGGCGTGACGAAATTCAGTAAGGTCAGCATCTTCAGCGACCTGAACCACCTGCAGGACATATCGCTGGACGAACGCTACGCCGGCATCTGCGGCATCACCGGGAGCGAAATGACGGAGGTCTTCATGCCCGAGATCGAGGCACTCGCGGACAGGCGGGGGCTGAGCGTGGATGAATGCCTGGATAAGCTTAGGAAAACCTATGACGGATATCATTTCGCGGAGATCAGCGAAGGTATGTATAATCCTTTCAGTCTGATCAAGGCCTTTTCGGAAAAAAGATTCGGATCCTACTGGTTTGAAACGGGTACGCCCACATTCCTGATCCATAAGCTGAAAGAAACCGGATTTGATGCCAAAAAGATCACGGAATCCCAGGTCTATGCCGATGACGGGATATTGTCTGACTATCGGACTGACAATCCGGATCCGGTTCCGCTGCTTTATCAGAGCGGTTATCTGACCATAGCAGGCTATGATGAACAATTCAATACATACCTGCTGGATTATCCGAATGACGAAGTAAGATATGGTTTTTTAAAAAGCCTTGTTCCCCTGCTCCTTCGGCAGGAGTCGGAAGCAAATCCACTTGACGTCAGGACATTTGGCATGGACGTTAATTCCGGCGACACTGACGCCATGCGGAACCGCCTGACGGCACTCTTTGCCGGCCTGCCGTATCCCGAGGGCAATCCCGACAAGTTTGACAGATACGTGGAACGCGACTTCCAGAACGTGATTTACATAGCCTTCATGCTTATGGGACAGTACGTGAAAACGCAGGTTCACAACGCCACAGGCCGTGCCGACGTCATCGTGGAGACGGCGGATTACGTATGGCTGTTTGAATT
>CALGGH010000144.1 GCA_937916415.1 uncultured Lachnospiraceae bacterium
CCTGCGGTTTCCTGATTGCTCTTTCGGAGGAAACAGATGACGGAAATACGCCTGTTTGCCACGAACTGCAGGGTTGTTCAGGGGTTGTTCAGAGGTTGTTCAGAGCGGGCAAAGCCGTTGTAAGTAAACGGCATTTAATGTATAATTTCCCTTAAAAGGCGTCATGTATTTATGCTTGTTAACGTATATGGCTGCCGATACGTATATCGTATAACGAGTGAACGCGGTAGTTGGCAGATCTGACAACGGTAATTAATTGCGTTCACGAGTATGGATATTACCCATTATGGACCGGAAATTATACGCAGAAGTCATAATAGAGATCTCTCATGAAAAAATAGATCGTCCCTTCGAGTATGCGGTTCCGCCCGGCCTGGCGGAATCGATTCATATGGGGGATAAGGTCGTGGTTCCGTTCGGCCGGGGCAACACGCCGCGCGGCGGCTACGTCATCGGGCTTAAGGATCATACGGACTTTGACCCTGACCGCATCAAATCCGTAATATCCGTGAGCTCCGACGGCACCGGCGTGGAAGGCAGCCAGATCGCGCTGGCATGGTGGATCAGGTCGCACTTCGGAGGAACGATGATCCAGGCCCTCAAGACCGTGATCCCCATCAAGAAAAAGATGACCATCAGGACGACCAGGCGAGTGGACCGTCTGATCTCCTCCGAAGAGATGGAGGCGGTGATCGAAGAGTGCGAGCGCAGGCACCAGACCGCCAGGCTCAGGGTGCTTCGTGCGCTGCTTGCCGAACCGACGCTGCCGTATGAGCTGGTCCGCGACAAGTTAAACGTTTCGTCGCCTACGCTAAAGAGTCTCAGCGACAAGGGTTACATAGGCATTACGGAGACCGAGTATTACCGCAATCCCGTGGTCAGGGATGATGAGAGTGCGGCAACGCATGAGCTGAGTCCTACGCAGCTGGATATCATAACCACTGTTACAAATGACCATTTTAGCGGCAATCCCGGCAAATACCTGATACATGGGATCACCGGCAGCGGCAAGACTGAGGTATATATTGGCATAGCCAGGAGGATGGTTGACGCGGGACTGCAGGTGATAGTGCTGATCCCGGAGATATCCCTTACGTATCAGACGCTGCTCAGGTTTTATAAGAGATTCGGTGACCGCGTCAGCGTGGTCCATTCCTCCATGTCCGCCGGTGCCAGGTATGACCAGTACGTGAGGGCCATGCGCGGAGAACTTGACGTGATAATAGGCCCCAGGTCCGCCCTTTTTACGCCCTTTGAGAGGCTGGGAGCGATAATCATCGACGAAGAGCACGAGAGCAGCTACAAATCCGAGAACGTGCCCAGATACAGCACCAGGGAATGCGCGGAGTACGTATCGCAGTCCAGGGGAGTGAGCCTGATACTGGGCAGCGCCACGCCCTCCGTGGATGCCTATTATAAGGCGTCCAAGGGCATATACCGGCTTTTCAGGATGGACGAGCGGCTTACGGGCGGCTCGCTTCCCGCCGTGTACGTGGAGGATCTGCGGGAAGAGCTTAAAATGGGCAACAGATCCATTTTTTCCAGGAGGCTGCAGAACCTGATCGCTGACCGGCTGGATAAGGGCGAACAGATCATGCTGTTCATCAACAGGCGCGGAGTGGCGGGGTTCGTGTCATGCCGCAGCTGCGGATACGTGTGCAGGTGTCCGCACTGTGACGTGTCCCTCACCGAACATAAGAACGGACGCATGACCTGTCATTACTGCGGATATTCTGAACCAAAGCCTGCCGTATGCCCGGAGTGCGGCTCCGGGTACGTGGCCGGCTTCAGGGCCGGCACCGAGCAGATCGAGGCTGACGTGAAGACCATGTATCCCCGGGCCAGGGTCCTGCGCATGGACGCTGACACGACGAGGGAGCAGGGCAGCATGGAGAACATCCTGCGCAGCTTCAGGGATCATGAGGCAGACGTGCTCGTGGGCACGCAGATGATAGTTAAGGGGCATGATTTTCCCCTGGTCACGCTGGTCGGGATACTTGCCGCCGACATGAGCCTGGGAGTGGGAGATTACAGGGCGGCCGAGAGGACTTTTCAGCTGCTTACGCAGGCCGCGGGCCGCGCCGGCAGGGGAGACAGGCCCGGTGAGGTCGTGATCCAGACCTATCAGACCGGGCATTACAGCATCCGGGCCTCGCGGGAACACGATTATGCTTCCTTTTATAGAGAAGAGATGGCATACAGGACGCTTGCGCTCTATCCGCCGGTATGGCACATGCTTGCCATATTGGTGGTGGCGGACACCGAGGATGACGGCTTACGCCAGGCAGACGCATACAAGGATCTGATAGAGAAACGGCTGGACCAAATTGCGGCATCGGGAACCGATGGAACCGTCCGGGGGTACGTGCTTGGCCCGGCTCCTGCCATGATCAGCAGGATCAGGGACAAGTACCGCTACGTCCTCTACGTCAAGAATCCGGACATGGAGATCCTCGTGTCGGTCAAGGACGTGCTGGAGGAGAACATGCGTGAGAACCCCAACCGGCACGTGCTCACGTTTTTTGACTTCGACCCGCTGAATTCCGTATGATCACGCGTGCCGGACTTATTGCGGGATTCTTCGCTTCGCTCAGAATGACAATGCTCGTTAACTTAATGACATTGGACTTAGGAACTGTCACGAAATAATCTTGCCTTTTTGCTTGTCTGGATTCACAGAAGCGTCGTTGTCGTCAGTCGTCGATGTTAGGTTATGTCAGGTGAACGTCTCAGATGGTTATGTCAGATGGAATAATTTGACCTTACGTGGTATCATGTTTAGGAACTGCAACGGATTCTTACATGCGGCTACACCAGGCTTTCTGATGCGGATATCGGGAAGTCCGACAAGCGAAATGACTATGCTGATTCGCTACGGTTCCTGGCGATGCCGCGTGGTCGAATGACCATGGCGGCAGCATTTGATCAGCATTTCCAAAGGAGAGATAATGGCACTAAGAACGATCAGGATAATGGGCGATCCCGTACTTGCCAAGGTTTGCAAGGAAGTGAAGGAGGTCAGTCCCAGAACCAGGGAATTAATCAATGACATGTTTGACACCATGTATGAAGCGAACGGCGTGGGCCTGGCGGCCCCGCAGGTTGGCATCTTAAAGAGGATCGTCGTGATAGACGTGACCGGCGATGATCCGCACGTGCTGATAAATCCCGAGATACTTGAGACCTCGGGAGAACAGACGGGACAGGAGGGCTGTCTTTCGCTGCCGGGCAAGACCGGCGTCGTGACGAGGCCAAACTACGTGCGCGCCAAAGCGTATGACGCCGACATGCAGCCTTATGAAATAGAAGGAACCGAGCTCCTGGCCAGGGCCATCGTACACGAGCTTGAGCACCTGGACGGACACATGTACGTAGAAAAGGTGGAGGGAGAGCTGATGAACGTCTCGTCACTGAGTGATGAAGATGATGACGAGGATCATGCTGAAAATGCGCCAATCTCAGATGACGCCGGTGACGCGGAGAATTAAGGAATGCAGATAGTATACATGGGCACGCCCGATTTCGCGGTGGGCCCGCTGGAAGCAATAATACGTGCGGGACATGAGGTGACGGCCGTCGTCACTCAGCCGGACAGGCCCAGGGGCAGGAGCGGACAGCTCTCTCCGGGTCCGGTCAAGGAAGCGGCCATGCGTCACGGGATACCGGTTTTTCAGCCCGCTAAGCTAAGGAAACCCGAGGCGGTGGAGGAGCTGAAGTCCTATCCGGCGGACGCATACGTGGTCGCTGCCTTTGGACAGATCCTGTCGCAGGAGGTATTGAACGTTCCGAAGTACGGATGCATCAACATACATGCATCCCTTCTGCCGCATCTGCGCGGAGCGTCTCCGATACAGCATGCGATACTGCAGGGCGATGCCGAGAGCGGCGTTACCATCATGCAGATGGACGCAGGAATCGATACCGGCGACATACTGATGCAGGAGGCCGTTCCGATAGCGGATGACGAAACCGGCGGCAGCCTTTTTGACAAGCTGGCAGGGCTGGGATCGGAGCTGATCGTCAGGGCGCTTCCGCTGATAGAAGCAGGGACTCTCACGCCCGTGCCGCAGGATGAGTCGAAGGCTGATCACGTCGGGATGCTGAACAAATCCATGGGAGAGATTGATTTTGGGCTTTCCGCCGTGGAGATTGAGAGGCGCATCCGTGGACTGGATCCCTGGCCCGGCGCATTTACCAGGCTGGAAGGCAAGCAGCTGAAGATATGGAAAGCCAATGTTATGTCAACCGAAAGCGTTAAGGGCATCATTCACGAGGACCCGGCTGCCGTTCCCGGAACCATACTGTCTGTTGACAAGGATGCCGCTTACGTGGCCTGCGGAGACGGAACCCTGGCGCTGCGTGAGATACAGGTCGAAGGAAAGAAACGCATGCTTACGGCCGATTTCCTCAAGGGGCATGCGCTGACGCCCGGGATGCGGCTTGGCTGACAGATGACCCTGCACATAAAGGAAATCGTCGTATGAAGGAAATGAGCGCACGGGAGCTGATCGTCCAATCCCTGGTTGAGATGGAGCGGGACCAGAGCTTCCTGTCGGACGTCGAAAAGGCCGTTCTGGACAAATACGCGCATTTGTCCGAAAAGGACAAGGCATTTTATAAAAAGGTGATGGATGGAACCATTGAACAAAGGATCCGGATAGATTACGTCCTGGATCTTTTTTCAAGCAAGCCCGTGACCGGGCTGAAGCCATTGGTCAGGGCAGTCCTTCGCATGAGCACGTATCAGCTCATGTGGATGGATTCGGTGCCGGACAGGGCAGCATGCAATGAAGCCGCTTCCATCATGGCACGCAGCCGTCTGAGTGGGCTTAAGGGTTTCGTGAACGGAGTGCTGAGAAACGTTGCCAGGAATAAAGATAACATCAGTTATCCTGACGAAAAAGCCGATCCGGTGCGTTATTTGAGCGTCATGCATTCCTGCCCCGGGTGGATCGTCAGCAGGCTTGTCAATGACTATGGAAGAGAAACTGCCGAAAAGATTTTACGGTCATCGCTTGAGCGCAGGCCGCTTAGCGTGAGACTGCGTACGGGCAGTCCGGAGGCTGATGAGAAGCTGCTGCGGGCATGGAAGGAAAAGGGCATAATCGTGACCCGCAGTCCGTACCTGACGGACGTATGGCTGCTGACCGGAGGAGGCGCGGTCAATTCGATCCCCGGATTTGCGGACGGCAGTTTTGTCGTACAGGACGTCGGCTCCGCGATGGTGGCAAAGCTTGGCATCCATGGAGATGAAAGGCTGGTGCTGGACCTGTGTGCCGCTCCCGGTGGTAAGAGCATGCATGCGGCCGATATTTTATGTAAACCTAATGACGAGTTACGTAAACCTAATGACGAGTTATGTAAACCTAATGTTTCGTACGACCCCGCAGATCCTCCGCACGTCATCAGTGCCGACGTATCGCCCGGGAGATGTGAACTGATCCGCGAGAACGTGCGCCGGCTCGGACTGGAAGACGTGATGGAGGTTCAGGAACGCGACGCGACCGAGCCAAACGCGGAGTGGGTCGGCGCCGCAGATGCCGTGATCGTGGACGCTCCCTGCTCCGGGCTGGGAGTGATGGGACACAAGCCCGACGTGAAATACAGGGTCACCGAATCCGACCTGGCATCCCTGACGGATCTTCAGCGCCGCATTCTGGACGTGGCGGTAACCTACGTGCGTCCCGGCGGCAGGCTGATCTATTCGACCTGTACCCTTTTTCCGGAGGAAAACGGGGCCCAGGCGGCATATTGCATCGACAGGCACGGATTCAGGGACGTTACCGCCGAGAGGATGGCCGCGTGTCTGACCAATGCTGACGCCGGACTTAAGCCGTCAGGCTTAAATGATCCCGGACTGCAGCTGATACCGGGAATTGTTGAGTCAGACGGCTTCTACGTGGCCGTGCTCCAAAAAGGTGAATGACTGATGCCGGACTTTAGATCCCTTACAATCGAAGAACTGACCGAATGGGCTGCTTCGGTGGGAGAGCCCGCGTACCGCGCCGGGCAGGTTTTTGAATGGCTGCACTCCAAGCGCGTGACCTCGGCAGCCGACATGACCAGCCTGCCAAAGTCGCTCAGGGAGTCCATGCCGGAGCTGATAAGCATCCGCCGGGCCCAATGCCTGCAGTCTAAGGACGGCACGCGCAAGTACCTGTTTGAGCTGAATGATGGTAATTATGTCGAAAGCGTGCTGATGCGGTACAAATACGGCAATACGGTCTGCATCAGCTCACAGTCGGGCTGCCGGATGGGATGCAGGTTCTGCGCGTCCACGCTGCAGGGGCTGGCAAGAAACCTGACGGCGTCGGAGATGCTTGACCAGATATATAAAATTACAGACGATATTAATGAACGGGTATCACACGTGGTGATGATGGGATGCGGGGAACCCTTTGACAATTATGACAATCTGGTCAGGTTCCTTCGCCTGATCACTGACCCGGCCGGCTATGGACTGAGCAGAAGGAACGTAACCGTATCCACCTGCGGCCTGGCAGACCGCATCCGGGAGTTTGCCGACCTGGACATGGGAGTCACGCTGGCCATATCGCTCCATGCGCCGTTTGATGAGCTCAGGCGCACGATCATGCCCATCACTGACAGGCATTCCGTGAGCGAGGTGTGCGATGCGGCGGCATATTATCATGAAAGGACGGGGCGAAGGATCACCTTTGAATACGCGCTGGCAAAGGGCATAAATGACGGTGATGACTGCGCGGACGGTTTATCCCGCCTCGCCCGCAGGCTTGGGGCTCACGTAAACCTCATTCCCGTCAATCCCGTGACCGAAAGGGGATATAAGCCCACTGCTCCGACGGGGGTCCTGGGTTTTAAAAATAAACTTGAAAAACAGGGAATAAATGTTACTATTAGAAGAGAATTAGGGCAGGATATTGACGGCGCCTGCGGACAGTTACGCAACAGGCGCCTGGAGGAACTTAAGTGATCGATTCCTACGGCGTGACCGACAAAGGTCTGCGTAGACAATTGAATCAGGACAGGGTATACGTATGCGACACTCCCGTCGGACCGCTCCCCAATCTGTACGTCGTTGCGGATGGCATGGGCGGACACAATGCGGGAGAGCTTGCCAGCGCCATATGCGTCAAAATGATGGAGGAGCAGCTGCGTTCCATGAAGAACGTGGCACCCGAGGTGGCGATAGAGAGCGCCATTCAGGCCGCCAACATGTCAATCTGGCAACAGGCTCAGACCAGGGAAGGCTGTAAGGGCATGGGCACCACGGTTGTGGCGTGCACCTGCCTGCAGGACGACCTGCTGGTCGCCAACGTCGGAGACAGCCGCGCTTACGTATGCTCTGAGATCATACAGCAGATATCCGTGGACCATTCCCTCGTTGAGGAGATGGTGCAGATGGGAGGCCTGGACAGGACCAGGGCCCGCACCCATCCGGACAAGAACATCATCACCAGGGCCATAGGCGCCCTTTCGTCGGTGGACGTGGACCTGTTCAGGGTCGCCATGCAGCCCGGCGATACGATACTCATGTGCTCCGACGGCCTTACCAACATGGTCGAGGACGACAGGATACTGCAGATAATACGCGGCGGCGGGGACTTAAAGACCAAGGCGCACGCGTTAGTTGATGAAGCCAATGATAACGGCGGCAGGGACAACATTTCGGTAGTCCTTGTCGTTCCGTATGCGGTATAGATAATACTTTTTGCCGCAATAAAAGGACATGGATATGGTTAAGATCGGAATGATGCTCGGGGACAGGTACGAGATCCTCGAGAAGATAGGCACCGGCGGCATGTCGGACGTCTACAAATCAAAAGATCATAAACTGAACAGATTTATAGCCGTCAAGGTTCTTAAGCAGGAGTTTTCCGAGAACAACAACTTTGTCAGCAAGTTCAGGACGGAGGCTCAGGCAGCGGCGGGACTGATGCATCCCAACATCGTAAACGTCTATGACGTGGGCAGCGAGGGCGGCATTTATTACATAGTGATGGAACTCGTTGAGGGAATCACCCTCAAAAAGTACATCGAAAAAAAGGTCAGGCTTACTCCCAAGGAGGCCGTCAGCATAGCCATACAGATATCCAATGGCATAGAGGCCGCTCACAACAACCACATCATCCACAGGGACATCAAGCCGCAGAACACCATCATTTCCAAGGAGGGCAAGGTAAAGGTCACCGACTTCGGCATAGCCAAGGCCGCGACCAACAATACCGTGAGCTCCAACGTGATGGGAAGCGTTCATTATACTTCTCCGGAGCAGGCCAGGGGCGGTTTCTCGGATGAGAGATCCGACATCTATTCCCTCGGCATCACCATGTTTGAAATGCTCACCGGACGCGTGCCCTTCAATGGTGACACGACCGTTGCCATAGCGATAAAGCACATTCAGGAGGCTTTGCCTTATCCTTCCGACTTTGCGGACAACATTCCGCCCAGCGTTGAGCAGATAGTGCTCAAGTGCTGCCAGAAATCACCTGACAGGCGCTATCAGTCCATGGGAGAACTGATCGCGGACCTCAAGAAGTCCCTGGTTGATCCTGACGGAGATTTCGTCAGGATCGTCAATCCCGATGAGGAAGCCGCCACCCGCAACATCACTGACGACGACGTCAAGAAGATCAGGAGCGCCACCTCCGAACGCAAGGATCTCGAAGGAGGCCTGGACCTCAAGGAGGACGTGGAAAAGGCGGCTGCCAGAAAGAAGGCTGACGCGGGCAAGTCCGGGAACGTCAAGGGCAAGGCCGGGACCAAGGTCAGGAAGGATGCCGGCAAGCCGGCAAAAAAGACCCGGCCAGGAAACAAAAACCGGAACAATTCCAAAACCGGTCCGGTCAAAACCTCATCCAGGACCGCCAGGGAGGAAAGGGCGGAAAAGGAAGAACTCAGACGCCGCAGGTATGAGGATGAGGACGTCAGGAGAGTCAGCAGGCATGACGGGTACGACGAGGACGATGATGAAGATGACGACGAGGAGGGCGGAAGCGATAAGTTCACCACGATGCTCGTGATAGTCGGAGCGATCATCGTCGGTCTGGCGCTCGTGTTCCTGATAGCCAGGTTCGCGGGCTTCATCGGCAACACTTCGGGAGAAGGAGAGGATGCCGCCGTAGAAGAAACAACAGACGTTATCCTTATGCCGGACGGCATCGTCGGGCAGAACGTGGATGATGCCAAAAAAATACTGATAGACTTAGGGCTTACGCCCCAGCTTGAATATGAGTCCAGCCTGCAGTATTCGGAGGGCACGGTAATGTCTGTCAGCGTGGAAGCCGGCAGCGAGCTCTCGGAGGGAGACACGGTACTGCTTACCGTTGCGCAGACCACGGACGGCGTCAAGGTTCCTTCGGTCGTTAACCTAAGCCAGGCTGAGGCCAGGTCGAGTCTGGAACAGCACGGATTCCGGGTTTCGATCCTGCAGGCTGAGAGCGCGACCGTGGACAAGGGCAGCGTCATCAGCCAGTCTCCGGAGGGCGAAAGCTATGCGCCCGCGGGCAGCGCCGTCATGATCACCGTTTCCACCGGAGGTTCCGGCACTGACAAGGTGACGGTTCCCGGCGTCATCGGCAAGTCGGAGATGGATGCCATGGCGATCATAACCGAGAGCGGCCTGAGCGTCGGTCAGGTTTCCGAAACCAACAATGACGATACCTCACTGACGGGGCTGGTATGCTACCAGTCGCTGACGGCGGGTTCGTACGTGGATCCCGGATCGACCGTGGATCTATACGTCAGCATAGGCCCCAAGGCCTCGACCTACAAGTATTCGGGAGTGATCACCGCACCCGGGGAAGATGAGGAGTACGTCAGCGGAATGTTCGTTCAGGTCATCGTGACGGCGGCCGACGGCACTGCGCTTCTCAATACGACGACTTCCACGTTTCCGCTGGACGTGAATTATACCGGCATCACGTCGCCGACCGGCACCGTGACCTACATATTTACCGTTAATTACGAAGAAGTGACCTATACGGATCCGGAGACCGGAGAGACTCTCACCCAGCCCGCCGAGAGCCATGAAAAGACGGTAACCCGTGAATTGACGTTTGAAGCGGAATAAGGGGATACATGCACGGCAGGATAGTCAAGGGAATAGCCGGTTTCTATTACGTATATGCTGAGGATGACTGCGTCTATGCGTGCAGGGCGCGGGGAATTTTCAGGAAGGAAGGCAGATCTCCTCTCGTCGGAGATGACGTTGAATTCAGCATAACGGACGATATCGATAAAGAGGGCAGCATCAATGAGATCATGCCCAGATCAAACAGTCTGATCAGACCAGCCGTGGCCAACGTGGATCAGGCTGTTGTTTTCTTCGCAAGGAGCAGTCCGGCACCGGACATGGGACTCGTCGACAGGCTGCTGATCAGCATGGAGAGGGCATCCATAGACTCCTTCATCATTTTTAACAAGAGTGACCTGGATTCGGTTCCGGGCATGGATTTTGAGGAAGAAAAAAATAGCTTTCGGGACGCCGGGTATCCCGTATACGACGTCTGCGTAAGGACCGGGGAGGGACTCGAAGCCGTCAGGGAACTGCTTAAGGGACGCACGACCACGCTTGCCGGGCCAAGCGGCGCGGGCAAGTCGTCCTTCATCAACGCGATGTGTCCCGGGGCGTCGATGGAGACCGGCAAACTGTCGGACAAGCTGGGCAGGGGCAAAAACACCACCAGGCATGCCGAACTGCTGGTCATGGATTCGGAGAGCTTCATCATGGACACGCCGGGCTTTACCTCATTTGAACTGCCCGCCGTGCGGCCCGAGGAGCTGTCGGCCATGTATCCCGAGTTTGGGGAATATGCGGACGGATGCAGGTTTTCGTCCTGCACGCACGTGCACGAGCCGGGCTGCGCCGTGGCGGAAGCAGTCAAAAATGGGAATATCTCGCCATACAGGTATTCCAGGTATAAGAAGTTTTATGAAGAATTACAGTCTGTCAGGAGATATTGAGAAATGAATGACGGGAAGTACGTAGTAGCATACCTGCTTAGCTGCATGGGGGATCCCTTCAGCAGGGATCTCGAACTTGGTGCCATACAGAGGGCCGAAGAGGAGAACGTCAACCTCGTTTTCCTCCCGGGCAAGTTCATTCACAGGGAGCTTGATGAGGAGATCAGGTATGAGTATCAGGACAATACCGTGTTTGACCTGGTCATAGAGGACAACGTGGATGCCGTGATCATAGCCGCGGACTGCATAGGCGCGTTTGCGGACAGGGAGCAGATCAGGGAATTCGTGGCCAGGTACAGCGAGGTACCCACGGTTCTGGTCGGCAGCAAGCAGGATGGCAAGTCCTGCATCTGCTATGACAATTTCAAGGGCATAGAAGACGGCCTCAATTTCCTGATAGATGAAAAGGGATGTACCAGGTTCGCCATGATGGGCGGACCGGATCATAATACGGACGCGATGGAGAGAAAGGATGCCATGAAAAGGGTTCTCGAGTCGCGGCGCATTGAGTTTACGGACAAAAACTACGTTTCCGGCACCTTAGACCGCAACAATCATGAGGGCGTGAGACGCCTTTTGGACCGGAATCCCGGCGTGGAGGCCATTTTTTGCGTAAATGACGAGGTGGCAGTCTGCGCATACGAGGTCATAATAGAGAGAGGCATGATCCCGGGCGAGGACATATACGTGCTCGGATACGACAATTCGAGGCTGGCCGGCCAGATGAGGCCCACGCTGTCCAGCATCTGGGCGGATCCGGTGGAGCTTTCGAGGCAGGCCTTCGACATGGCCATGAACCTCATCCGCGGGCGCAAGACTCCCAGCAGGTCGCTGGACACGATGCTCGTCAAGAGGGATTCCTTTGGAGAGGATGCCGAACGCATAGAACTGTCCAACATGGACACCAATCACGTCAAGGCACTGTACAACAAGGTCTTCTACAGGCTTCAGGGTGCCAGGGGAGTGGAATACAAGGCTTATCAAAAGGTCATCAGGGACTGCATGGCGCTGATCACGGCGCCGGAATATGCCCCCGAACTGCATGAACAGCTCAAGTTTCATTTCAGGGACGCGATTCTGACGGGAATCCTGAAGTATGCGGACATGGAACTGCTCCAGATGCTGATGCAGGAGATATATGAGCTGATATCGGACGGAGAGGGCAGGCGTAAGGATCGCAAGGAAGTCCGCAGCGCTTATGGCGAGATATACAACATGATAGTGGCGGAGCAGCAGGAGTTCATCAGGGAAGCCACGGAATCCACTGATGACCTGGAATTTTCGATCAAGATGATCGCCCGCGACATGGTGCTTTTTGAGAAGGCTTCGGATCAGAATTTCTCAGTACCGTTGAGAAAGCTGGATTCGCTGGGCATAAAGAACGCTTATCTCTACGTGTTTGACAAGCCCATAGTTCATCTGGAGGGCGAAGAGATGCAGATGCCTGAGCACTTTTACCTCAAATCCGTGTTGAAGGACGGCGTGCTTAAGTACATCCCGGCGCCGAGGCAAAAGATCTCCATATATGACTTTTTCAGCAACTGGTATATAGGCGATGAGAGGCATACGTCCATCGTGCTTCCACTGTATTCCACCGAGGAGATATACGGATATCTGCTCTGTGACGCCAATGACCTGGTGTTTGACAACGGGGAGATCATGTCTGACCTCCTGTCATCGGCTTATAAGATGCTTTATCTGCTGAGGAGCCAGCAGGAGATACAGGATCAGCTGGAGCGGAGCAATGAGATGCTCAAGCGTAACAACATCATGCTGGACAACCTGTCCAAGTCCGATCCCATGACGGGGATATATAACCGGCGCGGATTCTATGAGGCCGCCGAAGCCTGCCTCGAGGGAGCATATGCTACCGGCATTTCGGTGATGGTCACGTACGTCGACATGGATAACCTCAAGATCGTAAATGACAGGTATGGCCATGACGACGGAGACTTTTCACTCAAGCTCGTGGCTTCCACCCTGCAGGACATGGTAAACAAGGATAACGGAGTCACAGGCAGGATAGGCGGGGATGAATTCGCCTGCATCATATGGTCGGATGAAGAACCGGGTGACTTTAAGGCCAGGATCAGGGGCTGCTTTGACGACTTCAATGCCCGGAGTGACAAGCCCTACAACGTGACGGTCTCGGTCGGCGTGCACAAGGTGGTCAACGAAGACCGCAAGACGCTGGACGAGGCATTGGCGCTGGCTGACGATGACCTGTATGAGGAAAAGAAGAAGAGGAATAAGAACGTTGTTAAGAGTTAACATAACATTCAAACAAGTTGACATAACAATGACACGGTTTACATAACGAAGAATTGGTTAACATAACTCAAAAAGAAAGGAACGCCATGGGAATCACGTTTTACGAAAAAGAAAAACTTTTTAAGCTGGACACTCCCGGAGCCTCCTACGTATGCGGGATTTTTGACAAGGAAGGCTTCCTGGGTCACGCATACTTTGGCCCCGGGCTGGAGGAGCCTGACGTGGGATACCTGTGCCGCACGCAGGAGCCACCTTACGTCCCTGCGGTGAACAACCGTGACAGGCTAGCCTTTTATGATTCATTTCCTTTTGAGTATCCCACTCACGGGCTTGGAGACTATCGCGACGACTGTCTGGCCGTCAGGACGGCTGCCGGCAACACTGCGCTCAAGCTTACCTATGCATCCCATGAGATCATTGCCGGCAAGAAACCTCTAAAGGGTCTTCCCGCGACCTTTGGCGACGCGGATCAGTGCACTACGCTCGAGGTGCTCCTTAAGGACGAGATCCTCGGTCTCGAGGTGATCCTTTCATATTCGGTATTTGAGGACGTGGATGCGGTGTTGAGATCCGCGAGGATCGTCAACAGGGGCAATGAAGAGATATATCTGACCAAGGTGATGAGTGCCTGCCTGGACATGGATAACGAGAGTTATGATATCATCACGCTGCATGGATCCTGGGCCAGGGAAAGGCACGTAAACCGCAGGCCGCTTAGCAAGGGCACGCAGAGGGTCAGCTCCATCAGGGGAGAGTCAGGACATCAGGAGCATCCTTTCATGGCCATCATGGATCATAACGCTGACCAGACCATGGGTAACGTCTGGGGCATTAACCTCGTCTATTCCGGCAATTTCGTTGCGGGATGTTATGTCAACCAGTTTGACTCATTAAGGGCATATATCGGCATCAATCCGGAGGATTTCTGCTGGAAGCTGATGCCGGGAGAGGAGTTTACCGCGCCTGAGGCCGTGATCGTATATTCCGACACCGGACTGGGCGGCATGACCAGGAACTTCCACGACCTGTACAGGAACCACCTGATCCGCAGCGCATATAAGGACAAAAAAAGGCCCGTGCTCATAAACAACTGGGAGGCCACGTATTTTGACTTCGACACGGACAAGCTGCTGGCGATCGCGGACGAGGCAGCCAAGGTCGGCATAGAGATGCTGGTCATGGATGATGGCTGGTTTGGATACAGGAATTCCGACAATTCCTCGCTTGGCGACTGGAAGGTCAATGAAAGCAAGCTTAAGGGCGGACTGAAATACCTGGTGGATGAGGTGAACAGGAGAGGCCTTAAGTTCGGCATCTGGTTTGAGCCTGAGATGATATCTCCTGATTCAGACCTGTACAGGGCTCATCCTGACTGGGCCATCCGGATAGCAGGACGTGAACCCGGACAGGCCAGGGAACAGTACGTGCTTGACCTAAGCCGTCCCGAGGTCGTGGAGCATACCTACGGGCAGATCAGCGAAGTGCTGCACAGTGCCAACATAGAGTACGTCAAGTGGGACATGAACAGGCCGCTTGCCGACATGGGCAGCGCATGCCTCCCCGCGGACCGCATGGGAGAGCTGTTCCACAGATACGTGCTGGCGGTATATGAGCTGCAGGAGAGGCTGGTGAGTGACTTCCCGAACCTGCTGCTGGAAAACTGTTCCGGCGGAGGAGCCAGGTTCGATCCGGGCATGCTGTATTACAGTCCGCAGATATGGTGCTCGGATGACACTGACGCCATAGAGCGCCTGTCCATTCAGGAAGGCACGGCGATGGTTTATCCGCTCTCAGCCATGGGAGCTCACGTCAGCGACTGTCCCAATCATGCGGTCGGCAGGGTTACGCCCTTTAGGACCAGGGGATACGTGGCCCTGGCCGGAACCTTTGGCTATGAGCTGGACGTTACGCGCATCCCTGAGGAAGACCGCAGCATGATCCCCTCTCAGATCGACATGTATCACAAATATAATGACCTGGTCAGAATGGGAGATTACTACCGCATGGCATCGTATTCGGAGAATCACGAGTTTGACTGCTACATGGTGGTTGCAAAGGATAAGTCAGAAGCCCTCGTCACGTTCATACAGGTGCTTGGCAGGGTCAACTGCCATTCGCGCAGGATCAGGCTGCAGGGACTTGATCCCGGGCTCCGTTATCGTCTCGAGTACGTGGACGGAGCGGCGGATGAGTCCAAGGGAGAGGGCACTGACAGGACTTATCTGGGAGAAACCCTCATGAAGGCCGGGCTGCTCATCCGGAATCCCCGGGGCGATTTCCAGGGCAGGCTGATCCACGTGGTGGAGGCTTAACCCGGATCAAAGCACGTTCAGGTCGTGGAGGGCTGAGAGTTTAAGTATTCGGCAGCGTCATCGGGAATGTCATCAAGATCCCGGTCGCTGCCGGTATCTATGTCCACGGGCTGTTTCTTGAACAGTATGTCATACATCACGGGGATGACGAAAAGCGTCATGAGGGTGGCATAAGCGAGTCCGCCGGCTATTACGAGAGCCATGCCCCGTCCGAGCTGTGCGCCCATGTCGTCGCCGATTATGAGGTTGGATTCCGCCAGGATCGTGGTCAGGGCGGTCATGAGGATGGGCCTCATCCTGGTTTTGCCCGTGGCTACGAGCGCTGTGGTACGGTCTACGCCGCCTTTTCTAAGCTGATTCACGTAATCCACAAATACGATTCCGTTGTTCACGACGGTACCCATCAGCACGATTATTCCCAGCAGGCTCAGCACGCTCAGGTTTTCGCCGGTGAACCATAGCGCCAGGAATCCGCCCGTAAATGCGAGGGGTATCGTGAACAGCACTATGAACGGACTCAGCAGGCTCTGGAACTGCGCAACCATTACCAGATAAACCAGCAGCAGTCCCAGCAGCATGACGAGAAGCATCTGCCGTATCATCGTCAGCACGGAGTCGTATTCGCCTCCAAGCTCGATGGAATAACCCTGGGGCAGCTCGTATTGATCAAGCAGCGGTTCAAGCTCCCTCGTGAGCAGGGTGGTGTTATAGCCTTCGCCCACGTCGGCGGTCACCGTCATGTACCTGGACTGGTTCCTTCGGTTGATGGTGGTAACTCCGTCATGTATCTCGGACCTGGCGAACTCCCTGAGCTTGTGGTCTTCATGTATTGTGTCACCGTCGTCATCCTTCTTTTCAACCCTGAACTGATAGTCAAGGATGTTTTCGTAGGTCAGCGGATCGATGTCATCCACCACCACTATGTCCATGTCTATGCCGTCCACCGTGATCGTGACGGCACTCTTGGAGTGAGTCAGCTTGGTGTTGAGCTCCTGGTAGATCTGCACCACGTTGAGCCCCAGGCTCATCGCCTTGTTCTTGTCAACGGTCACGTGGAGCACCTTGTCAGCATCCTCCTCGCCGTTTGATATGTTCTCATAGCCTTCTATGCCGTCCACGACGTCACAAATATCACGCGTTATTCTAGTAAGCTCCGTGAGGTCCGGCCCGAACACGTTGACCGTCAGTCCGGATCCGCCGGTAAGCGCGTCCATTTCGGAGGATACCGTGGACATCGTGAAATCCACGTCCAGGTCCGCAACGGATGCCTCTATTTCGGACATGATGCGTCGTATTTCTTCTTCACCGGCGTTTTCATCCTCAGTCATCATCATGAATGACATGTCACGGAAGGCATCCTGTCTCGTGGCGGCTTCGGATACGAAGAGTGAGTTGTCGCCGCCGGCTATGACGCCCACTGATCCGATCCCGTCTATCTGCAGGATGCGGTCTATTACCTTGTCCGTCATTTCATAGGCTTCTGACCTGGTCACGTCCTCCGGATAGGATATGTCGGCCTCCAGCTGGTTCATGGTCATGTCAGGTATGATGACTATGCCCATGCGCACCACCATGAATGCCGAAAAGACAAGCAGCGCCAGTGAGACGCCTATGGGTATGATCTTAAACTTCAGGCAGAAGCGCAGTGCCACGTCATACCATCCCATTACCTTGTCAAAAAGGGGATGTTCCTTGGGCGTGGTTGCCCTAAGCATGGTCGAGCTGGCCGCCGGGACTACCGTCATGGCTATGAACAGCGAAGCCAGCAGGCAGTAAACTATGGTCAGGCACATCGGAGTGAGCAGCTCATTTACGAGTCCGGTGGTATATATCATGGGGAGGAACACGCAGATCGTGGTGAGCGTGGAGGCTATGATCGCTCCGGCCACCTGCCTGGTCCCCTGAACCGCGGCACGGGGGGCCGCAATGCCGTGGTTTCTCAGGCGGTATATGTTTTCCAATACGACGACGGAGTTATCCACGAGCATGCCGATGCCCAGGGCGAGTCCGGAGAGCGACAGCATGTTCAGGGAAATGTTGGAAAAATACATGAATATCAGTGCCGTCAGCACGCTGATGGGAATGCTTATGGCCACTACCAGGGTGGGCTTGAAGTCCTTGAGGAATATTGCCAGGATGATTATCGCCAGCAGGGCGCCTATTACCATGGACTGAAGCACGCTTTTTACGATCAGGTCGATGTAGTCGCCCATGTCCATGAGGGTAGTGACGTGCAGGCCGGGGTGGGCGGCATGGAGTTCAGCCGTGGCGGCGTCTATCGTCTTGGACAGGTCATTGGTTCCGGTAGTGGAACTCTTGAATATGGAGAGGATCACGGCCCGGTCGGAACCCAGCCTTACGTAACTGTCCTCTGAATTGTCGATCACGCGCACGTCAGCCACGTCTCCAAGCTTTACGTCCCCCACCTTGTCGATGTTGGTCAGGACTATGTCCTTCAGCTCGTCTACCTCCTCGTAGTTCTGGCCGACCTTGACCAGCCAGGAGTTGTCCAGCTTGTCGTCCACGTAGCCGGCAGGCATTTCAAAGTTCTGCGCATATATCAGGCCCGTCAGGGCATCCAGCGTCAGCAGCTGGTCGGCATTGGCCATCTTTTTGGCCTCCCGCTTCTGCTTTTCATACTTCTTGACGGCATCCTCATAGTCTTCCCATCCGTCATCTATCTGTTTCTGTCCGTCGGTGATCTGTTCCCAGCCCTCGGTGATCTGTTCCTGGCCGTCAGTGATCTGTTCCCATCCGGAATCTATCTGCTTCTGTGCGGAATCCAGCTGGTCCTTGGCGGAGTCTATCTGAGTCTGCGCACTGTCGAGCTGAGCCTTGCCGATGGCCAGCTGCGCGTCCGCGCTTCCTATGGACTCGGCGGCCTCGAGCTTGCCCTTTTCGAGTTCCTTGTATCCGCTTTCTACCTGTGACTTAGCCTGGTCAATGGCGGAATTGAGGCTGGACACCGTGGCGTCAGCCGTCTTTTTTTGCGTTTCTAACTGGGCCTTCTGGGATTCAAGCTCGCTTTTCTGGCCCTCCAGTTCACCTTTCTGGTCAAGCAGTGCCTGCAGCTGGGTAAGCTCGGCCAGCTGAGCCTGTAGAGACTCGTCGTCGGGATTTGCTTCCAGCCCGGCATTTATCATGTCGATCATGCCGGCTACGGTATCGGAGTCCATGCCCGAAGCTTCGGCCTGGGCTATCGCGTCGAGAGCGGAGTCGATCTGCTTTAAGCCATCATTGAGCTTTTTTAGTCCGGTGCCCAGGGCAGATGCCTGAGCCTCGGCTGCGGCTTTTTGAGTTTCCAGGGAGGCGACCTGAGCGGAAGCCTGATCCAGCTGATAGCTTAGGTCGGCCAGGTTCTGATTGGCCTCGCTTTTTTTGTCATTCAGCTCCTTTTCGCCCTTTTCCATGTCGGCGCGGCTGTTGGCGAGGTCATTTTTGTTCTTCTCAAGCTCGCTCTTGTTGTCATCGAGCTCATTTTGGCTGTCGGCAAGCTCCTGCTTGCTTTCTTCCAGGTCCTTTTGGGACTTGACGAGCTTGGATTTGTTCTTGTTCAGGCTTTCCTGGGAGTCGTTTAGCTGCTTCTCTGCATCCTCGAGCTGCTCCACGGCCTCGGCGAAGGCTTCGTCAACGGTGGCCAGGATCCTGTCGTTAAGCTTGTCAACCTTGTCTTCATTTAGCCTGACCTCGACGGATTTGTCCACGAGTCCGAGCGTCGTCACGCTTGCAACTCCGTTTTGCTTTTCGTAGTAGGGGGTTACGTCGTCCCTGATGAACTGGGACAGCTCGTCCATCTCCATGTCGTCCATGCTGACGGCCAGATAGACGGATGCGACCATGTCGGTGCTGATCTCTATGATCGAAGGGGTGCCGGCATCCTCGGGCAGATAGGGCTCCAGCGTGTTGAGCGCGCTGGACACCTTGACCATGGCGCTGTCGAGGTCGGTATCGTCCGTGAATTCCAGCTGGACCATGCCATAGTTTTCGTTGCAGATTCCGTAAACGTTCTTGACGCCGTTGATCGTGCCGAGCGCGCTCTCCATGGGCTCGCAGATTTCGGCCTCGATCTTTTCGGAGCTTGCTCCGGGGTACGTGGTCAGGATCATCAGGTATGGCAGCGAGATGTCGGGCAGAAGGTCCAGCTGCATGCTCATGATGCTGACTATGCCCAAAACTATGGCCACTATGACGCCCACGAGGACGGTAAAAGGTTTTTTGACGCTGAATTTTGACATTTTATTATCACCTTTCGGATGACTGCATTATTAATATTCTAAAAAGGATTAAATACGACTAATTCAGTATACTTTATGAAAAAACTGTTCACAATAAGCAAAAGATAAAGTTTTGATAAACAAAATAATGGCTCGCCATGTCGTGAATCACGCATAAGATACAGTTTTGATAAACAACGTCCGTAAAATGCTGACCGGACGGCACGCAGCCATAGTGACAAAGCAGGGCCATAAATGTTATTATACTTATGTTCGGGTAACGCAGATCATGCGCTTCATCAGGAACCGTCACCAAATAGCTACGTAAAAAAATTATCTGAATCTTGCGTTTCCTGAGGCCGGCCCGTGAGGACAAAAAGGCATACGAAAACGCGATCATTGTAAATTTCATAGGAGTATCTTTTGTAAAAAGAGAAATAGGATCAATGAAGGGAACTGACATGAGTAAAGAGAAAAAGACCATAGCCATAGCGGGAACCGGATACGTGGGGCTGTCAAACGCCGTATTGCTTTCGCAGAATAATAAGGTATACGCGGTTGACATAATACCGGAAAAGGTTGACATGATCAATAACCGCAAGTCCCCCATAGTGGACAAGGAAATAGAAGAGTACCTGAATGAAAAGGATTTGGACCTCACGGCTACCCTGGATGGCGAAAAGGCGTATGCCGAGGCGGATTTCGTGGTCATAGCCGCACCCACCAACTACGATCCCCAAAAGAACTTCTTTGACACTTCGGCGGTTGAGGCAGTGATAAGCCTCGTGCTCAAGGTCAATCCCGACTGCTGCATGGTGATCAAATCCACGATCCCGGTCGGCTATACCGAGTCGGTGAGGGCCAGGTTCGGCACCAACAGGATACTGTTCAGTCCCGAATTCCTGCGTGAGGGAAGGGCACTGTATGACAACCTGTATCCGTCCAGGATAATAGTGGGTACCGACAGGTCTGATCCCGGCATGCTGAGGGCTGCGGAGGATTTCGCTGGACTGCTCTCAGAGGGAGCGATCAAGGAAAACATAGACGTGCTGATCATGGGCACTACCGAAGCTGAGGCCGTCAAGCTTTTTGCCAACACCTATCTGGCCCTGAGGGTCAGCTATTTCAACGAGCTGGACACGTATGCGGAGGTAAAGGGCCTCAACACCGGCGACATCATACGCGGAGTGTGCCTGGATCCCAGAATAGGCGACCATTACAACAATCCCAGCTTCGGATACGGCGGGTACTGCCTGCCCAAGGATACGAAGCAGCTCCTGGCGAATTATCAGGACGTGCCCGAGAACCTGATCGAGGCCATCGTGGAGTCCAACAGGACGAGGAAGGACTTCATCGCGGACCGTGTGCTGGAGATTGCCGGGACCTACGGGAACAGCGAATCCTACTCCCAAGCGAGAGAGTCTGCTCAGAAGGAAGTCGTGGTCGGCGTGTACCGCCTGACCATGAAGTCAAATTCCGACAACTTCCGCCAGTCCTCCATCCAGGGCGTCATGAAACGGATCAAGGCCAAAGGCGCGACCGTGGTCATCTATGAGCCGACCTTGGAGGATGGCACGACCTTCTTCGGCTCCGTTGTGGTCAATGACCTTAAGAAGTTCAAGAAGATGTGCGGATGCATCATTGCCAACCGTTATGATACGGTGCTGGATGATGTGGAAGAGAAAGTATATACAAGAGACCTGTTCAGAAGAGATTAAAAGATAGGAGATAAAAGTACATGAAGATCACAGTCGCAGGAGTAGGATACGTTGGGCTTTCCCTCGCAGTTCTACTCGCCCAAAAGCATGAAGTCACAGCTATCACCACCACGGAAACCAAAGCCGAGAAACTCAACAAGTTCATCAGTCCGATCCAGGACGATGAGATCGAGCGGTTCTTTAAGGAAGCCAGAGAAGGACAGAGAACACTGAACCTTCACACCACAACCGATAAGGCGGTTGCCTACGGCTCCGCTGAGCTGGTCATCATCGCCACACCGACGAACTATGATGACGAGCACCAGTTCTTTGATACCAGCGCCGTTGAGGATGCCATCGAATGGACTTTGAAGGTCAATCCGAATGTCCTTATGGTCATCAAGTCCACGATCCCGGTTGGCTATACCGATTCTGTTCTGAAGAAATACGGTGTAAACAACATCATTTTCAGCCCGGAGTTCCTGCGCGAATCCAAGGCTCTCTATGATAACCTGCATCCGAGCCGCATCGTTGTGGGCGCTTATGATGATCACAGAGCCGATGCCGAGATGTTCGCAAACCTTCTGCTGGAAGGAGCGAGGACAGAAGAAGAGAGGGCAGGTCAGGAGCCGCAAAACATCCCGATTCTGATCGCGCATCCGACCGAGG
>CALGGH010000145.1 GCA_937916415.1 uncultured Lachnospiraceae bacterium
GCTCAAAGAAAAATCCTACGCAAATTTTAATGTTTTATTTATGAACAGCTCCTAACCTCTATATTTTGCATAAGTTTAACACAATTTTCCGTTGAAGTCACTCAAGGTAAAATGCAATGCTTTTTATAAAATATGTGATTCAACCATATGATCCTTCATCATCAAATGCCAAAAGCTGACAGCGGAATCGAACCAACTGTCAGCCCCCGGTATTTACCATCCTTTTTGTGGCGCCTGCGGCATCCGTTTTTCCGCAGGCACCTGCTTCCCGGCTCAATCACGGCACGCGTCCTGATCGATCCCGGTGTTACACCGATCACGTCAGTGTTTCCCCGGCCATCAGAGCAGCCTTACCATCCAAGAAGCCATTGACGACGCGATATGTCGCCTGCAAATGCGAAACAATTGTTTCATCTCCTTCCGAACCTCCTGTCAATTCCTTTTCATCCTTTTCCCCAAAAGGATGGACTTCAGTTTCCCCTTCGCGGGTTCTTTCTTTTCCCTTGTATTATTTAATTCGCAGCATGCGGACAAAAAAAAAGGGTGTCATTAAAAAACACCCGATTTTTATTCAAAACAGTATTCCCTTCATGCAGGCCCCCGGCTCGTCCCTGTCAAAATCCCAGGTGTGAAAGGAATCTCCTGCGCAGTAGGCGTAGTGCTCACACTCAGCGCACTCACCCTTTTTGCGATAGTCGGTCCTGAATGTCTCATACCTGTTACGCCAGACGTCAGCAAACCTGTCCTCATGCACGCTGCCCTGGACGAGTTCAGGTCTCCTGGGCAGGTCAAGACATCCCACGCAGTTGCCTTCATGCGTTATGGACGCTGTGTATATGCCGGAATTACACAGGAAATACCAGTCCCTGCTTTCCCTTTCCCTGGCCGGTCCCAGATAATGAGAACATCCATAGGTGACCTGCATCGCTCCCTCGTTACGATGCTTCTCAATGAAGTCCATCATGCCCTTCATTTCAGCCGGCGTCAGCATTATTTCCGGTGAATCCAGTGCCCTGCCCATGGGTTCCACGTTGATCACGCGCCAGGACTTCACTCCCAGCCTGCCAAACTCCGCCAGCATGTCGTCAAGCTCCGGGTAACTGTCATGATGAACCACGGTCGTGACCTGTACGTGATCGAAGCCGCCGACCCTCAGCAGGCTGCGTATGCCATTTACCGCTCCGTCATACGCGCCGTCAAGCTGCCTGAAGGCATCATGAGTTTCCCTTAGGCCGTCCAGGCTGATGGATATCGTGCGCATGCCAAGCTTACGCAGCCTCAGTGCGACTTTATCGTCGATCAGCGTTCCGTTGCTGGTCATGCCCCATCTGTATCCCAGGGCATGGGCATGCTCCATCACTTCCCGGAATCCGGGATAAAGAAGAGGCTCGCCTCCGGTTATGCACAGGCGCATCTGATTCAGGTCGAAGTCATCCTTAACCTCGTCAAGCACGCGCTTCCAGTCCGAAGGTTGCATGATCCGCCGTCTCATGGGGACGGCACCCGGGGCAGAATATCCGGACGTCCCCGGTCCGACCGGCATGCCATCAGGGCCGGCATCGCCGGCAGCTCCGGCCGCATTCACGTAACCCGCTGTCCCGGGCATGCCCTCTCCGCACCTGGATCCGCAGTGCCTGCACCTTTCGTTGCAGACGTCAGTCAGCTCAAAGAAAAGGGACTTGAGCACCGGACGTTTCCTAAGCTCATTGTCCCTGTAATCCGCAAGCTGCCTCATGTGACGTTTCTTCACAAACGTCGGCGTCATCGCTTGTTCCCCTTGGCACCGCCCAGCGATGCGTTGCCTAATATGTTCGTGTCGAAAGTAAAGGTAAGCGCCTTTTCGTTCCTGGCCCTGGTCCTGGCCAGCTCAATCACGTCGCTAAGCAGCTCCTTGTACGGCTTGCCCAGCGGTTCCCACAGATAAAAGGCCAGTGATCCCGGTATAGTATTGATCTCGTTGAAATACAGTTCTCCGGAATCAACGTCGATCATGAAGTCGATTCGTGCCACTCCGCAGCACCTGAGAGCCCTGAAAGCCTTAACCGCGAGGCTTCGGACCCTGTCACGCATTTCTTCGGAGACGTCAGCGGGAATGCGTCTGGACACGCTGGCCATCCCGCCGGATTTGCCGCCCTTGCTGCCTGACACGTATTTATCCTCATAGCTTAGGATGTCCTCGGTATGCATGGGTTCCTCGATCTCACTGGCTTCGGCATGATTCTCATCCCCCAGCACCGAGCAGTTGATCTCCCGCAGATTGCTGATGGCATGCTCCGCCAGGATCACGGATGAATACCTGTAGGCATCGTCTATGGATGCAGTCAGCTCTCCCGCATCATGCGCCACGCTGATCCCCACGCTGGACCCCAGGTTGACAGGCTTGATGATCACCGGATAGCCAAACCTGTCCTCGATCCTTCCTGCCAGTCCTTCCACGTTCTCATAGTCCGACAGCGTATATACGCAGCCGTCCAGCACGGGTACGCCGTTGTCCTTCAGGACAGCCTTCTGCACGTACTTGTCCATGCCGATGGCGGACGCGCACACGTCACAGCCCACGAACGGCACTCCCATGGTCTTCAGGAATCCCTGCAGCACCCCGTCCTCCACGTTGGTGCCGTGCACCACCGGAAAGGCCAGATCCACCGGAATGGTAATTCCCTTGCCCAGCCTGGGCGCAGGATATTGCTTCAAAGAGGTCCCGGAAGGTTCGCTGACCCAGATCACCTGACGGGAACGCCCGAGCAGACCCGGTATGTCCCGGTAGCTTTCTATCCTGCCCACGTCCCCGCCTACGTAAAAGAGTCCATCCTTGGTCATGTATACGGGAGTCACGTCGTATTTGTCCGTGTCAACGTTATTATATGCCTGGAGTCCCGAAATGACGGACACCTCATGTTCAACGCTCCTGCCGCCAAAAATAAGTGCTACTCTTGTTTTCATCTCAGTCCTTTCGTATTTAGTGATGCGTTACCTGCGCCTCACCAAAGACCCTGCCGTGCGTCAATAATTGTCAGGAAGGTCATTTTCCAAAAGCACGTACTTTTCGCCGTCATGCGGTATCTGCGACGCAAAGGCAAATGCCTCCTCAAAGTGATCAAAAGTGCGGATCATGCACCGGGCGCCATCCTGACGGCCGTCCGACGCCCCTTCCGCGCCGGCACGTATCGCATCGGTCCGTCCGTGTCCAACCAGCAGCAGGTGATCGACAACCTCTGCCGCATGACGTCCGAATTCGCGGTTGTATTCCTCTTCCTTGTCGCCCAGCTCCACCATGCCCGGCGTGATCATGACCTTCAGGCCGTCAAACATGGCCAGCGTGTCCAGTGCCGCCTTGCTGCCCGCCGGATTGGAATTGTAGGCATCGTCTATGACGTTCAGCCTGCCGTTTCGCTTAAGCTCCAGCCTGTGCGGTACGCCGTGCAGCCTTCTGACAGGGATCTTCAGGTCCTTCAGCGCGATGCCCATCGAATGCGCGACGGCTATCGCCCCGGTCACGTTCACTATGTTGTGAGCTCCTATCAGGGAAGTAACATAGGCTTCCCTCTCCCCGTCCGGCGTCACCACTTCAAAGGCGGTTCCCTGCGGCGTAAGCCTGACGTTGTCCGCGCGATACCCCGCCCCGTAATACGGTATCACGTTCCTGATGCCTTCATACTTGCCGGCATTATCACGCACGAGATCGTTATCCCAGTTCAAAAAGAGCATGCCGCCCTTTGGCAGCGCATCCGCCAGCTCATATTTGGTCGAAACGACGTTTTCCATCGTAAAAAAGGTTTCAAGATGCTGCGGTCCTATGGAAGTGATGATGCCATGATCGGGATGCACCAGGTCGCAAAGCTCCTTAATGTCACCCACGTGCCGGGCTCCCATTTCACAGACGAACACCTCGGTGCCCGGCTTCATGTGCTCCCTGACGGTACGGACCACTCCCATGGG
The DNA here is from genome assembly GCA_937916415.1 of uncultured Lachnospiraceae bacterium. Lineage (GTDB taxonomy): Bacteria > Bacillota > Clostridia > Lachnospirales > Lachnospiraceae > XBB2008. The sequence continues at coordinate 3,940 of CALGGH010000145.1, forward strand.
CGTGTTGTAGCTCTCCGGAGTAATGAGCACGTTGTATTTCACCGCCAGCAGTTCACCCAGATAATGCTTCACGCTGGTCTTGCCGTAGCTGCCTGTCACGCCGATGATGGTCATGTCGCCTGCATCCCGCAGCCTTCTTTTGGCATCATTAATGAAATGCGCGTTCACGCCCTTTTCGATCGGAGACACGGCCAGGTTGCCGATGATGCACGAAACGATCTTAAGCCCGATGATGATCATGAGCATTCCGTCCAGCCTGGTGATGGTGCCATATCCCCCATAAAAAAACCTGAGGAAAAAGGCGCGTCCAAACACCCGTCCTCCCGCGGAGCCTGCTGCCATGACGCCCTCCGACTTTTCCCATGCCAGGGCCAGCACGCAGGCAAGCACGACGTCAAGCACGATCACCGTGGCAATGAGCCTCTTTACGCGGGCAGTATATACCAGCGGCTTCCTGGCCGCCATCCTGCCCAGTGCCTGATATACCGCTATGACAAGCAGGAACCAGAGCAGCGTGATCCAGTCGCAGACGGCGCATGGCAGGAGCAGGTCCAGGATGCCGATGCATACGGCCGCCACCAGCACCCACTGCCTGCGGATGAACCTGCGCACCCACGCGAAATGCTCGCCGTTCTTGTACCCGTTCAGCTGGAACATGTGCAGGTTATAGACGAGCACGTAGCGGTACGCGATGACCGCCGGGACGAATGAGATTATTATTCTAATGCTTATCAATGCTACCTTGAGCATCCGGGATCGTTCCTCTTATCTTTTACAAACGCGTTCATTATCTGCGCAAACAGTGCCGGGTTCTCGGCAAACGAAAAATGTCCCGTGCCGGGTATGACCGCCAGTCCGCTGTTCGGAATCTTTTCCTCCATGACGTGCGCGTCCCGCATGGGCGTGGCAGTGTCATTCTCGCCCCAGATGAGCAGCGTATCCTGCCTGATGCCCGGCAGGCAATAAGTCAGGTCCTCGTTGACGGACTTAACCAGCGTTCCCTTCATGATCTCAGAGGCCCTGCGGTAATCCTCGGAACCCTGACGGCTCCGCCAGTCGTCTATGATCTCAGGGAAAAGCCAGTATATGACCTTATTGGCAAACACCTTCCTGAGCATCTTATAGGACAGCTGCCTGCGCTTCTGCTCAGGCGTCCTGACGGGCGGGATGCCGGCCGAATCTATCAGTATCAGCCTCGGCACGACGATGGGTGATTCCATGCCGTCACGATCACCTTCGCGACCAACGGTTCCCCTGGCATCCGGCCTTTGCGTCACTATTTTACCGGCATATTTAGGATCCCCGGTCAGCTTCAGTATGATCCTGCCTCCGTAGGAATGCCCGATCAGCATGCACTCATCTATCTTCATGGCATGCAGGAAATCCAAAAAGAAATCCGCATAATCTTCCACGCTCCAGGGTTCCTTTGGCTCCTCGCTGGCGCCAAATCCGGGCAGATCGAACTGCACGACCTTAAACCTGTCTCCGATCAGGGCCGCCACCGGGTCATACAGGCCGTAGCAGGTTCCCCACCCCTGCAGCAGTACCGCCACCGGGGCATCCGCCTCCTTCAGGCCCGACACGCCGTACGCAATATTCAATTCATCTACCCTAACGTACTCTGACATAAATGCACAAAGAGCCCCCGGCGTTACCGAGGGCTCCGTCTTTTTTCTTTATTTAAGGACAAGTTCATCCCACGAATCATCCGGCACGATCGCTATGTAGGTCTTACCGGTATTCAGCGTGATCTGCTGTCCGGTTCCGTCATAGTAGCGCGTGATGTCCGTCTCTGCCAGCTTTGACCAGGTGATGTCCACGGCCTCTCCGCCGGTGAGGTAATATCCGGGCATGTTCTCGGCCAGGATGTTGAAGATCAGGTAGCCGTTGTCATCCAGCTGCGCAAAGGTGCATTCCTGAATGATCACGTTCGTGAAGGCGAGGATCTCGTTGTCCTCTGCATCCCTGTGTTCCGAACCGTACTCCGAATACTCATACAGTCCGGTCTCGGCATTGTAGGACAGTTCGCTGCCGTTATGAGGGAACGGGAAGTCCACGTAGGTGGCGGGCTTGGTGTAGCCCGAATAAGTCTCCGACAGCACGTTGGGCTTGCTGGGAAGTGCGAACGTGTAGTGAGTGCCGGGGTTGTACTTATCATACTCGGTTGAGTAATTGGAATCTGCAAACTTCTTTTCCAGGTCACCCTTCATTACGTACTCGGTATACTCAGTGGCCTTGCCGTTGTTGACCCTGGAGAAGCCGCCTGAGAAGTGGCAGCAGTAATCCCTGGCTACGTACTGGTCGATGTAGTAAGGGCCTCCGTCATGCACCAGGCAGGCATTCCACTCAGCAGTCAGGAAAAAGTTAGTGGGACGCGCGGACCTGATGGATCCGAGCTGCTCTATGTTGCCCCAGTCCTTAACCATGACCATCAGACGGGTGATCCTGCCATTAAGGGTGGAATTCATCAGTTCATAAACGATGTCGGCCTCGGCGATTCCGTAATGCGGAAGGGCGAGCGACTCATTGTCGACCATGGCTGCGATGGGACGCTGGTTCTCGATTTCCTTAGGGATCGGCAGGTTGGTAAGCTCCGAACGGACGTAGCCCTCCGGCAGATCGTCCACGATCTCTTCCTCAACCTCTTCCGTAACCTCTTCAACGGTTTCTTCAGTCGTTTGCTCAGGAATCGGTTCTACGTTGATGGTGACTTCGGGTTCGGCGACCTCCTCTTCCTGGCTGCCGCAGCCCATCATCAGGGTTGCCCCCAAAGCGGCGATCATCAGTCCAAGCAATAATTTTCTCTTCATTTGAATCTCCTTTGTCGTTTGTGCAACGATAGATATAATAACTCAAATCTCAAATAAAAGCAACGATTATCCGTCTATTCTGATAATATCCATAGGATCTATCTGCTCGCCATCCTTATATACCTTATAGGCCAGCTTGGACTTGTCGGACTCGACCAGGCTTAAGATGGCGCCCTGCAGCACGGCGTCTCCTTCCTTGATGAGGGGAGCTGATGCGAGATAGTATTCGGTCACGTATCCGTTCTCGTGATCGATCTTGATGCAGTAACCATAGTCAGCGTCAGGGATGACCTCGGTAACGGTCCCCGCTCCGGCAGCGATTATGCTCGTGCCGGCATTGCTGACGAAGATCACGGTATTGGGATCTGCCTCATCCGAAGACATGGATGCTGATGACGACAGCGGGAAGCCTTCGGGATAATGCGCAGCATCGGCTTCCTCCTGTATGGCGTTCTGCTGCTCCACCTTGGTATTGACGGTATTGCTCAGGATGATCACCTTGTTGTTCAGTTCGTTGTTGGTCATGGTAAGGGAGTCCATTTCCTCCTCAAGGGACCCTACCTGTGCCTTCAGCTCTTCGTTTTCGGCAGTAAGGCGATGCTTCGCGCCGGCGTTTAAGTTCCACCCGATCATGGTCACGACCAGGGCTGCCACCACGATGATGCCGAGCGTGTTGATAAAGGCACTGCCTATGCCCATCTGGTTCACGCCGCCCCCTTTTTTATCTATAAAAAGCATCAGATGATAGCCACGACGCTGCTTTTTTTCTCCTTCTGCCATATCATTGCCTCCCAAAAGAGCAACCAGGTAGTCGATGACGTAACAAAGTCGTAACAATATTATCACACTAATTTTATATATGCAAATTGACTTCTTTTTCTTTACATAAAAATATTTCTGTGATAATCTACACATTATGGACTATCTGAAAATCAGTGTGTCCATGGTTACAGTTTGTTTTACTTGGAGGTACGTGATGAACAAGGGTACGGTTAAGTGGTTTAACAACCAAAAGGGTTATGGTTTCATCTCTGATGAGCAGGGACACGACGTTTTCGTACACTACTCAGGACTGAACATGGAAGGCTTTAAGTCCCTGGACGAAGGTCAGGCAGTCGAGTACGAAGTAGTAGACGGTGAGAAAGGCCCTCAGGCTGTAAACGTAACTAAGTTATGATATTATCGATATAGTAGCATGACAACAAAATCCCATCCGGTCAAACGGATGGGATTTTTTTGCCATAAATTATTCATTCATGCGTCCTAACTCTGCTCCGAGCAGTACTCCAGGACCTGATCCAGGTCCAGAGGGCCGCCGAACATGTTAAGGGCAGACCCCACGGTGACGTTTACGTGTCCGCCTCCTAGTGCGCCGATCAGGTATATGTCGTCGTAGCTGTGGATTCCCCCCGCGTAGGTGACGGGGCGCTTGTTCCATGCTCCCAGCATGCCCACCAGTTCCGCCTCGATGCCGTTTGACCGTCCCTCGACGTCAACTCCGTGTATCAGGAATTCGTCACAGCAGTCAGCAAGCTCATCCAGCGTGGCATGGTTAAGTTCGACCTCGGTGAACTTCTGCCATCTGTCCGTGACTATCAGGTATCTGTCTCCACGGTGCCTGACGGACAGGTCGAGCACGAGCCTTTCCCTGCCCACGGTCCGGATCATGCGGTTCAGGGCATCCCTGTCAATGAGCCCGTCCCTGAATACGTAGGAAGTCACGATCACGTGACTGGCGCCTGCCTCCAGGTACCTGCCGGCATTGTCCGGATTAACGCCTCCGCCTATCTGAAGCCCGCCGGGATACTCCCTAAGGGCTCCGACAGCCTGCTCAACCGAAGCTTCATATGATGGCTGCGCAGGGTTGTTGAGCACGATCACGTGTCCGCCCTTCAGTCCCCTGTCACGGTAAAGCCTCGCAAAATGGGTGCCGTCGTTTTCGGACACGTAATTTTCCGTAACCTCCGACGTGCCTTCGGTCAGAGTGCCTCCTATGATCTGCTTGACCTTGCCGTCATGTATGTCTATGCATGGCCTAAATTCCATATGTTCAGTCCTTTTCGGGTATGATGCCTTCCCTGAAGGCACAAAGCAATGCCTCCAGCTGGCTGATCTGGTCACGTATGTCGGCGCCTATGTCGGTGTCTGCCACCCTGTGCCTCATCGGATACACCTCCACCACTATCTCGTCGGAGAACATGTCCGCCTCGGTCGTGACCGCGTTTTCCGCAGACTTAAAGGGCTTGTGCGCAACGAGCCTCATGCCGTGTGAATTGCTGACCAGCGTATATCCGGCGATGCCGGTCTTGCCCTGATATGCCTTGGAGAATCCGCCGTCTATTACGAGGACCTTGCCGCCGCACCTGATCGGGCTCGCGCCGTTTTTGACCTCAACGGGCACGTGGCCGTTGACTATGCGCGCGTATCCCGGAGTCAGTCCGAATTCCTTAAGTATGCGGTCAACCACCTCGTCATCATCCAGCAGGCTGTAATAGCTGCACTTCTTTTCGACGTGGGTCGACTCATCCTCTATGAAATACCTTTCGAAGGTGGTCATCTTGTCCTTGCCGTATACGGGCGAATTTGGACCGGTCCAGACGTACCACATGATGTTGCGGCCGTATTCGCGCTCCTCAGGATCGTTAGAATAATAGCCCTTTCTCGCATAGTATTCCAGCTTGTCATACAGGGCCCGGCCCGAATACTCCCTGCCCTTAAGCATCACCTTTTTGAAATGTCCGTCCTCGTCCAGGGGCACGCAGCCGTGATAGAGCAGATTGGAATTATATATCTTGTACAGGCTTCCCTTGGCAAAAAGGAACCTGACGTGACGCTGCAGCTTTTCGCACTTGACAAAGGCGCTTCGCAGCTTGCTCACGACCTCCTCCTCTTCGGGGCTGAGCGCATACGGATCCTCCGGATCGATGGTGGGCAGGAATTTGTCCCTCAGTTCGTACCACTTGCCGTCCAGCCTGATCCTGCCGTTTTCATAATCCACGTCATCCAGCAACAGCCTGTCGTTCATGTTGAACTCGGGATTCTTTTTGATCAGCGCTCCCTCCAGCTTAAACTGTATGATGGAGATGGCCTTGTGCATCTTTTCGTCCAGCCTCAGGTTGCTCTTGTCATATTTTTCGTCATACCTGACCTTAAACACGCTGGTGTCCGAATCACCGTAGACCGCCATTGCGAAGGTCGCCAGCGGTATCAGGTTGATGCCGTAGCTCTCCTCGAGGAGGCTTAGGTTGCCGTAACGTGCCGAGAACCTGATCACGTTGGCGATGCAGGCTTCACTGCCTGCGGCAGCGCCCATCCAAACCATGTCATGATTGCCCCACTGCACGTCCACAGAATGGTAGGCCATGAGGGTATCCATGATGACGTCCGGCCCGGGTCCCCTGTCAAAGATGTCCCCGACTATGTGCAGGTGATCTATGACCATGCGCTGTATCAGGTTGCACAGCGCTATGATGAAATCCGGTGCCACGCCGACCCTGATGATCGAATGAATGATCTCATTATAATAGGCTTCCTTATTCTGGATCTCGGCCTTTTCGGTGATCAGTTCCTCTATTACGTAGGCAAATTCCCTGGGCAGCGCCCTCCTGACCTTGGACCTGGTGTACTTGGACGACACGCGCTTGGTCACCTGCACCAGCCTGTGCAGCGTGATCCTGTACCAGTCGTCGATGTTTTCCTCGGACTCCAGTATCAGATCCAGCTTTTCCTTGGGATAGTAGATCAGCGTCGCCAGGCTTCTCTTGTCCTTGTCCGTCAGGTTGATGCCGAATTCCTCATCTATCTTGCGGCGCACGGAACCGGAGCCGTTCTTCAGTACGTGATTGAACGACTCGTATTCTCCGTGTATGTCCGTCAAAAAATGCTCGGTGGATTTAGGCAGGTTCAGAATCGCCTGCAGGTTGATGATCTCCGTGGAAGCCGCGGCAGCATTGGGATACTGCCGGGCCAGGCTTTTTAAAAAAGTAATCTCAACGTCTTTCATGCGCCTCTCATCCTATTACGTCCTTCATGCCGTACATGCCCGGCTCCCTGCCGCACAGGAACCTGGCCGCCTGAATGGCGCCCTTGGCAAACACGGTCCTTGAATATGCGGTATGGGACAGCGTGATGACCTCATCGGTTCCGGCTAATATCACATCGTGATCTCCGACTATCGACCCGCCCCTGACGGCAGATATGCCTATCTCTGCCCTGGGACGCTCCATCCTGCGTCCGGTCCTGTCATATATGTACTCATAATCCTCACTTAGCCCGGCGTTGGCCGCTTCGGCAAGCGCAAGCGCCGTCCCGCTGGGGGCATCCAGCTTGTGCCTGTGGTGCTTCTCGACTATCTCTATGTCAAACCCTGCGGGCTCCAGTGCTGCCGCGGCTTCGGTCACCAGCTTGATGAGCAGGTTCACGCCCAGGCTCATGTTGGCCGAGCGAAGTATCGGTATGCGTGCCGATGCGTCATTTACCATGTCCAGCTGGTCTTCACTGAGACCCGTGGTGCACAGAACCACCGGCAGGTTCCTGTTTATGGCATGCCTGATCAGCCCGTCCACCGCACCTGCCACCGAAAAGTCGATGATCACGTCGGCCTCCGGTTCGCAGTCATCAATGCTTGCAAATACGGGATAGCTGTTTTTGCCTTCGTCAAACTTGTCGACGCCGGCCACTATCTTCATGTCTTCGTCCTTGTCAAGCAGCGACGTGATGGTCTGTCCTATGCGGCCGTTGCAGCCGTGCATTATCACTCTCGTCATTGTTTTCTCCTATCATCACAGAATGCCATAAGCCTTCATGGCTGCGGCAAGTCTCTCCTTGTTCTTCTCCTCCATGGGGCTCAGGGGCATGCGCAGCGGACCCGCCCCGACTCCCATCAGGTTCATCGCGGTCTTCACGGGGATGGGATTGACCTCGCAGAAGAGCGCGTCGATCAGTTCTATCGCGTCAAGCTGTGCCTTGGCAGCACCTGCCACGTCTCCGTCAAAGAACTTTTGGCATATGTCATGCGTCTGCCGGGGCGCCACGTTGCTGAGCACTGAGATCACTCCGATCCCGCCCAGGCTCATCAGCGGCACGATCTGATCGTCATTGCCGGAATACAGGTCCACGCAGCCGTCAGCCAGGCTCATGAGCCTGGCCACCTGCGAAATGTTGCCGCTGGCTTCCTTCACGCCTGCTATGTTGGGCACGTCCTTGCAGAGCCTCACCACCGTCTCCGGAGCGATGTTGCATCCGGTCCTCGAGGGCACGTTATAGAGGATCATCGGGATCTTTACGCTCTCGGCTATTTTTTTGTAATGCGCATAAAGGCCGTTCTGGGTAGCCTTGTTATAATACGGAGACACGGTAAGTATGGCATCCGCTCCGTCCTTTTCGGCTTCCTGAGACAGGTATACGGCCGTCTCGGTGCAATTGGATCCCGTGCCTGCAACGACGGGCACGCGCTTGTTTACGTGCTTAATGCAGAACCTGATCACCTCGGTATGCTCCTGCTCGCTCAGGCAGGCAGACTCACCGGTAGTGCCGCACACGATGATCGCGTCAGTGCCATGTTCGATCTGATAGTCAATAATCTCGGCAAACTTCTCGTAATTGACGCTGCCGTCCTCATGAAAAGGCGTTACTATCGCCACTCCTGCTCCCTTAAATACAGCCATTTTGAATCCTCCCGTTAATCACTTTTTTCAGTAGTTATCATGGTAACCTCATCGGCAAGGTCATACAGTTCGTCGGATACCATGTTGCCCGTCATTATTACGTCAATGCCGTCTCCCTTGAGTGACAGCACTTCCTTCAGCTCTTCCTTGGTAATGATCTTGTTTTCAACAAGCCCGAGCACCTCGTCCAGCACCAGCATCTCACACTCGCCGGTGTTTAGAACCTTTCTGGCAAATCCAATGCCGTTCCGGATGTTTACGATCTCATCCTCCCTCTCCGAAGGCGACAGGGCGTCATACCCTTCTTCGGATTTTTCAAACCTGAACACCTTGATGTCGGGCTCGAGCCTGCGCAGAAATTCAGATTCGGTCAGGCCCCTGCCCTTCAGAAACTGGATGATGACCACCCTGGCGCCGCGGCTGGCAGCCTGAACGGCCCTGCCAAGCGCCGCGGGGGACTTGCCCCTGCCGTTTCCTCCATATATCCTGATTATTCCATCCGCCATGCTTTCCCTCCTAGATTTTTAAGATTATCGTAGCGATCCTGAAATATGCCAGCAGTGACAATGCGTCTACAATAGTCGTTATAAATGGTGATGCCATGACAGCCGGGTCAAATCCTATCTTTTTGGCTATCAAAGGCAGCGTGCATCCTACAAATTTGGCCATGATCACGGCACAGAGCAGGGTCAGGCAGACAACCAGCGCTACGGCCACGGTCAGCTTGTCAAGGAGCAGCAGCTTGATGAAATTGGCTCCGGCCAGCGTAAGTCCGCATGCAAGCGCGACCCTGACTTCCTTCCATATGCATTTCCATATGTCCGAAAAATCGATCTCGTTAAGGCTCAGACCACGGATGATGGTCACCGATGCCTGTCCTCCGGCATTTCCGCCGGTATCCATGATCATCGGTATGTATGCCGTCAGTATCACGCACGCGCTTAGGGCATCCTCAAAGGACGTGATGATGCTCCCGGTAAAAGTTGCCGACACCATCAACAGCAGCAGCCATGGAATGCGCTTTTTCCAGGTCTCAAAGATGCCGGTCCTCATGTAGGGCTTATCGGAGGGAACGATGGCGGCCATCTTTTCCATATCCTCCGTGGCCTCTTCTTCCATGATGTCGACTACGTCATCGACGGTGATGATTCCGACGAGCCTGTTTTCATTGTCCACGACGGGCATCGCAGTGAAGTCGTATTTCTGGAACTGCCTGGCAACCTCCTCCTGATCCATCAGGGTGTTCAGGGAGATCACGTTTTCGTGCATTATGTCGGAAATGGCCGCGTCAGGATCCGACAGCAGCAGATACCTGAGTGCCACCGTACCCAGCAGGGTGCGCTTGTTGTCCAGCACGTAGCAGATGTTGATGGTCTCGGAGTCAACGCCCAGCTTGCGTATCCGCTCTATCGCTTCGCTGACCGTGAGATTCTCCTTGAGGTCCACGTACTCGACGGTCATGATGCTGCCGGCAGAGTCCTCGGGATACTGCAACAGATGGTTCACGTCACGCCTGGTTTCCGGAGAAGCATTGGCGAGCAGCTTCTTGACGACGTTGGCGGGCATCTCCTCCAGCAGGTCCGCGGCATCATCGGCCATCAGGTTATCGATGATGTTGCCTGCGTCCCGTTCGGACAGTGTCGTGATGATGTACTGCTGGGTGTCCGTCTCCAGATGGGCAAACACGTCAGCGGCCATGCTCTTTGGCAGGATGCGGAACATCTTGAACTGCTCCGCGTCCTCCAGGTTCTCCATCACCGCGGCCACGTCGGCTTCGTTGAGCTCGGCGGCCTTCTGCCTGAGACGGGTGTACTGTTTGGATTCCAGGAGTTCCCTGATCTCCGTATTCAGTTCCAGTTCTTCTTTTTCATCCATGGCCGTTTCCTATCTCAAAAAAACCGTTGCCGACGATGGTCACTTCGGCGCTTCCGCCGGTCATGTCAGTGATGCGGTGCATGACGGCGTCAACTTCCTCCTCAGGGATGGTGATGAGGTTCTCCACCTTGTCGGTGTATATGACGTCGTCCATCCTGATGCCGCCGGTCTCGAAATAATGCTTCAGCCTGCCGGCGTTGTTGTAATCCGTTATCAGCCTTAACCTGGAAGCCCTGACCAGGTGACGCAGGTCAGCATTGTCAAGCGCCTCATGCGTCGCCTGCGTATATGCCCTCACCAGGCCTCCCGTGCCGAGCAGCGTGCCACCAAAATACCTGGTGACCACGACCAGCACGTCACGCAGGCAGCTGCCGGTCAGCACGTCCAGGATCGGACGTCCCGCGGTCCCGCCCGGCTCTCCGTCATCGGAAAACCTGGTTGTCTCTCCGCGCTCTCCGACCACGTATCCATAACAGTTATGCCTGGCGTCCCAGTACTTGCGCCTGACCTGATCGATCAGGACCAGTGCCTCTTCCTCTCCATGGACCGGCATGGCATGTCCTATGAACCTGGACTTGCGGTCTACGTATTCTCCCTCTCCGGGGCTCTTAATCACATAGTAGCCGTCCATTCCAAAGACCGTCCGTCACTCGGGATTGGCCGGCTGTTCCGGTTCCGGCGCCGGTGCCTCTTCCGGCGCGGGCGCAGGCGCTTCGCCTGCT
>CALGGH010000146.1 GCA_937916415.1 uncultured Lachnospiraceae bacterium
TAAAGGAGCATCCGCAGTAATTCTGGCGATACAGTCCGTATGCCGCGGAGAGTTCTATGGAACGCTTGTATCCTTCCCTCTTCTTGAAGTCCGACGGAAGCCAGCGTGGTGCATGCCTGGCGCTATCCATGGATCCCGAAGCCGCGTCGGTTGACATAATATTGCACAAAGAACCGACCCCGATGAGTTCACGCTCCAGGCGGTAACCTATCACGTTGATGCGGTCGGCATTTTTGAGCGGACTGATGGTCAGCGTGGTGGTCACGTAATCCATGCCAAGACGGGCTGCCAGCTCAAAGGTTTTGGAGAGCCTGAGTTCAAAACATATCCCGCATCTGTCTCCGCCCTCGGCACAGTCTTCGTATCCCATGACCCGCTCGTAATACAGTCCGGGTTCATAATCCCCGTCAATGATGCGGATGCGCGCGGTTGCGGGCGTAACCTTCATTCCGCCTGCGAAATCGGTCATTCCCTCCGCCTCGTACCTGTCAACCTGTTCATTGTACTGCGCGATCAGCCTTTTTTCCTCGTTCAGCCGCTTGAGATACTCCGGTTCCGACGAAATGTTGGGATTGTAGTAAAACACGGTTACGTCGAAGAATTCACGCAGATACTCCAGGCAATGGCTTGAACAGGGCGCACAACAGCTGTGCAGCAGAAGCGTCGGACGCTCATCGGGATCGATAGCGTCAGTTATCTTGTCAAGTTCCTTTTGATGATTGACCTTGTTCATGTTTATCCGCAATGGCCCGGGCAATCGGCTGACGCTGCTCCCGGACCCGCATTAATCATCTGAAATACTGCACTCCGGCCTCAAATATCCTTAGGTCCTGCTCTCCGTATATGTTGATCGCCACTCCGTCGCCGCGGCGCTCCACGTGAGCCATCTTGCCAAGTATCCGTCCGTCGGGAGAAGTGATGCCCTCGATGGCATCATACGATCCGTTTACGTTGGTCTCCTCGTTCATCGTGACGTTTCCGTCAGGATCGGCATACTGCGTGGCGACCTGACCTCCGGCAAACAGCCTGTCGAGCCATTCCCTGGAAGCCACGAACCTGCCTTCGCCATGTGAAGCGGGGCTGACGTAAGTCCTGCCGGGCTCGGCCAGGGCCAGCCAGGGCGATAAGTTGGAAACGACCTTGGTATACACCATCTTGGATACGTGCCTGCCGATGGTGTTGAACGTCAGCGTCGGTGAATCAGGCGTCTGCTGCCTGATCTCTCCGTAAGGCACGAGTCCCAGCTTGATGAGGGCCTGGAAACCGTTGCAGATTCCGAGCACGAGGCCATCCCTTTGGCCTGTCAGCTCCATTACCGCCTCGCGGATGCTTTCGTTCCTAAAGGCTGCCGCAAAGAACTTGGCGGATCCGTCCGGTTCGTCACCTGCTGAGAAACCGCCGGGGAACATGATGATCTGTGCCTGCCCTATGGCCTCCCTAAATGAGGCGACGCTCTCCCTGATGCCTTCGGCGCTCAGGTTCCTGAATATCCTGACGTTCACGTCGGCGCCGGCCCTTTCAAAGGCCCTGGCAGAATCATATTCGCAGTTTGTCCCCGGAAAAACGGGAATGAACACCCTGGGGCGCGCAACCTTGTTTTTGCATACGTACAGATTATCCGTCTTAAAGACGTCCCTTTCGACCGGTTTGTCCTCACTCTCTGACGATAAGTAAGGGAATACGCCGTCAAGGGGCTTTTTCCATGCCTCAATGGCTTCGTCGATGCTTATGGATGCATCTCCGATCACGAACTCGCTGCAGCCGTTGATCGTTCCGATCAGGGTATAGTCCATCTCCAGCTCGTCCATGTGCGCCCTGGCAGAGGGCTCCATCTCGCAGATCACGTTTCCCAGTCCGTTCTTGAACAGGCGCGTCGCGTCGAAGTCGCTGTCAATGCTCACGCCCAGCCTGTTGCCAAACGCCATGTGCGATAGCGCCGAAGCCACGCCATATGAGTCGACTGCGTATGCGGCCCTGACGTATCCCTCTCGGATCAGCCGAGTGATCGAGCCGTACAGTTCAAGCACCGATTCATATACGGGTATGTCATACTCGTCCTTTTCTATCTCAAAAAGGATCACGTAATTACCGGCATCCTTGAGTTCGGGCGTGATCACGTTCCTGCCGCTGCTTACGTCCACGGCAAATGACACGAGCGTGGGCGGCACGTCTATGTCATTGAACGTGCCGGACATCGAATCCTTGCCTCCGATCGAAGGAAGACCGTATCCGATCTGTGCGTCATATGCTCCGAGCAGGGCGCAGAACGGCTGACTCCACCTGGCCGGATCGGAAGTCATTCTCCTGAAGTATTCCTGGAAAGTAAACCTGATGCCCGAAGCGTCTCCGCCCGCGGCCACGATCTTGGCCATGGATTCGGTAACGGCATATACCGCGCCGTGATACGGACTCCAGGATGACAGGTATGGATCAAAGCCATAGCTCATCATGGTCACCGTGTCGGTGGTTCCCTTTAACGTTGGGAGCTTGGCTATCATGGTCTGCGTCTCGGTCAGCTGGGTGACGCCGCCGTAGGGCATGGTGACCGTGCCTGCGCCTATGGATGAGTCAAACATCTCGACCAGGCCTTTTTGCGAGCAGACGTTTAAGTCTGACAGCAGGGACAGCCACGCTCCGCGCACGTCGCCCGATTCCACTGCCTCGCCTACGCGGCTGATGGCATATTTATTCAGGTAATTGTCGTTCTCGTCGGGCACGTTGACCCTGACGGCATTCTCCTGATGCGCGCCGTTGGTGTCGAGGAAGGCCCTGGAGAGATTGACTATGGGCTTGCCGCGCCAGTTAAGCACGAGCCTGGGTTCCTCGGTAACCTCAGCCACGCATACGGCCTCCAGGTTCTCCTCGTCAGCGTATCCCAGGAACTTGTCCACGTCGTCCGGGGCAACCACTACCGCCATGCGCTCCTGCGATTCGGAGATGGCCAGCTCAGTGCCGTCAAGTCCCGCGTATTTCTTGGGAACCTTGTCCAGATCCACGACCAGTCCGTCCGCCAGCTCGCCTATGGCGACGCTGACTCCACCCGCGCCGAAGTCATTGCACTTTCTGATCAGCCGGCTGACCTCGGGCCTTCTGAAGAGTCTCTGTATCTTGCGCTCCGTGGGAGCGTTTCCTTTTTGAACCTCGGCTCCGCAGGTTTCGATGGAACTCTCGGTATGCACCTTGGATGAGCCGGTGGCGCCTCCGCACCCGTCACGGCCCGTCCGTCCGCCCAGCAGGATGATGACGTCGCCCGGATCGGAGGTCTCCCTAATCACGTTCCTGCGGGGTGCCGCTCCCATGACCGCGCCGATCTCCATGCGCTTGGCCACGTAGTCAGGATGATATATCTCCTTAACGTAACCCGTGGCCAGGCCTATCTGATTGCCATATGACGAATACCCGTCGGCAGCTCCCCTGACAAGCTTCTGCTGTGGGAGCTTGCCATGCAGCGTCTCCGACACGGGAACCGTAGGATCGGCAGCGCCGGTAATGCGCATTGCCTGATATACGTAACCCCTGCCGGAAAGAGGATCCCTGATGGCGCCGCCCAGACACGTGGCCGCGCCGCCGAAAGGCTCTATCTCAGTAGGGTGATTGTGCGTCTCATTTTTGAAAAATACCAGCCATTCTTCCCTTTCGGGACCCTGGCCGTAATCCATCTCCACCGGAACCACAACCGAGCAGGCATTGATCTCATCCGAGACCTCCATGTCCTCAAGCTTGCCTTCGCTCCTTAGCTTGCGCATGGCCATGGTTGCCAGGTCCATGAGGCAGGGGAACCTGTCGGGACGGTCCTTATACAGTTCTTCCCTGGTGTCAAGGTAGCTCTGATAGCTGGTTTCTATGGGAGTACGGTAAAAACCGTCATCAAACTCCACGTCGGTAAGCTCCGTGGAAAAAGTGGTATGCCTGCAGTGATCCGACCAATAGGTGTCAAGCACCCTGATCTCAGTCATGGTGGGATCACGTCTCTCCTCCTGCTCAAAATAATGCCTGACGTGCAGGAAATCCCTAAAGGTCATGGCCAGTCCGAGACTCTCATACAGGCCGCGAAGCTCCTCCTCCGACATGACGGTAAAGCCGTCAAACACTGCCACGTCACCGGGTTCCTCGTAATCCGCCTCCAGGGTGTCCGGCTTGTCGCTGCCGGTCTCCCTCGAATCCACGGGATTGATGCAATATGCTTTTATCCGGGAAAACTCTTCGTCAGTGACGTCACCGATTATCACGTAGGTGACGGCCGTCCGGATGATGGGATCCTCATCTTCCCTGATCAGGCGCACGCACTGTACCGCCGAATCGGCCCTCTGGTCGAACTGACCGGGCAGATATTCTACAGAAAAAACGCGGGCTCCCGCCGGTACCTCAAGTTCATCATGATACAGTACGTCCACGGGTGGCTCCGCAAAAACCATTCCGCATGCCGCCCGGAACGTTTCATCAGAAACGTTCTGAACGTCATAGCGTATGAATACCCTTATCTTGTCGATCGTTTGGATGCCAAGGTAACTTGATGCTTCTGACTCAAGCTGCCCGGCGTGGACCGCGTAGGGGTCCTGCTTTTCCACGTAGATACGTTTGACTTTGCCCATAATAACAGTTCCTTTCAGTTGATCATTAGGCACTGTAAACAAATAACTTCCTAATCTGCTTGTCTGAATTTCCATGTGACTGCGTTGTCGTCAGTCGCCGTAGCCCGCTACGACTCCTTCCTCCGCCTTGCACATGAAAATCCAGTCTGCGCATCTTTATGAAGTTATTTATTTACAGTGCCTTATTTAATGGGAACATCCCAAAATTCTATGTTTTCCCTGAGTTTCTTAATGGCCTCGAGGAATATGCCCGAAGTGACCGCCTCCGTCCACATGCTGCCCCTGCGCATGCCCTCGATCACGTACTTGCTCATGACGGCCCCTATGTTGGCCGTGTCCCTGAGCTCGCTGCGCCTGATAAGGTTCAGCTCGTCCTCCCTGGTTTTGAGGCGGTTGCGCGAATAGACGTAGACGTAGTTCCTGTCAATGAGAGGTGACGTCTGAAGCAGCTTGACGAGGGCAAGCAGCGTCGAATCATACACGGGAAAAGATATCGAGTGTTCTCCTATACCGTCTCCCGTATAATTGTTGCTGACGTTGCCGCCCTTTTTTGACTCCAGCCAGGAAATGTACGTGATGAGCTTCTCCACTATCGGGCGATACTTATCAACCAGTTCCCGGCGAAACGCCAGGTCATCTCTTCCATCAGACCGTAAATCCATGCGTTCTCCGTTTCCTGAGGTGCCGGCTTAAACAAACGCGATGCTCGCCGGCGGCCTCAAATGCGATTTCGGATGATAATCCATACAAAAGTTTATCACAATTCAGCCATGTCGTGAATATGGTGCCTGCAAAAAAACAATGTTAAACACTTGCGCAGACGACGTGGGTTATGCCATTATGTTAGTCGCGACTTCGCACAGGGGTGTAGTTCAACGATAGAACTTTGAGAAAATTGTCAGACAATTTACGGGAGTCCTTGAATTTACTGCAAAGTCAGTATTTTCAAGGACTTTTTGATTCATGCCCTTTGTTATGCTTTGTGTTATTTTGTGTTATTTTATGATGGAAAATTGGTACATTACGTATGTAATGGTACGTAAACATATAGGACTCCATAGTTTCCGACAGCTTTACAGGTGTATGCTTTGACTGGTGGGTATTAAACCAATCATCGGATACGTCACTCCTTTCGCCTTTGAAATTCATATTTTCAAATATGGCACGTATCTGAGACATATACAGCACACCGTCATCTGACCAACTCCGCGAATTGTCTTTGCATCTATTACCAACAAGTGTGTCGTTTTGCTTTTCGCATCTGTTTGAAGAGTTTACCATGTGAAGCTCTTTGTATATCGCGTAGCTATATATGCTGTCCTATGTCCCCTCCCTGTTCAGAATGTATGCGTTTGCTATGCTTGACGTCTTTTTCTTCCGCACTGTCCCGGTAATGCCGTTCACGTCCCGGTGTTCCTTCTGGTGCGGGACGATGATGCTGTCTACCATGACATACACGGAATCGTACGGGCATGCGCCCACCATGTCGATCATGCGCTTGTCTTTGATTTTTTCTTCATCCGGCTTCCCGTCATTATAGGCTCTTATTATCCCGTCAAGCCTATCCTTCAGCACCTTGCTGCCTTCGCCGGAGAATTCGGGATTAGCTATCGGATCCGGGATATCAGCTCCTTTTACGGGAAGTCCGTCATTGCCAAGCCATGGTGTTCTTTCAAACACCCTCTTGGCGAAGGCCTCATCGTTCTTTTGCTTATCGTTCCCGTCTTTCCGGACGATGCTCTCGATCGACGTTCTTGAAAAACAATCCGCGTCTCCGCGATGCAGGAACTCCATCAGGATGATGACAACCAGGCCGAATGATCACCTGCCACAATGCTGAGTGGAGGTTGCTGGCTACCGCTACTGCATTCACCAGGACTGCATATATCGCAACACAGACCATTATAAAAAATCCCTGGAAAGCCATTTTCAGCTGTCCGATTTTCGGGGTAACTCCAACTTCATCGTGTCCACTTTCTGGGGTATATTTTATCCGGCTTATTTATTTTCAACAAATTTATGCATTTGTTGCATTGTTGAAAATTAATAGTTCCAAGTTATCCCAGTCAAAAGGCGGAACTACTCCAGACATGTAGACAGGCTACGTAATCACGAAAATAAATCGTCCAGCCCCAGCAAAACTGCATCATCCTCTGCAGCATGCCTGACAACCGAATCCTCATATCCCGATTTGCTAACAAAGTATATATATTTTTCTTCAATGCCAGGAAATGCTAACATTGCAGTTTTTAAATCTTCGTACTCTGAATGTGGCATCTTAGAATTTGTAAATTTACATTCCACGAATATTCCTTTCTTACCGGTTTTGTCAATCATAAGTATATCTACATCATCCTGTGCCTTGATATGTATGTTATTTCCCCACCATTTTCCCATATAAAAAGGTATAAATGGAAGTTCATTATTTTTAGCCTTCCTCACGAAATACTCAAGACATATTTCCTCAAAGGCTTCTCCCATATAATCGGAAATTCCATCCATGATTTCTTTTGAAGCTGCATTCGCACCAAGCATTTCATAGTATGCATTATTGGTGAACTCATATCTAAACCAAAAGCGAAAGAAATTGTCTGTCAGCTTATATATCCCTTTACGGCTCACTTCACTTTCTCCGCAGGGAACCTTCTTCTCTACCAGACGCATCGTCTGTAATACAATTAAGTATTTAGAGACTTTACTTTTATCTTCGTGAATATAATCAGATATTTCCTGTACCTTGTTTCTCCCACCAGCTATTGCACTTAAAATACTGTTATATACATTAGGGTCTCTAAGCTCCGCTTTTAATAAATTTGAAGGTTCTTCGTTCAAATATGATCCCTTCTTTATGATTTTATTTGATATATTTTCTTCAATTGACAGTTTATCGTCAAAGGCTTCCAGATATCTGGGTACTCCTCCGAGGATTCCATAAGCTATCAATTTCTGTTCATTTGTATATGACGGATAAAAAAGACTGCTTTCCAAATAGTCAAAGGGAGTAACTTCCATGCTTGAAGTCTGTCTGTCGTGCAATGGGCTTTTGTTACCCATTATATCCGATTCCATAAAGCTGACTGATGATCCGCACAGAATCAAAAATATGTTTTTGTTCTTTTTCCACAGATGATCAATTGTATGCTGCAATATGGATTTAATAGTAGGATTCTCTTCCGCTATAAAAGGAAATTCATCTATGATAATCAGAGTCCTCTCACTTACCTTTTTATCAATATATTCAAAAGCCTCTTTCCATCCTTCAAATGATGAAATGAACATTCCATCTAATTTCATCTGTACCATCTTTGAAAAATCTTGCAAATTAAGCGCATCATTTTTTTCCTGCGCAGGAAAGAATATAGCATTTTTATCTTTTGAAAACTCCTGTAACAGAGTCGTCTTTCCGACTCTTCGTCTGCCATACATAACCAGGTACTCAAATGCAGAACTATTGTATAATGAATTTAAAATACTAACTTCTTCTAATCGTCCAATCATTACGCTCTCCTTCACTTCTTTATTACCACATACGTCTCGCGTTATTTTTACTACGCATAAGTAGTCTACTTAACAGTAGTATATTTTAGATAGTAAAAGATGTCAATCCAAATAACAAAACCTCTAAGGACATGTCAAAGAGCAAAATAATCTTCTCATCTTTTGACATTCCCCAGAGGATTTGTTTTGCGGTAATCAAGGCGCTTAAAAATTTACGCGTTTACACTAAGGCTCATTTAGGGAAGTAACTACTATTATCACTT
>CALGGH010000147.1 GCA_937916415.1 uncultured Lachnospiraceae bacterium
CAGGTCCTCCATCACCTTGCCGAACATGAAGTCGTCGGTAAAAGTCAGTTCATCATAATTCTTGGTCCAGTCAGCGTTCATGCGATTCTCCTTTCTTGGACGATGAAAACCTGCCGGCGGGAGAACCGCTTCCGAACCTCCCGCCAGGCACAAAAATGGAATAAGCAGGAAATTCAGAAAATTAAGACCGGGCTCCGGATGCCCCAACGAAATCCTGAGAAAGTACTGCTCTGAACAAAGCATATCATGACGCCCTTGAAACCGGAACGTACAGAGTTGACAAAAACGCACCCCCGAAAAACACGAAAGGGTAGAAACGAAAATTACACGGTTATGAGCAATGCTGAATTTTGACAGGCTGAATTTGTGCATGATGACGAAAATGGCAAAAAGCAAGCCCGGAGCGGTGATGCTGCTCCGGGGCCTGCTTGTCGTTAAGGACTAAGTCCTATGCATTTTAGGTTTGCCTGATCACTCAGCCTCAACCGTGCTGATGGTCTTGGCAACGATCTTAACCTTGCCTGCCTTCATGCCGGCGTACTTGCCAACGTCCTGAAGCGTGAACGTCATCGTTCCCTTCTTCACGTTGTTGGAGTAGCTGGCTACCACGAAGTCATCGCCGTATACGAGGTTGGCATTGTTAAGCGTCACGGCTATCTGTCCGTTCTCGAACGGGTTCTTGCCGTCATTGTCAACCAGGTCGGTGAGGATGACGGGCGATCCCGTGTAAACGGCCGTCTTGGCTGCGTTGAATTTCTTGACGTTGATCTTGGCCTTCGTGAAGTTCTCAGCGATCGTGAAGCCCGTGATCGTGAGCGCTCCGGTCAGGTTTGCGTTGTTCTTGGGCGTAACCACTATGTCTGCGTCGCCTGCCGCAAGTACTGCCTTGGCATCTGCTGCGGCCGACGCTCCGTCAGGAGTTATTGCCACGTTCAGGTTCTTGGCGGGTATTGCGACTCCGTTGGCGTCAAGCGCCGTGACGGTAGCCTTGCCTGCCTTAAGTCCTGCATATGCGTTGACTGCAACTTCATCCTCGTCAAGCTCCGCGAGGTCAAGAGCCTCGATTTCAAATGCCTTGGCATTCTTAAGAGCCTTCTGGAAGTTGCCCTTTCCGGTTATGTTGACGTTTGCTGAACCCACGGCCTTGTTGTTGACGTAGGCAACCTTGTAATCCTGGCCGTTGATGAGGGTCATGCCCTTCCACTCGATCTCCACGGAAGGAGTCGCGCCCTTGACTGCCCAGGCTGTTGCCTCTCCGCCGTTGATGGTGATCTGAAGGTCATCCTCGCCGTCTCCGTCCTTAAGCGTCGAGACGTCAGCCTTGGCGATCTTGAACTTGACGGTCTTGGGCTTGGCGTCGTTTGCGCCCCTTGCGGATACGACCGCGTTGCCTGCGTTGACGTTGTTCTCCACGGAGATCACGACGTCCTTCGGTGAATCACCGGAAGTCGTGTTGGTGTAGCCACCGTCTCCATCATACTCATAGGTAAGGACTTCGCCCGCCTTGGTAGTGATGGTGAGCTTGGCAGGATACTTGTACGTTCCGTCGTATACGAACGTATCGGTAATCTTGTCAATCTTCTTTACGTTGGCTGCAAGGGCGTCCTTGTCAAGCGACTCATCCGCAAACTTGTCAACGATCTTGAAGGAAGCCGTTACGTTCTTGCCTGCGTAGTTGCCCTTGCCCGTGATGGAAATGGTGCCGTTGCCGGCTGCCTTGTTGTTGGAGTACTTAACCGTGTAATCCACGCCCTTGGCAAGCACGACTCCGTCTTCCACGTCGTAGTCTACGAGGTAGAATGCGGGAGTAACGGCCTGTCCCGTTACGTAATACTCACTAGCAAGTCCTTCTATTACGAGGCCTTCAAGGCTGGTGCCCTTCTTGACGCTGAACGTTTTGGTCTCGGTTATGGTAGGAGTCTTTTCATCCATCGTTGTGGCCGTGGCCTTGTATACCTTCCGCTCGTCGTTGGAGCTTACGGGCACAACGTCCGCCCTGATGGTCGCGTTCTCGGTGGTCTTGGTTCCGTCTTCCTGTTCAACGACGTAAACGACTGCTATGGTAGCGGTGGGAGCAGCGTCGCCTGCGAGCTCGCCCCATACGAACGAACCCTTTGACTTGATGGTGTAGGTTCCGGCTACGCCCTCGAGTCCGCCGTCCTTGAAGACGTACTTCCTGGTAAGGGGAGTCGCCGTTGCGGGAGTCGTACCTGCCTCATCCTTGAAGAATCCGGTGAGATCAGGCGTTGCCGTAAAGGTAATGGCGGTAGCGGTTGATGCTGCGGTGAAGTCACCATCCGGAACGAACGTCGCCGTCTTCTCAACGGGCACGACTTCATTTCCGTTAGCAGAAGTGTAGCTGATGGTGTACCTCAGTACGGGAGCTGCCTCGCCCTTGGTAACCTTTGCGGGGACCGGGTCAACCCAGGTAACTTCAGGGTTGTAAAGCACGTCGTCGCGCGTGGCTTCGTTGGTATCCTTATCAATGACATAAGGTATTCCGGCAACCGTAATCTTCCCTTCTGCCGTATCCGCATACGTCACGATGGATCCGTCTTCCTTGAAGAGCCTGCCTACCCCGCTCACCTTGAATATGTCACCGATGGCCACGTCGCCTGCAGCATTGACGTAATACTCGCCATCTTCGGTAATATCATACTCATTTGCCGTAGATGCTGCCTTGGCAACCGTTGAGTCGGCCTGGAAGTATACCGTCTTCCCATCCAGCGTCTTAAGTTCGCCCGTTGCAAGGATTCCGGTCGCAGGATCAGCGTAGTATGCCCCGGTAGAAGCGGTTGCAGCTGCTCCGGTCGAAGAAATCCAGCCATACTGAAGCTCGCCTTCCGCTCCGACGTAGTACCAGTCACCCTTGTACGTCTGACGGCCCTTAGGCGATACGACTCCTCCGACTATAAGAACCTTCTTGCCGTCCAGTTCTATGATGGCCGTCTCAGTTACCTGCGCACCGTCCCCATCAAAGTAGTAGGTCGTAGAACCGATCGTTCTTTTGTCATTCTTAACCTTGTTGCCCATCTCGTAGTAGCTTGTTACGCCATCCGTGGTGTCAAGTCCATTGATGTAAAGCTCGACGGTCTGTCCCTTGTCAGGATTGGTGGTATAGAATACGAGGGTCGCCTTGCCGGCCTTGGGAGTACCTGCACTCTTCAGATACTTGCCAAAGGAAACCTTGTCGGTACGAATGCCATCAGTTATTGTGCCCTTGGTAATGGTATTTGTCTTGGTTGTAACTGCCGTGGCAGGTGCTGCAGACCCCCCAGCGTTGCACTTGAATAGGTTAATTTTATCCGTATCAAACTTCAGCTCAGACGTAGAAGCCGTGGCAGGTGAAACCTTGATGTTGTCAAGCACTGCAACAGACTCGGTGCTGTCATCGCTTAAGATGATCGTTCCGGGAAGTCCGGAGATCTCAACCTTCTCATCCATCTCACCCGTAAGTGAAAGGATTCCGCTCGTAAAGCTTGCAGGCCACTTGAGTGACCCAATGCTCCCGTAGTAAGTCGTCGTGCCGCCATCGGAACTCCAATCCTTGAACTCCTTTTGAAGCGCTACGGTATTGGTATCCTTGTAAACCTCCGCATACTTGGAGATGTCCACGTTCTCAAACTTGTAAACGACATTGTTCTTGTTAAGCGTGCCATCCTCTGCGAACAATTGGAGGTCTGTATAGCTTACCTTTGATGCAGTCCTGGTTTCAACCTCGCTACCATCCACCGTCACCACATAATCAATCTTCTCAGTCTTTCCATCAGTTCCAAGGAAACGGATCGTTGCAAACGTATCGACGGTGACGTCCTTTACATAAGTCGTCTTGTTATCGGGCGTTGTGTACTTTATGGTAAGCACGTCGGATCCGATTCCATTCGTGAGGACCTTGACTTCCTGCAGCTTAGACCCGGAAGATTCTGATGCTATAACCGAAGTAGCTCCAAGAATGCCATTTTCATCATTGGCAGAGGTAGACCACGTACCCTTGATCACGGCGTCTCCACTTTTGTCAAGAGTCCTTACGTAGAACTTGGTCGTGTCAGTGTCTGCCGCTGTCTGACCTGCCTGGGCATTAATCGCATCTCCCTCGATTGCGGCCGCGGAATCAATCGCCGCCAGGAATTCCATGGTATATGCAGGAGTTCCTACGGTAACGGGAAGTGTTGCAACGCCCCTGATCCCGTTTGCATCCGTTACGGTTACGGTGACGTTCGTTGCGGTCTTGCTTTCGGTAATACCACGAATCTCACCACTTCCGTCCGTTCCGGTCGATGAGGCCTCTGCAAGCACGTTTTCCTCCTTGGATTCCCACACGACGTTGTACCCGTTGCTCGTGTTGATGGTCTCAGTGCCCTCGGTACCTGTTTTGGTGATTTTTTTCGTTAGTATTGGCTTAACAGTTACGGCATCCGTTCCAGCCTCAACTTCCAGCTTGGTTATGTCAGCACCGGATTCATTCTTAAATTTTACAGACAGGCCATATGCTTCGCCAATCTTGAATTCAGCGGAATCCTTGGTCCAGGTGTTCCCGGACGCATCAGTCCACGAAGCGGTAACCTTGATATTGCCGGAAGTGGTCAGCAAGCCCCTGATCACGGTGTTGTGAGTGCCGGACTCATCTGCCTTGGTAATCTCAATGGCATCGCTAAATGCTGAATAGTCGGATCCAAGCGCAAGGCCAAAGTCCTCCGTATAGCCGGACTCACCCGAATAAGCGATCGTGGCAGTCGCAATGGAAGTACCCGCAGCAGCTGACTCGATGCCTGTTGCCTTGGTGGTTTTGAGGACCACGGGCACGTTTGAGCCAATCACGGTATTTCCTATTGCTGTCTCGTATATGGTATTCCCATCCTCATCTTTTCCGGGAAGGTTCTTGTTGAAGAGACCTTCGATCGTATATGAATTAGTCCAAATCGCACGATAGCTGACGTCTGCGGATATTTTTACCCAATCTCCGCAGTTAAGGAACGTATTTGACCCGGTAGTGCTTATTGCATTTTCATCAGTTCCGGTTGCGGTATTCGTAAGGCTTGAAGAAATGTCTGTAAGCTTCGCCCAGCCTACGAGCACGCGTCCGGCCGGCATCGTGCCGACAAGGTCGGCATCGGAAGGAAGCCGTACGGAAGTGCCTGCCCCTACATTCGCAAGCGTGGTACCAATTGTTTTATTGTATTCCGCAGCCGTATATGCCAGATTGCCGTGTTCCTTGTCGCCCACGAGTTCGCTGTGGTCATAATCCTCATACCAGTTATCGCTGATGGTCAGTTCAGTAACGTTGTTATTATCATCCATGTCATAAGCGACAAGATCCAGGCTGTAATCAGCCAGACGTTGACTCACGCCAAAGGTAAGGGTCGTTCCAGGAGCATTGATGACCTGAACTCCGTCAACAAAGATGGCGGGAAGAGTTAGCGTCGCGCTCCCTGCCTTTAACGCTGATATTGTCCAGCCGGCATCCGTAGCGGTTATGGTTGCATAGTCAGAACCCGTAGTAGTCGCATTCGCAAACGACACATCACCAGCCACTTCACCCAAGTCCCCGTCCTCGATGGATTTAAGGATCTGTGCCTCTGTCCTTCCTGATACATTATAAGTTTGAGCGCTCGTAAGATCTTCATACACCTCATAAGATACAGTCAGCGATGAAGGATCGTTTTTACCGAGACCCAAGCCGTATGAACCATCCTCCACATTGTAAGCATGCGTGTCACCGTCAATCCTTGCTACTGCAACGAATTTCTTTCCGGGATCAGCGATCGAATTGATGGCGTATGCCTTTCCGGCTTCCTGTGTCAGGCTCACCGTCGTTTTGTCATTATTATCATAAACCATCACGCAGTTAATCGAGATGGTTTCAGGCGTCGTGGACGTAACGTATACGTACCCGGAGTCACTAGCACTCGACGAACCTGTCCTCATCACCTTATACGGTTGGGTTATCTCATCTTCATTTGCAACGGTCGCGCTAAAGTCAGCGCCGGTACTTTGTTTGAATGAGTGCGTGGGCGTAGCCGCTTTTTCAAGGCTCGGATAGAAGTCCCACGTAATTGAGGCAACGTCAGCATTATTTTCGGCATCAAGAACGCTTTCCTCCCCGGTAATGCTGTTCTTTGCCGTTAGAGAAAGCTTTCCAACATACTTGATTCCGGTCTTGGTTCCGTTTCCTCCGACATAAATTGTTTGCGTATCAGAATCAACCTCCACGTCTGAATAACGCTCCACAACCTCTACGGGAAGCTTAGCCGTAGTGCCGGCGGCATCCGTCTCATCCGCGGTGTACACCTTGGTATTGTATTGGAGGTTGTTTGACGTAGTGTCATCTCTCGCCGTGGTTAACGTAGCAATGAGGGTGAGTCCAGTTCCGGTTCTTACCGATTCAATCTTAGTCGGATCAGTAACGGTCAGGTTTGTCGCACCATCCGCAAGTGAATATGAAAGAGTCCCCGATATTGCGGCACCTATCGCCGTTTTTTTCGTGTCGCTGTAAGGATAGAATGCAGTATCGCTAAGATCAAACGTGCCGTTGGAGACGGCAGCCTTCAATGTTTGAGACTTAATTGCCAATGCCTCATTGGAATCATCAGTGTTTTTCTCAGAAAGATCTACTTTCTCTCCCTTTTTGTCATACGACAAAAGCTGAGCCACGGGATTATCGGTGTTCGTATAACCATTCGCATTGGTAATTTCATCTCCGTCAAACACGGTAATGAAAGTATCCGGATCAACGTACTCGGTAGTATATACGAAGAATACAGTATCATTATTCACTACGTTGGCGTTGATGCTCCAGGTTCCTATTTTAGTGGACAGCGTCGAATCAGCATCAGTACCACCGAGGAACACAGCTTCCTCACCACCAATTGAATAGCTGACGCCGGTCACTACCACGTTGTCCTCAGCCTCAACTACCACAGAGAGGGCAGAACCAGAAGCTACTTTCATGGTCCCTGCATAGTTAAGCTCGGTGCCATTGATGGTCATTTTCACGTTTTTGTTATTTGCAGCCGTTAACGTCACAAGATCATCATGAGCAGTCGCGTCAACCGTAATCACGGCATCCGCAGTAATTTCCGGGATAAGGTACCAGTAGATTGCTTCGCTGCTCGCTTCCGCGGGAGTGGTTGCTATAGGCTGAAGCTCTACGGTATTCCCGTCCATCGTATAGCTCACGCTCTCAACGATTGTATCCTTATTTGAGTTATCAGTACCCTGTACGGTAAAGTAGAAGGGCTCGCCAACATATGCATCCGCGTAAGCAGAGCTTCCATCGGAGAAGTCCGTTCTACCAATGTTCGTCCCATCAAATTTCACATTTCTCAACCCCACCGTAGCATACGAATCAGCGGCCTTAACCTTCTTGTTCGTTCCAAGTTCGGATATAGACGTCACCACGGGATTGATCGTGGTTGTGGACGTCATTTTTTCTGCGGGAACGCTGAGAAGTCCAACGCCCGTCCCGGCAATCGTCTCCTTATCCATGTCCGCATTACCGTACTTTACGGTACCAACAGAATAATGTGTTTGGGGAACCACAAAGAAATCAAACTTTTCCTTAGAGGCACCATACACTCCATCACTGGAATAAGTATCCTTGATTTCTTGCCCCTCGGCGTCAAAGATGGCCGCATGCATAGCAGCCTTTGTTCCGATTGCATTGACAAGTTCAATTGTATCCACATGAATCGTAACATCACTGTTTTTGAATGCCTCGGCCTTAAAATAAAACCACGTATTCTTAGCCGTCATCGATGAGGCAATTCCATGCGCAGGATCTCCGGTAGTATATTTATCGGAGGCATCATCTTTCACCGCCACCATGTCATAACCCTGGATTTTTTCAGTACTGCCCTCTTTATAAGCATACACGTCATACAGGCGATTCTCATCAGAATCTTTTGCTGTTATTTGTATGAAGAAGGGCTCAGCCGTATCAGCCAATGCAATTTCCGTTGCAGATGCCGATCCGTCATCATTTACCACAACGGTATAACTATCATTGCCATCCACTATTTTGGCAGGCTTCACGACCACCTTGGTCGTATCCATGTCATAAGTAACCGTATATTTCCCTGCTGCGGAATCGCCACTTATGTTGATGGCAATCGAATACCCATTTTCATAAGCATTGGCAACCGCACCGCCGGCAACGCTTAGCTGAGGCGTCCCACTCGTATTTATAATACACCAGTCCGTGCCATCAAAACCGTTGTTAAACACTGCTGCAGACGCGGCATTCACGCCATTTACGGATGCAATTTCCTTGCCTGTTGAATCCGTCACGGTAGCCGTAACCGTCAGGCTCGCCACGCTGAGCGAGGCGCTATTGCTTAACAGGGAGGCTACATTC
>CALGGH010000148.1 GCA_937916415.1 uncultured Lachnospiraceae bacterium
TCATTGCGCTGACGCTGAACAGTACCGAATACCTGATAGCGGACGCAACGGAAACATTGATTGACAATCTGATCGTCGATGCCGTGGGCTGCATCAGTGAACGCTGAGCCTTACGTTTTTCCCGATGGTGGCGGCAAACAGCTTTCCCCCAGATCGTGTATTTTTTGCTTCGAAAATGGGAATACCCACGATCCGTTTATGTATCGTCAGAAAGCTATGAGTCTGCCGCAGCATGCGTGGATCAGTTCGCTGTCATGCGTCACAACAAGGATCGTCGTTCCCATGGCCCGAAGCTGTTTCAGAAGCGCTGCCGTCTCCATCATGTGGGCATGATCCAGTCCGCTGGTGGGTTCGTCCAGAAGAAGGATCTCCCGCCCCGACGCCAGGGCGCAGGCGATTGCAAGCCGCTGCTTTTGCCCGCCGGAGAGACTTTGCGGGTGCCGTTCCAGATAATCGTCAAGATCAAGTTCTCTTAAAATTTCCAAAGCACGGTCTTTTTCATTCTCCGTGTTTTTGGGCAGGCTGATCAAAACCTCATCCAGCACACTCTCTGTAAAAAGCTGATTGCTGGTATCCTGCATAACCATGAAACAGAGTTTTTTCCGCGCTTTGCGGTCATATACCGCGCCCTTGTATTCCATGACGCCCTTGCAGCGTTTTTCCAGCCCGCACAGGCAATAGAGAAAGCTGGTCTTCCCCGCGCCGTTGGCGCCCACGATCGCGGTGATCTCTCCGGCGGCGATGTCCAGGGAGGGAATATCCACGATGTTTTCCGTTTCCCCGCGATAAGAAAAGTGAAAATCCCGGAGCCTGATCAAGGCGTCACCCGCCAGAAACGCGGGCATTTGCACGTCTGTCGGCGCTTCCATGACAGTGGAACGAAGGCCCAGCGCCGTAAGTTCATCCGGCGTAAGCGCGTCCTTTTCGGCGCCGGCAAGTTCTCTTGCGATCGCCCCGTCTCTGAGGATCACCGCCCGGTCGATGATGTCCCATAGATAAGCGATCCGGTGCTCCGCCGCAATGATCGTTTTTCCCTGTTTCCGCCAGTGAAGGATCAGTTCCCTGAGCGCCAATGTGGAAGCATGATCCAGATTTGCCGACGGTTCATCCAGCAGGATGATGCCGGGACCGGATACATCCACAGAGGCGCAGGCGATCTTCTGCTTCTCCCCATCGGACAGGTGGAAAATATTTCGATCCATCAGAGATTCTATATGAAACCGGGAAACCGTATCATCGATGCGTTCATAGATCTCATTTTCCGGTATTCCGCGATTCTCGCAGCCAAACGCCAGTTCACCGGTGGTGTCTACGTTGTAAAACTGCGTTCTGGGGTTCTGAAATACGGTGCCCACCCTGTGCGCCGTGTCATAAAGTTCTCTCCCGGAGATATCCTGCCCGTCGATCAGGATCTGCCCCTCAAGCTCTCCCGGATAAAATGCCGGAATCAGCCCATTGATCAATCGCAGGATGGTGGTTTTCCCACATCCGGAAGGTCCGGTCAGAAGCAGGAACTCTCCGTCAGAGACGGTCAGACTCACAGCTTTCAGGCTGTTTTTCGCTTTCACGCCCGCGTCATCCGAGCCGTATCGGAAGCTGACGTTCTTAATCTCTACCATAAATTCACTCCGAAAAATCCTATGAGCCATAGGATGATTACAGCGAGGCACAGAAGGAGAAGAACAATGTCCTGCGCCCGAAAACCGATCCGGCAGATATTCGTCCTTTTTACAGGCGCGCCCAGCCCGCGCGTCAAAGCAGAGGCGGACAGATCTTCGCCGATGCGAACGCTTGAGGTCATCATGGGTACCATCTGATACTCCAAAACCTGTCCTGCTCTGGCCCCGCCCAGGTGGATGCCGCGCATCCCCATTGCCCGTCGGATGGATTTCCACTCCGCCTGGATCGTCGGAAACAGGCGGAACATGACGGACATGGGGATTGTGATGGCCTGCGGCATACGAAGTCGCTCCATTGCGGAGATAAACTCGCTGACAGAAGTGGTGCTGATGAGATATTCTCCCATGACAATCGTCACTACGAACCGGGTCAGGATACCGCCGCACATCAGCGCAATGAAATTCAAAGTGCCCGGAAGATACGGCAGGGCACCCAGCAGCCCATAACCAACCTCCAGCATGACGAGGCCCCGCAGGAACCGCCGCCACTGTTTTTCAAGGAGCAGCAGAAGAAAAGGAAGGGCGGAAAGGCCGGTTTTGACCGGCTCCATCCGCGGTCCGCCCAGGCTTCCCAGCACAAAGAGCGCCAGGATCACGACCAGGGCGATTTTTGTGCGCGGGTCCAGAAAGCTCTTTCTTTTCCCCTGTGCCGCCGCCGATGAATACGCCATTATGCGATCCCGGCCTTTTCAAAATGCTTCTTGAGAAGCGCTCTGCCAAGGATGCCGCCAAGGATGCCGCAGACAAAGCAGACAGCCAAAAGGACCGGCGCCATCCAAAGCGGCATGAGCTTTTGAACGGCCTCTATGTAAGCCTGCCCGTAGCTTTCCCTCTGCGCAAAATATCCCTCATAATCGGTAAACAAAGGCAGATAGTTTCCCCAGATCCACATACTGAACACGGCATAAGCAAGAACCGCCTTTTTGGCGCTCTTGTATTCACCGCTGCGGTAGATGATCTCCGCGAGGATGCCGGCGACGGCGCAGGTAAGAAGCGGCCAGGGCCCCATGCCGGTCAGCAGCATCATGATCCCCATGATCATGGCCATAATGAAGATCATGCCGGGCTTTTTCACTTTCGTCAGGAAGAGCATAAAGGGAATGCCGCCTAAAATCGGTACGATCACTGACAGCAGCGGCAGAAAAATCGGGATCATTCCCAGCATCGCGACCGCCAGCATGATCACGAAGTAGATTGCCGTATAGATACCGACGTTGATCAAATCGCGGCCCTTCAGTTTATTTTCCTGTTTCATATGGTTTCCCTCCACTGTTATTTATTTACCTTCCAGCTTGCGGCCTCACGGCGCTCGCTGATAAAGTCTCTGTAGATACCGTCCTGCGCCACCAACTCACCGTGAGTGCCACGCTGGACGATCTTCCCGTGATCCACCACCAGAATCTGATCCGCGTGTGCCACCGTCTTGAGGCGATGAGCGATCATGATGACCGTCTTTTCCGCTGTCAGCGCCTGGATGGCCCGCATCAGTTCGTTTTCGTTTTCCGGATCCACGTTGGCCGTCGCTTCGTCAAGGAAAATGACGGGCGCGTCCTTCATGATGGCGCGGGCAATGGAGATCCGCTGCTTCTCGCCGCCGGACAGCGACGCGCCGCCCTCGCCGATGATCGTGTCATAACCCTCCGGCAGCGCGGAGATGAAGTCATGGCAGCAGGCTTTTTTCGCCGCGGCGATCACTTCCTCCATCGGCGCTTCGTTGCGGCCGAAGCGGATGTTGTTTGCAACGGTGTCGTGGAACAGATAGACGTTCTGGAACACAAAGCTGAAGTTTTCCATCAGACTGTCCATGTCATAGTCCTTCACATCCCGCCCTCCGAGACGGACCGTGCCGGCGTCCACATCCCAGAACCGGGCCAGCAGATTCACCAATGTGGTCTTGCCGCCGCCGGAGGGGCCCACAATGGCTGTCGTCGTCTTTTCAGGAATATCCAGCTTCACGCCGTCGATGATCCTGCGGCTGTCATACGAGAATGAAATGTCATCCGCTTCGAGTCTGTGATCCTCCGGCGTGATCTGCTCGCCGGAAATATCCATCTGCGGGGTGTCCAGGATCTCCTGCGCCCGATCCACGCTGAGGTCCACCACCCGCAGCAGCGCGGAATAGTTGCCCGCTGATTCCAGACTGGCATTCACGATAAATGCGGAGATCACCATGACCACGGCAGTCAGAGCGTCCATCGTTCCGACACAGAAAAAGACGCAGGAGAAGGCCACCATGGCCACACCCGTGAGCTTTGCGATGAAGTTCTGGAGCGTCATATAGGGGATGAAGGTCAGCTCCATGTCGGTGTTGATCTTCACGTTTTCACTGATCGCGTCATTGAGTTCGCGGCTCTTCACCCCGGTGAGGTGGTAAGCCTTGACCTCTGCCATCCCCTGCAGGTATTCCAGAACCTTCTCCACCAGGCGCTCATCCGCGCCGATCTTTTTCCCGGCCAGCTTCGCCGCCGCGCCCTGCAGGCGCGTGTTTGCCAGCAGGAACAGGGCAAAGCCAACCAGCAGCACCAGCGCGATACGCGCATCGAAAAACACCAGCATGACGATGATGAGCGACGTGGTGAGCAGCCCCTCGCAGACCATCATGATCACACGGGTTGCCACGTTTTCCAGGTTCTCCATGACATTCGTGGTGACGGAGGTGATCTGTCCCAGGCTGTTTTTGTTGAAGTAGCCCATGGGTAGATACCGCATGTGCTCCGCGATCTCCACCCGCTTTTTGGCGCAGGTGTCGTAGCCGCCCTCGGTCTGCAGCATGGTGGACCGGGACTTGATCAGTCCCGCGCCGATAATGGAGACGACCATGATACCCAGGCTGAGCAGAATATCCTCCACCCGCACATTCCCAGCCAGCAAAGCCCGCACCATCACGGCGATCGCCGGGATCTTGAACGCCTCGAAGAGTGCCTGTACGACCGCCAGCAGGATCGACCTGCGGAACCTGCTTCGGTTTTCCTCACCGCAGAAGGCAAAGAATTTACGGATGATCTTAACCATGGATCTCACCTCCGTCCCGTACCGCGATATGCGCGTTCCACATGGTTTCATACAGTCCATGATGCTTAAGCAGCTCTTCATGGGTGCCGCTGTCGTCGATCACGCCGTCCCGGACGACGTAAATCCTGTCCGCATCCACGACAGTGGACAGGCGGTGGGCGATGACGATGAGTGTTTTCCCCTCTGTGAGCTTCGACACCGAGCGTTGGATGACCGCCTCGTTTTCCGGGTCGGTATAAGCGGTGGCCTCGTCCAGAATGACGATGGGAGCGGCCTTCAGCATGGCCCGTGCGATGGAGATTCGCTGCCGCTCTCCGCCGGACAGATGCCCGCCGGAGGAGCCGACCATGGTATCATAGCCGTTTTCCAGTCCGAGGATGAAGTCGTGGCAGCCGCTCTGCCTGGCCGCTTCTTCCACCTCCGCGTCCGAAGCGTCCGGGCGGCCCAGCCGAATGTTCTCCCGAACCGTCATATTGAAAAGATAGTTATCCTGAGATACAAATGCGATCTTGTCCGAATAGGCCTCCTGGGGGATTTTTCGGATATCCATTCCGCCCAGGGTGATGCTGCCGCCGGAGACGTCCCACAGGGAGGCGATCAGCCGGGCGATGGTACTCTTACCGCTGCCGGAGGGGCCGACCAGAGCCACAAAGCTGCCCTCCGGAACCTCCAGATCCACGCCGTGCAGCACTTCCTTGTCCTTGTAGGAAAAATGCACATCCGCAAGCTTCAGACTGTTGTCCGCAGGAATGTCGCCATCCTCCGGGCGCTCCATCTCCGGCGCGTCCAGGATGCCGCGCACCTCACCGAAGATGGTGCCCATGGTCCGGAAATCGTCCGAATAGCTCATCAGCGTGATCAGCGGGGTGATGACACCCACGGAGAGAATGATGACGGTGACGAAATCCGTCGGGGCGAGGCTCCCGCCCTTCACCAGCAGACCGCCGATGGGAAGCACGGATACCATCGTTGCGGGCATCACGACCATGGCAAAGGTCATGGGAAGGATGCAGGCACGCATCCAGTCGATGAAGCTGTGCGCCGCCTCATAGGCGTCATGGGTGAAGCGGTCGTAGGAGCTTTTCGTCTTTCCGAAGACCTTGATCACCTGAATCCCGTTGATATACTCCACCGCGGTGTCGTTCAGCGCCTTGGTGGCGCTAACGGTACGCTGATAGAATTTTGCGCTGCCGGTCATCATGAACACATAGCAGAAGAGGCCGATGGGGACCGTGACCAGGCTTGCCAGCCCCATGCGCCAGTCGATGACAAAGATATAGATCAGAATAATGATGGGGATGAGCAGATTGGCTGTGACCTCCGGCACGATATGGGCCAGCGTCGTTTCGATGCTGTCAATGCGCTCGATGAGCGTGTTCTTCAGTGCGCCGGAGCTCTGCTCCAGTACCGCGCCCAGCGGCATCCGCGTGAGCTTTTCCGTGCAGCGCTTGCGGATCTCTCCCAGCACGGCAAAGGTGGCCTTGTGGCTTGTCGAGGTAGAAAAGGCGTGGCAAAGCACACGGCAAAGCCATAGGGCCGCCATGACAGCACATTGCGTGAGATAGAAGCTCAGATCCCGCTGACCTGCCATCAGCGCCGCCGCGATCCGCGCAACCACAAAATAGGGTGCGACGGAGAACGCGACGCCCAGCACAGCCAGAACCACGCTGAGGACATATTGCCCCTTGTGTACGCCGGTCTGCCCCAGCACCCATACCATGGGCGACGGCGACTTTTTTGTTGTTTCCATAAGCGAACCTCCTTGCGAATTCGTTAGCCAACAAATTTGCGTTAGCGTTAACTAACCTCAATTCAAGCGCATCGCCTGGCTTCCTAAAGGAAGACAGGCGGTGGATTCAAGATGACATTATTCCGTGTATTCTGATGATTGCATGCCCATCAGCTGCTTCCAGCCCGGCAGGAAGAAGGCTTCCACCGTATCCAAGCATCGCAGCGCATCTGCTGTCGGGTATTTGTGGATGACCGGCTCAAAGAGCGCCGTGTGATACGCGGAGAGAAGAAGATGCAATTCCTCCGGCTTGATCGCCCAGGCTCCATAGCCCCTGTCGCGAAGCATAGGAATAAACTTCAGCAGCTGTTTCTGAGACCAATCCGTCAGGTCATGGAGATAGTTTTCATACTTGGAGCCCTGGGCTTTGGCGCAAAGCAGATGGTACTCCTCCATGTTGGGATAGACGATCTCGCGCATCAGGTCGATCTCAGAATCTCTCCACAGTACAGGACCTTCGCTTTGGACGGCGTCTACATAGCGGCCAGTATGGGCTTCGATCCATGAGGATATTCTTTCTGCTGCCGGAGAAACCAACTGGTCAAACAGATCCTCTTTATCACGGCAATGGCGATAGATCCCTGCGGCTGTCATACCGCAGCGCTCACCGATGCTCCGCATAGACGAGCCGCTGAAGCCGAACTCCATAAACTCTTCCTTGGCGGCGGCCATGATCTTGATGTGATTGGCGGTCTTATCCCTCGGCATCGCAGTCTCCTTTGTGTGCGATAAGCGTTAGCTAACAGCTGTAAATATATACCCGTTTGCGCTTTTTGTCAAGGGCCTGCGGCTAATTTCGCGTACTCCCTGCGGCTAATTTCGCGTCCTCCCCCAATATGAAAAAAGTGCCCCGCCTTAGTAGCCTCATGCTGGCTGACCGCAGCGTCGTACTTTGCGTTGCACTGCCGGATGGGGCTTCCATCGAAAGAGCAGGAAGATCATTATACGGCGAGGCTTTCTGACGAGGCTGTCGGGAAAGCAGACAAGCAAGATGATCAGATTAATTATACATGCGGATTCCGGCTTCCGATGATATTATAGGCTTCCGGCTTCCGATGATATTATCTCTTGCCATATTTTCAGAGATATTATATAATGTTTATCAGTGTGTGACAAAAATTTAACAAAGCACGCTTTTCAATGTTCTGACACCTATTATTTCGTTTCAGGAGTAATATCTGTACACAACCAAAATGGAGGAGAAGAAATGTCCAAAAAAGTAGTAATTGCAAGCGCATGTCGTACTGCCATCGGCACAATGGGCGGCTCACTGTCCACTACGCCGGCTGCAGAGCTCGGAGCCATCGTCATCAGGGAGGCGATCAACAGGGCAGGCATCAAGCCTGAAGACGTGGAACACGTATACATGGGATGCGTGATCCAGGCAGGTCTCGGACAGAACGTTGCCAGACAGGCATCGATCAAGGCAGGACTTCCGATCGAGGTTCCGGCCGTTACCACCAACGTAGTCTGCGGTTCGGGACTTAACTGCGTCAATCAGGCAGCACAGATGATCATGGCAGGCGATGCTGACGTGGTTGTTGCAGGCGGCATGGAGAACATGTCCATGGCACCCTACGCAATCCCTCAGGGACGCTACGGTTACCGCATGACGTGGCCCAGCCAGAGCCAGGGCGCTCTCGTTGACACCATGGTCAAGGATGCTCTTTGGGATGCCTTCAATGATTATCATATGATCACCACCGCCGACAATATCGCCAAGCAGTGGAACCTGACCAGGGAAGAGCTTGACGAGTTCGCGCTTAAGAGCCAGCAGAAGGCCTGCGCGGCCATCGAGAGCGGCGCGTTCAAGGACGAGATCGTTCCTGTTGAGATCAAGAAGAAAAAGGAAACGGTCGTATTCGATACCGATGAAGGTCCGAGACAGGGTTCCACCATCGAGGGTCTTGCCAAGCTTCGTCCCATCAATCCCGACGGAGTCGTTACGGCAGGCAATGCTTCAGGAATAAACGACGGTGCCGCAGCACTCGTCATCATGAGCGAGGACAAGGCTAAGGAGCTCGGCGTTACTCCCATGGCTACGTTCGTGGCCGGAGCGCTCGCCGGCGTTGATCCTACCATCATGGGCATCGGCCCGGTGGCTGCTACGAAGAAGGCTATGGCCAAGGCCGGCTACAAGATCGAGGACTTCGACGTCATCGAGGCAAATGACGCATTTGCGGCTCAGTCAGTTGCAGTCGGCAAGGATCTCGGAATCGACGTTGACAAGCAGCTGAACCCCAACGGCGGCGCCATCGCTCTCGGACATCCCGTCGGAGCTTCCGGAGCCCGCATCCTGGTTACGCTGCTTCACGAGATGAAGAAGGCCGGAGCAAAGAAAGGTCTGGCCACGCTTTGCATCGGCGGCGGCATGGGATGTGCAACTATTGTTGAGATGTAATGATTTAAGATTCAAAAGCATTTAGGATCTCCCTTGCTGCGGCCCTTTGGTCCTCGCTGCGGGAGGCATGAATGCTTTTGAATCACTAATGCGTTTCGTGACCGGTTGCACGTGCGGCCGGCGATTTAAGCGTAATAATGGTATTAGGAGAAAAGAGTAATGGAATTTGTTTTACATGAACAGAAGGATAAGATCGGGATCATTACGATCAATCGTGAGAAGGCCCTGAATGCGCTCAATTCTCAGGTTCTGGATGAGCTGAGCGAGGCTTTTGACGCAGTTGACCTGGACGTCGTAAGGTGCCTGATCCTGACCGGCGCCGGCGAAAAGAGCTTCGTTGCAGGCGCCGACATAGGCGAGATGAGCACCCTTACCAAGGCTGAGGGCGAGGCCTTCGGCAAGAAGGGAAATGACCTGTTCAGAAAGATCGAGACCTTCCCGATTCCCGTTATCGCCGCAGTGAACGGCTTTGCGCTGGGCGGCGGCTGCGAGATCTCCATGAGCTGCGACATCAGGATCTGCTCCGACAACGCGATGTTCGGACAGCCGGAGGCGGGCCTTGGCATCACGCCCGGATTCGGCGGCACCCAGAGGCTTGCGCGCCTGGTGAGCCCCGGCATGGCCAAGCAGCTGATCTACACCGCGCGCAACATCAAGGCTGACGAGGCATGCCGCATCGGACTCGTCAATGCCGTATATTCCGCAGAGACGGATGAGGCAGGCAACGTGACCGTTTCCGCCAGGGACGCGCTGATGGCAGCGGCCGAGAAGATGGCAGCATGCATCGCCGCACAGGCTCCCATCGCCGTCCGCAACTGCAAGAAGGCCATCAACGACGGCCTGCAGGTCAGCATTGACGATGCCATCGTCATCGAGGAGAAGCTTTTTGGCGACTGCTTCGAGACTGAGGACCAGAAGGCCGGCATGGGCAACTTCCTCAAGAAAAAGGACGATCCCACCAAGGTCAGGGTAGTAGATTTTAAAAATGCCTGATGGATTAGCCGGTCATTTTATGGCCGGCTAAGGATCTGTGCAAAAATAAAGTTACAATATTGCGATGGATTTCCCGTCGAGAGTGGCTTGCCAAAATTGCGCGCATAGCGGGCTATGTAAGCAATTTTGGCGAGACGCTATCGGCGAGCAAGACAAGCAATATGTAAATTTATTTTTGCACAGATCCTAAATCTCGGGTCAAAATTATAAGGAGGAACAAAAATGAAAGTAGGTATTATCGGCGCCGGAACAATGGGCCAGGGCATCGCCAAGGCATTTGCCCAGACCGAAGGTTACGAAGTTGCCCTCTGCGACATCAAGCAGGAGTGGGCAGAAGGCGGCAAGGACAAGATCGCCAAGGGCTACGCCAAGCTCGTTGCCAAGGAAAAGATGACGCAGGACGCGGCTGATGCCATCGTTGCCAAGATCACTCCCGGTCTCAAGGAGGATTTGTGCGCTGACTGCGATCTGATCGTGGAGGCAGCATTTGAGAACATGGAAGTGAAGAAGACCACTTTTGCGGAGCTTGACAAGATCTGCAAGCCTGAGTGCGTGTTTGCATCCAACACTTCTTCCCTTTCCATCACCGAGATCGGCAACGGACTTACACGTCCCATGATCGGCATGCATTTCTTCAATCCCGCCGACCGCATGAAGCTCGTTGAGGTCATCGCAGGCGTGAACACTCCCGCCGAGACGGTTGAGTGCATCAAGAAGATCGCCGCAGAGATCGGCAAGACCGCCGTACAGGTTAACGAGGCAGCAGGCTTCGTGGTTAACCGCATCCTGATCCCCATGATCAACGAGGCAGCCTTCATCAAGATGGAGGGCGTATCCGACATCGAGGGCATCGATTCCGCCATGAAGCTGGGCGCCAATCATCCCATGGGTCCCCTTGAGCTGGGCGACTTCGTAGGCCTTGACATCTGCCTGGCCATCATGGACGTGCTTTATAATGAAACGGGCGACAGCAAGTACCGCGCATGCCCCCTCATCCGCAAGATGGTCAGGGGCGGCAACCTGGGCGTAAAGAGCGGCAAGGGCTTCTACGTATATAATGAGGATCGTACCAAGACACCCGTTGATCAATTATGATTACCGTATAAACTTTTTTAGGAGGAAGATCATGGATTTCACGTTGAGTAAAGAACATGAGATGGTGAGAACCCTTTTTAAGGATTTCGCCGAAAATGAAGTAAAGCCTCTTGCACAGGAAATCGATGAGGAGCACAGGTTCCCCAGAGAGACTGTCGACAAGATGGCCAGATATGGCTTCCTGGGCATCCCCGTTCCGAAGGAGCTGGGCGGCCAGGGCTGTGACACCCTCGCGTACGTAATGTGCGTTGAGGAGCTGTCCAAGGTTTGCGGCACCACGGGAGTCATCGTGTCAGCACACACCTCACTCTGCATCGATCCCATCCTTACCTATGGTACGGGCGAGCAGAAGCAGAAGTACGTCGTTCCGCTGGCTAAGGGCGAGAAGCTCGGCGCATTCGGACTGACCGAGCCCGGCGCAGGTACTGACGCTCAGGGACAGCAGACCAAGGCAGTGCTTGACGGAGACGAGTGGGTGCTGAACGGTTCCAAGTGCTTCATCACCAATGGTAAGGAAGCTGACGTATACGTAATCTTTGCCGTTACCGGCAAGGTTGAAAAGAGGGGCCGCGTGATGAAGGAGATCTCAGCCTTCATCGTTGAAAAGGGCACTCCCGGATTTACCTTCGGAACCAAGGAGAACAAGATGGGCATCTGCGGCTCATCAACCTATGAGCTGATCTTTACCGACTGCCGCATCCCTAAGGAAAATCTCCTGGGACAGCAGGGCAAGGGCTTCAACATAGCCATGCATACACTTGACGGCGGACGCATCGGAATCGCCGCACAGGCACTCGGCCTGGCTGAGGGTGCATTGCAGCTGACCATCGATTACGTCAAGGAGCGCAAGCAGTTCGGCAAGTCCATAGGACAGTTCCAGAACACCCAGTTCGTGCTGGCTGACCTGGCTACCAAGGTGGAAGCTGCACAGATGCTCGTATACAAGGCGGCCCGCAAGAAGGATGCATACAGGAAGGATCCTAAGGTATCCTATTCCGTGGAAGCAGCCATGGCTAAGCTGTATGCAGCAGAAGTTGCCATGGAAGTGACTACCAAGTGCGTACAGCTTCACGGCGGTTACGGTTACATCAAGGAGTATGACGTAGAGCGTATGATGCGTGATGCAAAGATCACCGAGATCTATGAAGGTACCAGCGAGGTACAGCGTATGGTCATCGGCGGTGCGCTGCTTAAATAGGGAGGAATAGACACATGAAAGTTGTTGTATGCATTAAACAGGTGCCTGATACAAAGGGCGGCGTTTCCTTTAATCCCGATGGTACCCTGAACAGGGCGGCGATGCTCGCCATCATGAACCCTGATGACAAGGCAGGTCTTGAGGCAGCACTCAGGCTTAAGGATCAGTACGGAGCCGAGGTTACCGTGCTTACCATGGGTCTTCCCAAGGCTGCTGACGTGCTTAGGGAGGCTCTGGCAATGGGAGCTGACAAGGCAGTGCTCGTTACCGACCGCGTGCTTGGCGGTGCCGATACGTGGGCTACTTCCACCACGATCGCGGGAGCGCTCCGCAATCTCGAATATGACCTGATCATCACCGGCCGTCAGGCCATCGATGGTGATACCGCTCAGGTTGGTCCTCAGATCGCCGAGCATCTCGGACTGCCCGTGATCTCTTATGCACAGGACGTCAAGATCGAAGGCGACAAGGTCATAGTGCAGCGTCTCTATGATGACCGCTATCACGTGCTTGAAGCCAAGATGCCTTGCCTGATCACCGCTCTTGCGGAGCTGAACGATCCCCGTTACATGACTCCCGGCGGCATCTTTGATGCAGTTAATGCCGAGATCACTACCTGGGGCAGGGCAGACCTCAAGGACGTTGAAGACGGCAACTTAGGCCTGAACGGTTCACCCACCAAGATCGCCAGGGCTTCCGACAAGGTACGTAAGGGCGCAGGAGAAAAGGTAGTTCCCGATTCTCCTGATGAAGCAGTAGCGTACGTCATCGGAAAACTTGATGAGAAGCATGTTATTTAATGAAAGGCGGTGAATAAAAAATGAACATGACACCTGAAGCAATAGCTGAACATAAGGGCGTATATGTTTTCGCACAGCAGGTAGACAATACCATCGGAAGCATCGCCTATGAACTTTTGGGCAAGGCCAGGGATCTGGCAGCACCCCTCAATACCGAAGTAGTGGCAGTCCTGATCGGATCCGGAGTAAAGGACCTGGCAGATTCGCTCGCAGAGTATGGCGCAGACAAGGTCATCGTGGTTGATGATCCCGAGCTCAGGGAGTATCGTACCGAGCCCTACGCACATGCTCTGGCCAGCGTCATCGAGAAGTATAAGCCCGAGATCATGCTGGTCGGAGCAACGGCCATCGGACGCGACCTCGGCCCTACGGTTTCCGCCAGGGTGGCCACCGGCCTGACTGCGGACTGTACCGTGCTTGAGATCGGTGACTTCCCGCTTACCCCCATTCCGGGCAAGGAAGACGAGCAGCTGCACAATCAGCTCCTCATGACCCGTCCCGCTTTCGGAGGCAACACCATCGCCACCATCGCCTGCCCTTACAATCGTCCTCAGATGGCGACCGTACGTCCCGGCGTTATGCAGAAGATCGAGCCCAGGAAGGGCGCAAAGGCAGTTGTTGAGGAGTTCAATCCCGGATTCACTCCCAACAACCGTTACGTGACCATCAAGGAGGTCGTTAAGGCCGTAAATGACACCGTGGACATCATGGATGCCAAGATCCTCGTATCCGGCGGACGTGGCGTAGGCTCTCCCGAGAACTTCAAGCTGCTTGAAGATCTGGCAGAGGCCATCGGAGGAACCGTTTCCTGCTCACGTGCAGTCGTTGATTCCGGATGGAAACCCAAGGACCTGCAGGTTGGACAGACCGGCAAGACCGTACGTCCCAACGTATACTTCGCCATCGGCATCTCCGGTGCCATCCAGCACGTAGCCGGCATGGAGGAGTCAGACATCATCATCGCCATCAACAAGGATGAGGATGCGCCGATCTTCGACGTGGCTGATTACGGCGTGGTTGGTGACCTGAACAAGATCCTGCCTCAGCTCACCGAGCAGGTCAGGGCAGCAAGGGCCGCAAAGAAGAATTAAGCAAATTGACGTTAAAATGGGGACAGTCCTCCGCAGGAGAACTGTCCCCATTATTAGTTAAGGAACCGTAGCGAAAGGCTGGAGGAAGACATTCCTCTGCAGAAAAATCGTTTCCCGCTTATCATGAAAATCATTGAGCTAAAGTATTCCAATACAAACACCTACCTAATACGGGGCAGTCGCGGCACCCTGCTGTTTGACACGGGCTGGGCCGGGACCTTTCCTGCCTTCTGCAGGGCGATGGGAGAGATGGGAGTTCCCGTGCAGGCGATAGATTACGTGCTGGTGTCACATTTTCATCCGGATCACTATGGAATCGCGCAGGAGATAGTCGACGTGGGACCGGTGATCGCGGTCGTGGATCTGCAGAAACCTTTCATCCATGCGTCGGATCCGGTTTTTGCCAAAGAGGGCAACCGGGCATTCAGGCCGGTGGATGACGCGTCAGTCAGGATCGTCAGCCTGGATGCGGGGAGGGATTTTCTGGACGAAATGGGCATTGACGGGGAGATAATACACACGCCGGGGCACAGCGACGACAGCATTTCACTGCTTCTTGATGACGGAAGCCTCTTTGTCGGCGATTTAAACCCGCTGTATGAGCTGTCGATGCACGAGGGCACGGAGATTGACAGGACGTGGGAAATGCTCCTGGCCCGCAGGCCGCGCAGGGTATATTATGGACATGCCAGGAGCGTGGAACCGGATCTTGGAGATGCAGCGTCCGGAGAAGCTGTCGGACAAAGTCCGGGTGGAAAAGCTGACATGGACGATGCCACATCCGATGAAGCCGGCGGGATAAGTCCGGGCGGAAAAGCAGGCGTGGACGGTGCCGCATCCGGCTCATCCGGAAATGCTGACATGGCGCACCTGCAGCCGCTGACCGAACGCATCATGAAATACGTCGACAGAGGTTTCCCGATCGCGAAGATAGTCAAAAAGACCGGGGCCGACGCATCCTTTGTCGAGGACGTGACCAGGATGTATCTGACTCACACGGGCGTGAGCGTTCAGGGCATACTGGACCGGATCGAGATAAAGGGCAGGTAACGTGACGTCCGGCATTTGCCATGACGCGGGATCGAGGTTATACTTATAGTGAACGAAAAGCATGGAGGTACTTCCAGGCTTAACGTCAGGATGACGTATTTGCCTGTTTGGAAGTACATGGAGGTACTTCCAGGCTTAATGTCAGGATTTTTATGAAAAAACCCAATTTCCTTAGGAGCCGCGCATAAATTAATGTTGCAACTTGCGCAGGATGAATTCGTCCAGGCAAGGCGGAGGAAGGAGTCGTAGCGGGCTACGACGACTGACGACAACGATGCATGGGCGAATTCAGGCAAGGAAGTTGTAACAATTAATTATGCGTGGATCCTTAGATCATAAACGGAGGGATCGCACAATGAAGGAAAACGTCAGGAGGATCAGGATACCGAGCACGCTCATCACGAGCATCCTGTGGATACTGCTCGGCGTCATACTGCTCATTTACCCGGGAGAGAGCCTGGACACGCTCGCCAGGGTGCTGGGAGTGATAGCGATCGCATTTGGCGCCATTGAAGCCATAATCAGCCTCATGAGCGGGGGTGCCGCCGGTTATTTCGGAGTCGGAATCGGCGTAGTGCTGATCATCCTGGGACTCGTCATAGTGATCAGGCCCTACATACTGGTTTCGCTGCTGCCGGTCATAGCCGGCATAATCATCGGCCTTCACGGACTGGCATCGCTGATTGATTCATTCCAGCTGATCGGCAAGGACAAATACTGGTGGGTCGGACTCCTGATAGGAATAGTGACGATAGGATTCGGCGTGCTGCTCCTTTTCAGGGCGCATGACGCGGCCAAGGCCGTGGCACGCATAGTCGGCATACTGATGGTCATATCCTCGGTCAGCCACTTGTGGGTACTCTACCGACGCGGCAAGGTGCGCAGGATGCGTGAGCAGGAGCAGAACGCGATCGAGGTGGAAGCCAGGGTAATAGATGAATGAGCATGTTTTGGAGGACGGTTTTACGCTGCGTTACGTCAACCGTTTTTGAGTGATTGAATACATGAGCGTATTGCGGCTGCATCATGTGGGATACGTGGAGATTCGAAATCCGGACGT
This sequence comes from uncultured Lachnospiraceae bacterium, assembly GCA_937916415.1. Taxonomy (GTDB): domain Bacteria; phylum Bacillota; class Clostridia; order Lachnospirales; family Lachnospiraceae; genus XBB2008. The sequence goes on from CALGGH010000148.1 coordinate 16,169, forward strand.
TCACCATGGCAGGAAGAATGCAGATTTCGGACAGGGATTCCATACCTCCGACGATCCGGACTTTTCCAGGCGATGGGCCAGGGAGCAAAATGGGCATTTCGACCAGCGGATTCTTAAGTGAGGAGGAAGCCCTGAGGCTTCTTACGGTCGGCCCATTGTATTATCAGACGGTGATCAAGACCGAACGCGCCGCAGTGCGTCTTCGCTGGACGTCATCGACCATTCTGTCCGCGGCCGAGATCAGGGCCTATCGCGAAGACGTCATCCGGGAGGAAGAGGAATGCCAAACCAAGATCGCAGATATTCTCTCGGAACAATAATTTTTTTTCATTCTTACCCCCTTCTTTTCAATCAATCCATCGTATAACCCTTCAAAGAGTTTCGCCGGCAGAGGCCGGACGAAGAGAAACCGTTAGGTGCATGCATGTCGCAGGCATCAATTACTTATGAAGGGAGACTACTTATGAAAGCAAAACTGATTTTAGGATCATTGTCACGCAGGATGCTGGCCGTTTCGCTGTCAGCGGCGATGATCATCACGGCAGTTCCTGCGGCTTCCGTCAACGCACGTGCGATGGAAGGAGAGACGGGCAAGGTTTCGGTTTCGGACGAGGAGATCGTCATTGAGTCGATCGATGACCTGACTGATGCCGTAGCGGAGTCCGGGAACGATGCCGTCACGGAGACGGCAGAGAGTGCCGGAGACAACGTGAACGATGATGAAGCAGCGTCAGAAACTGACGGAGACGAAGCTGACGATGCATCGGTAATCGATGCGGAATCAGGCGTTGCGGATGTTACGGATGCCAATGCCGATGAAACGGCCGCGAGCGCCGACACGGGAGAAAGTGATGATGCCGCCCTTTCTGTGACGGACGGTGATTCCGCGGAATCCTTGGCATCAGCCCCTGATGCGGATGCTGCGGAGACGGACGACGTGGACGCACTTCTGTCAGATGATGCCGGGACGGGTGGCGGAACCGTCACGTTTTCCAAATCGGAGACGGGCACTTCTGCCATCCTGTCGGATGGAGCATCCGGCATAACGGCAACCACTGATAAGACGGGCGTCACCGCCGTATCGATCACTGCAGTCGGCGAGTATACGCTTACGGGAGAGGCAGTCAATGCTTACGTGACGATAGCAGAGGGATTGACCGATGGAGTCACCCTGAATCTGAACGGACTTACCCTGGATGACTCGGGGCTGTGCGCTACAGCCGGAAAGGACCTTCCGGTCATTGCGGTCAAAAAGAGCGGCAGCGTGGTCAACTTCGTACTGACGGGCACGAGCAGCCTGACAGGCAGTTCATCTTTTGTCAAAGAACCCGATGCCGTCATCAAGGCTCCGGCTTCGACCATCAGTTTTTTGGGCAGCGGCACGCTGAACGTGGAGGACGGGATGCCTACGAATACCGATTTTAAATATAACGGTGAGTCCGTAGATCCGGCTGACGGCATTTCGGCCAAGGAAGGAACCATTAACTTCATTTCCGGAACGGTCAACGTGACCTTCGCCAACGGCAGCGCCGTCAAAGCCAAGACCGGCACGATCAACGTGCGCGGAGGCATCCTGAATACATCAAATACGTATGATGATGCGGTGAAGGCGAAGGATGGCACGATAAACGTAACGTCCGGTGAGGTGAACGTTTCACGTTCCTACGGAGACGGCCTCAAGGCCAAGATGGAAGACACTGCCGATGGAGGAAACGTCAACATATCCGGCGGTAAGGTAAACGTCACTGATGAAATATACGGTGACGGCATCCAGGCGGAAAACGTGAACATATCCCGAGGGCAGGTTAACATAACTACGACATATGAAAACGCTTCAACCCAATACTACGTGAGCGGATCAAACGTGTCGGGCTACAATACCATCGTGGAAAACGGAAGCACCAAGACCGAAAGGGTCAACGTGGACACGGGCTCACACAAGGGCATCAAGGCAGGTACGAAGGCAGCAACGAAAAGCTACGGTGACGGCACGGCATCGACCACGACCACGGCTTCCGGCGGAATCAGGATCAGCGGCGGCACGATCAACATAGACACTACCGCAGCCGGACTTAAGGCCAATTCGGTCTCGACGAGCGGATATGCCGCCACTTCCTCGGGCAAATACATAATCGGCAGTCCTGATGACGCGATTCATTCCAACAATGACATATACGTTACCGGGGGCACGATCAACGTCGCTTCCTCGGATGACGGAATAGGGGCAGCGGGCAGCCTGTACGTCATCAATTCCGCCACTGTCAACGTAACCCAGGCTTTTGAGGGAATTGAGGCAGGCAACGTCATCATAGGCACAAGCGGTCAGGAGAACGGTCCGACCATAACGCTCAATACCGTGGATGACGGCATCAACGCTTCATCCAAGACGGTGAGCTATGTCTATGATTCTGCGAATGACGAAGACTGCAACTACGTCAAGACGTCTACGTCCGGTAACGACAACACCTGCGTGATCTACGGCGGCACGCTGACAGTCAAGATCGACAGCGAAAACTCTCATTCCGTAATTCTTGGCGGCGAGAAGATCACGTATGGCGCAGATGGCGACGGCATAGACTGTAACGGAACACTGGATATTGAGGGCGGAAACGTATATGTCTTCGGACAGTCCTCGGGAGACAATGCTCCGCTTGATCACGACACGGGATTTACCCTGAGCGGCAAGGCGACCGTGCTGGCCGTAGGATCCGGCAGCATGGCAAGTGAGAGCCTGCCCGGATATGGAGACGGCGTATACGTTTCCACGGGAGCTTCGGGAGGGATGGGTCCCGGCGCTAATCAGCCCGGATCGGGTTTCAATGGCATCGGAGCAATGAATTCATCCTCAGTGGAGCAAAGCTTTACGTCAGATGACGGCACGGCCGAAACAGACTCATCAGAAGACGGGACGTCCGTTACCGCTGAAGGGGCGGGTCCCGGCGGAAATCAGCCCGGCGGGAATCAGCCCGGCGGAAATCAGCCCGGCGGGAATCAGCCCGGCGGAAATCAGCCCGGCAGCGCGGCCTCTGCCATATCGTTCAGCGCGGAAGACACCCTGTACGTCAAGAACGGAAATGATGTGATTATTTCAGAGAAATTGCCTTTTGCGGCATCATTTGCGATGTTTGCTTCTTCCGGGCTTACTTCAGGTGCATCATACGTGATCACCAACGGAACGGGCGGCGTGACCGTTACGGCACAATCACCGTCAAGTGCATCAAATCCCAATCAAAAGACGGTAAGTCCCCTCGATGACGAGGATTCTGCGGATAACGGCGACGGCGGCGCTTCATCAGGTGAGAGCGGAACTGATGCCGGCACCTCATCAGGTGAGAGCGGAACTGATGCCGGCACCTCATCAGGCGAAAGCGGAACTGATGATGGTAGTGAAACCAACGTCGTCGCTGAAGAACTGACTGAGGACGTCGCTTCGGGACAGGATAATGAGGTACAAACAACCGGGGATGAATCAGATGCCGCTGCCGGTGAGACGAATAAAAAATATGCCGTTCAGATGGTAAAAGGTCAGTCATACGTCTTTGGCGCAGGCATCTGGACCAGCAGCGACAAGAGCGTAGTTTCCGTAGCTGCCAAAACCGGCAAGGCAACCGTCAAAAAGGCAGGCACGGCCACGCTGACCGATTCGAAAAACAAAAGAACGTACGAGATCACGGCATATGAGCCTAAGCTGTCATTAAGCAAGCTGACCATGCTGAACGGAACGACTGACGCGGAGAGCCTGTCAATCGGGAATACCGGAAAGCTGCCCGTCAGCTGGATATCATCCAATGCTTGCGTTGCGTCCGTGACGGGAGACAAGTATGCGGTCAATGACGAGTCTGCGGCCATGATCAGCGCCATTGGCACCGGCAGTGCCAAGGTTACCGCCTACGTGGGAGGCAGGGCATATTCAGCGACCGTCACGGTCAAGGCCATAACGAACCCCGTCAGCCTGAGCGCTTCCGATGAGGTGACCCTGAACGCATTCCAGACCTATGTGCCTAAGTTCAGCACGGGATTTAAGGCCTCCGGAGCCACGTGGACCGGTGGCGATGACACGCAGGTAAGTCAGGATGAAGGAACCAAAGCCTGGATCGCGAAGGACAATGCGGGCAATGACGTCATTTCCATTTCAAAGGCCGGCAGGATTACGGCCCTGAAGAGCGGCACCGTCATGCTTAAAGGCGTGGATGCGAACGACAGGGATGCAGAATTAACCGTTACGGTCAAGGCAGTTCCGACCAGGACTGACGTGTATCTGAACGTGGGACAGAAGATTTCATACAAGAACCTGTACGTCAAAAACAATGGAGTGGCATGGACGTTAAGTGAAGGAGGGGATCAGTACGTAACCCTGGCAGGGACCGACAAGGCCAAGATATCCATCACCGGCAGCTCGGCCGGAACGACGGTGCTGACCTGCAGTTACGCCGGAGAGACCTACGAAACCTCCATCCACGTAGAGGATCCCTCTGTCAGCCTGAGTACGTCAGGACGCACGCTGGTGCAGCCAGAAGATACTGCTTACTACTATACGCTGAACCTCAAACAGGGTGACGTGGTGAAGCTGGTTCAGACCGGCGTGGATCAGACGGTCAACTGGAAGACCAGCGCCAGGGCAAAGGCCTTCGTGAGCGAATACGGCCTCATATATGCCAGGGCCAAGGGAACCGCGGTGGTCTCCGCCAAGGTTAACAACAAGACCGTGAAGGTCAAGGTTACCGTTGAATGACGAGGCAAACGGGTCGAATCAGGTAATGAAGAAAGGGATAATATTAAGGTGATGAGATAGATGGTTTTATGGTGAACGACAAAAATAAATTGTCGTTCACTATAATGCCTCCGGCGGATGCGCACGGATTTTGTGAGGAAATATGCCGCTAAAGCGGCCAAAATCCGGCGCAGCAAACGCCAAAGTAAAAAGAACTTTGTCGCTTGCCATATCTGTGACGTGCTGAACGATTCAGCGCGATCATGGGAGAATCCCTCACTGAACCCCGGCAGGGTTGCATGCTTGCCGGGGTTCAGTATTTTTTTGGGGATTTACCCCCATTTTATAAAATTAATGAGCGTATTAACTCATGAGAGATGATATACTGTTTTTCATGGACGAAGCGAATCATTCCAAAATTGAAGACGACAGACGGGCCATGGAAGCCCGCGGGAGCATGGAAGCCAGGAATGCCTTTCTGACGGAGGAACAGTACCACGTCCTGCACCTGACGGCAAGGATACTGATGCGTACCGTTACCATGAGCGATGATGAGTGGTCGGTGGCCCTGTCGGCAGTAAGTGAGGCCATCGATGGGTATGACGAAGGCAGGGGGCATTTTTGGAATTACGCCGCCCTCGTGATGGAAAGCAGGCTCCGCGATCATTTTCGCTCAAAGGGCAGGACGGAGGCGGAACTGACAGTCGGGCCGGAGTATTTCTCCGGCGAATTCGATGAAGATGCTGAATGTGGCCTCAGGATAGAGATTCAGGAAAAAACGGCCGCGGTCGTGGATACGGGCCTCAGGGATGAACTCGATGCATTCGGGGATGAGCTCAATGAATATGGCATTGATTTGTTTGACTTACCCGGTCAAGCGCCAAAGGCATCCAAGACCAGGGACGCATGCGCCAGGCTGATACTGGCATTCTTCGAGCCGCCACCGCCCCTGACGGATGAACTCAGGCGAACTCACAACCTGCCCGTAAAGGGTTTGATGGCGAGAACGGGCCTGGCGCGCAAGCTGATAGACAAGCATCGCAAATACCTGATCGCGGCGGCGCTGATCAAGGACGGCGATTATCCCGGCATGGCAGAATACCTGCCGGCCATGACTGAGGAGCAATGAGGAAGGACTGATCGGGCTGATCCGTCTGTCAATGCATTTTTGAAATTATTGAAAACATGGAAAACATGGAAATTTATGTTTGGAGAAGCTGACCAATGAGAGGCGTTGTAGTCGGAATTAAAAATGGGCAGGCGGCCGTATGGGAAAAAGGCGGCGGCATGCGCTACGTACCTGACACGGGATACCAGAAGGGACAGCTGCTGGAACTTCCCGAGACGGCCGATGCGCCTGCAGCATTCCCGGACGTAAGCGGAGCCGGCAGGAACGTGACAGGTCGCGGGCGTGCGGGCAGATTCATCGTGCGCTACGGGGCCGGGATTGCCGCGGCACTGGCCATTTCCCTCGCAGGTGGCGGGATCACGGCTGCCGCTGCCACGCAGACGGCATCCACGGTCACCCTGAATGCCTATCCCGCACTGGAATACCGCATGAATTATTTTGACCGCGTTATCGGAGTCACGTCGGAGGACGGCAGCGACGTGCCCCTGGATGAAACGGTGATCCGTGAGATACGCGGCAAGAGGATAGACGACGCCATAGAGATATCCCTGGATGCCCTCGAAGAGAAGATAGAACTCCCGGATGACCTGGATGAGGAGGGAGTGACGGTCAGAAGCAGCTTCAGGGGTAAACGGGACCGCCTAAAGAGCTGCGCGGAGGACGGTCTCCGTCAGAACAGGCAAAAGGACGGCATGGATCACGCAGATGACGATCAGACGCAGCCGGACGGGAACGTTGATCAGTCAGGTCAGCCTGGCCGGGGCATGGACGGAGAGTCGCAGCAGCAGGGATCGGATCCCACGGCGGAAAATAATCCCGGATGGTCATCGGATGACATGGGCAGTCAGAATCCCGTCGAACGCAACCCGGATGGTCAAAATCCCGGCGGACGGAACACCGGCAGCCAAAATGATGATGGCAAAAACCCCGGTAATAATAATGACGGCGGAAAGGCTCAGGGTGCTCAGAATCCCACAGGGCAAAATTCGGGCGGACAAAACCCCGGCGGTCAGAATGCTGAAAGTCATGCTCCCGGCGATCAGAATCCCGCGGGGCAAAATTCG
>CALGGH010000149.1 GCA_937916415.1 uncultured Lachnospiraceae bacterium
AGATGCATCCGTCCGATTGATGAGCATGATAAATAACGATCAGCTCGATTTTCGTTACCGGTTTTACGTGTCTGACGCTCATAAAAATGGACTTCCGCCCCAATGATGAGTGAGATTGCTCATGATGATATGTTTGCGGTGTGATTTTGACCTTTTTTAAGTGCTGATAGTGTCTTTAAGTTTAGATGTCATATAATTTGAACGTAACCATGCAATCCTGATCATATGATAATGACGGAGGAAGGATATCAAAAAGGAGATTAAAGTAAGAGTGAAAAAAGGATGAAGAAAGCCGCTTAAGGCCATTATAGCCGTTTTCATGGTCTCGCTGATGCTGTTTCAGACCACGATAACGAGCTACGCGGCATCCGGAGAGGCAGGTTCAGAACCCGTTGAAAACATCGAAGGTGATGAAAATGGCTCCGGCGACAATGATGGAAATGCCACGAATCCCGGTTCGCAGGACGAATATGGCTATTACGACGGAATCGATAATGCCGATGGTTCCGGTAATGCCGAAACCGACATGTCGCCCGATGGACAGTCGGGGACGTCAGGTGACGGCAATGCTGAAGAACTGATGAACGGAGACGAGACCGGCGGAAATGATGAAGGCGCCTCCCGGCCGGGCGGCGAGATACCTGACAGCCTAATGGAAAATGAGGATGCCGAATCTGAAGCAGACAATCCGGAACCGAGCAATCAGACGCCGGCCGGATATGACCTAAGCGGGGTTACGCAGGGCGATGCCAAGGCAGTCAGGACAGCCCTTGCGGCGGGCCGGGACATATGTCTGAGCGAGGATGCAGTTTTTGGAAGCAATGAAACCATAATCGTGGGCGGTTTGGGAGACGTATATCTTTATCTTAACGGACATTCGATAAAGGTCACTCAGGCGCAGCAGGTCTTCGAAATCAACAAGGGTATTACCCTTCACGTCATCGGCGGAAGCCTTAAGGGCGCGAATGACAATCCCGGATATCTTTTTAACTGTAAGTCCGGCGGCAGCCTGTACCTTGAAAACGTATTTTTTGACGGCTTTAAGAATGAGGTGGTATATGGCGATAAAGCTGTCATATCCGCAACACGCTGTGCGTTTACCAACAATTATGGATCACAGTATGGAAGCGCCATTCATGCCAGGAACGGTTCGTACGTTAAGATCGAGGATTGCTTATTTGAGGGTAATGAGGCCGTTGACGACGGTGGCGCCATCAATTTCAATGGATGTACCTTTGAAACCATGGGAACCAACAGATTTGTCAATAATGCTTCCGGTGACCTGGGAGGAGCCATCAGCTTATATGGCATGCTTGCCGCAGACGTAAGCGGATGCGTGTTCGAGTCAAATACTTCCAAGAAAGACGGAGGAGCCATCTTCTTTGATGCCGGCAGCAAGCCTGCATCCGTCACGGACTGCACGTTCATTGGCAACAGATCCTATGATAACGGCGGTGCAGTCGGCGTTAAGGGATATCCATTTACCGTAGACGGATGCGTTTTTGAAGGAAACGTTGCCACTAACAGGGGCGGAGGCATCAGGATCAATGGAGCGCCATGTACGATAAAGGGTTCGACTTTTACCGGCAATGAATCGCTGATGAATTCATGGGGCGACGGCGGCGGTGGCGTAGAGTTTGGCGGCAGTTACGACCTGACCATTGAAAGTGATTGCGTATTTGACCATAACTACGCGGGAACCAGCGGCGGTGCCGTGGCTTTCGTGGGCAATAACAACAGCAGGATCACGATTAACGGAATCTATACAAATAACCTTGCCGAGAATCACGAAGGCGGAGCCATACTGGTCAGCTCCAATGGCCCGGGCATAAATGGACAGGGCGTGATTCAGAATGCCCGTTTTGAAGGGAACAGGACCGGATATGACAGGGAAGGAAACATTAAGTCAGGCTACGGAGGAGGAATCCTTTGCAACGGATACATCGTGGTCGGGGATCCTGACCATGCGCCCACGCTCTCCGTGGGCAAGTCGCTGGAGCTGGTTGCAACCAAGGCATTGCTGAATGGGAACGGAACTGAGGCAAGGCAGACTGCCGGGGATTATCAGTTCACCTTATCCACTGATTATGATGCGAGCAACGTTATCCTGACCGGCGTAAATGATGCAAACGGCAACATAGACTTTGGCGGCAAGCTTTCGTTTAACCAGACGAATTTCCCGGAGGGTGAGGATTATTACACCTATACGTATTATCTTCGGGAGTCAGACTTAAAAGAAGACCTGGCCGTCAGCAAGGACGAATCCGTATACCGGATCGACATACCCGTCCGTAAGGACATCGAGAATCAGACCATCGGCGGCACCGTCTTTACCACCGAAAAGTACAGGATAGACTGGTCAAACGCAAGCGTAAGCCTGGTTGCCATGGAGGATGGTAAGGAAAAAACCCTTGAGGGAGTAAGCGCCAGCTATCAGTCCTCAGACGAGAGCCATGCCGACGTATTGAACCTTGCTTCCGGATCTGCTACCTTTACCAATCGCGTCAAGGAATACGTGGAGATAAGGGGGCAGAAGACCTGGGATGATGATAATGACCGTGACCGCATGAGGCCGGGCTCTGTCACCGTTAACCTGCTTGCCAACGGACGGAGGGTGGACAGCCGGGAGGTGAAGCCGGACAAAGATGGCAACTGGACCTGGGATTTCGGCATCAGGCCGGCATATCAGGACGGACAGAAGATCACGTATACCGTATCCGAAGAGCGGGTAGACGGATATGAAGCGCAAGTCAGCGGTTATGACGTCACAAACACGCACAAGCCGGCAACCACTGATATCATCGTTACCAAGCATTGGGATGACGAAGGCAACCGCTGGGGCATGAGGCCCGGTTCACTGACGTTCGTAGTGGTTGAGACGGATGCCGAAGGCAAAAATATAGTGGTGGGTAGTAAGACTGTTTCTGCGCAGGATCAGTCCGATAATAATGGCAATACGTGGACATGCGAGTTTACCGGCCTGCCTGTCTATGAAGACGGAGAGCAGATCAGCTATCGCGTGCTCGAGGCTTCGGAGGATGCGGAGGCCATTAAGCACTATGAGGGTGGATCCGCAACGGACGGCGTTCCCGTGGACGGCAGGGCAGAGTTTACGAACAGCCTTAAGCAGGAATACGTAACGATAAAAGGTCATAAGACCTGGGATGATCAGGGTAACAAATATAAGTCCAGGCCGGAGTCGATCACTATAAACGTATATGCCGTGGGCATGTTCGACGAGGGCGGGGATGAACTGGTGAAGTCGGTCCCCGTATCCGGAAATCCCAATAGCGATGACGGATGGAACTGGACGATATCCGACCTGCCTAAATTCAGGAATAAGCAGGCAGTGACCTACAGGGTTGAAGAGACCGGAGAGGGCCTGGCCTCCTATAAGGGCGGCGGGGGCGTGACGTTAGAGGCTGATTCGGCCGGAGAAAACGGCATCCTTACGGCTGATTTCACCAACAGGCATACGCCGGAGACGGTTGACATAACTATTAACAAGATCTGGGATGACGACGATAACCGTGACGGAAAGAGAGGCCCGGTCAGCTTTAACCTCATCCGGACCGTCACAAAGGACGGAAAAGAGGAAAGCGACGTATATGAGACGGTCACGCTGGACGACGATGCTGACGGCACTACCGGCACTGCCGTCATTGGCAACACGTGGTCATATACCTGGGAGGGCCTGTCCAAAGAGTACGAAAACCTCGACGCATCCTACAGAGTGGAAGAGATATCAGGTCCGGACGGATACGAGTCCGGTGAACCTTCCTCGAAAGCAGACGGAAACGTCTGGGAAATTACTAACAGCTATTCTCCTGAGACCATCGACATTTCCGGAACCAAATACTGGGATGATGAAGACGACCGCGAAGCCGTTAGACCTGAGACCGTCGTATTCGGGCTGTATTATCCTGATGGAAGCGAAGTGAATGATGCTAATGGCGACCATCTGACGTACGTTGCGAAAAAAACTGACTGGAGCTGGTCATTTGAGGATCTGCCCAAGAATCAACTTAATGCCGAAGGCCAGTCTGAACCCATAAAGTACGTTGTCAGGGAAATGAACGTACCTGACGATTATGAGCTTATCGGAGTTTATGAGGGAACGTACAGAGACAGTGCGCTGACGGACAAAAAGCTGGGCGATGATTCCGCGACCGTAAGCGGCGAGTCAAAGTCCGGCATAGTCTTCGTCAACCATCATGACGTGGAAACTGTTGAAATATCCGGAACCAAGACCTGGAATGACGATCACGATAATGACAGGGTACGCCCTAAGGGCATCGTGATCAAGGTATTTGACAAGGACGATCCTGAAGTACCCATAAAGCGTGCTGATGGCAAGGCTCTCGTTGCCACGGTGACTGCCGGAACGGGGGATACCTGGAACTGGACCTTTGGTTCCCTTCCAAAATATAAAAACGCTGACGGTAAAAAAGAGATAGAATACGTCACCAGGGAAACGGCCGTCATCATAACGGATGCCGATGGCAGTGAACGGGAGATACCCATAAACAAAGAGGGAAAATTCGTATATGATACGTCTTCCGTAAAGAACGTAACGTATGTCCTGACTGAGTCGGAGGACGAGGACAATGCCTTCACCAACTCATACGAAAAGAAAACGGTGGAGGTTACGGTCACCAAGAAGTGGGAGGACGGCGGCAACCGTGACCGCGTAAGGCCTGTCGGCATCAAGCTCGCCCTGTATGCCGATTACGGAGACGTTCAGGCTCAATTTGTTCAATACGACGAGGTACGCCTGGGCGAATCCGCGGGAGAGACTCCAAATCCCGTCATTTCTGCCGATGGCAACGCATGGACGTACAGGTTTACGGGACTTGACAAATATAAGGACGGCAAGGTGATCACCTATTCCGTCAAGGAAGCCGGAGTGTTCTATCGTAATGCTGACGGAGAGGAAAAGTATGCACCCGTAGATGATGCTTCGAACTATACGATTACCTGTGACATTGATGAAACTGCCAGGATCGTGTATACGTCTTCCACTGATGAGGATGGCAACTTAGTCAATGCGTATGCTCCAAAGACCGTGACGGTGTCGGGCTCTAAGACCTGGGATGATGACAACAACAGGGACGGCGTAAGGCCCAGTTCCATCGAAATCAGCCTGTATGCAGACGGCGTGCTTCAGGAGTCCAAGAACGTTGAGGCTGACGAGGACGGAAGGTGGGAATGGATATGGACAGATCTCTATGCAAACGATGAGGCAGGAAATCCGATCGTTTATTCCATCGCCGAGACCAGGGTACATTATGGAAATGACGTGACCATAGAGGTTGAGGAAGGCAAGTTTGATTACGTCAAATCCGAAGAGACGTTTGAGTATACGTCAGTCGTTGAAGATTATGACGTGACAAATTCATATGAGCCACAGACCACGTCACTGACCGTTAACAAGGCCTGGGAGGATGATGGCAACAGGGACGGAAAGCGCCCTGAGACGGTTACCGTGGTTCTTACCGCCAATGGAATGCCCGTTAAGTATGACGTGGAGAAGCGTGAGGTTGTCTGGAATGAGGGCAGCGAGGCTCAGGGATCTGCTCCTGATGCGGCAGCCGAAACGCCGGGAATCGCATCAGACGCAGACGTGGACGCATCTGACGGGATCACCCTGAATGAAGGCAATGATTGGTCGTACGAGTTTACGAACCTGCCCAAGTATTCGGGCGGTGAAGAGATCGCTTACGGAGTAAAGGAGTATGGGATTCCCGAAGGATACGTTTCGAAGCAGAAACCGTCGGTCAATAAGGATGGCATCAGGACCATAACCGTCACCAATGCATATACGCCCGAAGAAATATCTGTCAGCGGAAATAAAATATGGGCTGATGCATTGGAAAATGCTGATGGAACCAAGATAGAAAATGCGGACCTGCTGAGGCCCGGCAGCGTGAAGATTACCCTCTATGCAGACGGCAGTCCGGCTGAAGGCGAGGAACCCCAGATCATCAGCGCAAAGGATAACTGGCATTATCAGTTCGAAGGCCTCAAAAAAATGGCCGAAGGCAAGGTCATAAACTACACCGTTAAAGAGGAAGAGGTTCCCGGATACGACGTCACGTACGGAGAAAAGAAAACTGACGGCAATAACGTGACCATCAACGTAACCAACACGCACGTGCCCGAGAGGGTAGAGGTGAAGGTAACCAAGAAGTGGGAAGATGGTGGCGACCGTGACGGATTCAGAAGCAGGATCGGCATTATCAGCTTCCAGCTGTACAGACGCGTTGACGGCGGACAGGGCAGCCTGGACGTGGAAATGGTTCCCGACGCAGTCAAGGAACTTACGCCGGGAGCTGCCGATACGCAGACCATCACCTTTACCGGACTGGACAAGTACAAGTTTGACAGAAACGGCAACGAGAAGGAATACGTATATACGGTCAGGGAATCCGACATACCGGCGGAATATGACTATGACACGTCATATGGTCAGACCAATGATGGAGGCCTCCTGGTCACCAACACGCATGAGCCCGTGTCCGTAGACTTTACCATTACCAAGAAATGGGATGATGGCAGCAATAAGGACGGCTCGAGGCCCGATGCCATCAGTCTGGAGGTATATGACGCGGACGACCTGGACAAGCCGGATGACGGAGAGACTGCCGATCCGGTAATGACCACGGATTCAGATCCTGATAAGGTGACGGTATCCAAGGATGGCGACAACTGGACATATGCCTTCGAGGGACTTAAACAATACAAGGATGGCGGACGTGAGATAACTTACGTCGTGAGGGAAGCCACGGTTAAGAGCATAAACGGATCCGACCGTGAGTATGCAACCAAATACCAATACGATGAAAAGGGCAATACCACCATCATCACGAACTCCTACGAGACCGACGAGACCGAGGTAAGCGTGCTCAAGACCTGGGATGATGATAATGACCGCGACGGCATACGTCCTGACGCGATCACGATCAATCTGAAAAACGGGATCGAAATAGTGCGCACCGTAACGCTTGGCATCGGCGATGACGCTCCTGAAGGGACGATCAGGCCCGACGTAGATCCCGTGACCGGCCATTGGAGTTACGTCTTTACCGGGCTCGACAAATATTCCGCAGGCCGTGAGATCAAGTACTCCGTAGAGGAAGTGCAGGATCCCGACTCGGGTTATGAGGGCAAATACGTGGGCACGGTTCCCGATACCGGAGCCCTGGTCATAACCAATACCCACGTTCCGGAATACGTGAGCCTCGAAATAGACAAGCACTGGATAGGCAGTTCACGGAATATGCCTGACGAGGTGAAGGTTCAGATAATCGGGCGCCTCGACAACGGCGAGGAAGTGACCGGGCCGATCGAAGAGACCATTGCCGGACCTGAATGGAAACTGGTCATTGACGGAACTGCCGATGCGGGTCAGAAGCTTCCGAAATACCATAACGGCGAGATCATACGTTATTACGTAACTGAGATCGTTTCCGACGATGCCGCATACGTGCAGACGGACGAGATGGGCAGCAGGCTTGAGGGCAAGGCGGCAGAGGTTTTGGCCGTCATGGATGATCAGACAGGCGTGCTCAGGGCAGACGTTCATAACATGCCCCTTACCAGGCTTGTGGTTAACAAGACCTGGGCCAATGATCCGGCCGGACGTCACGGCGGAGTGAATGCAGTGGACGTAACGCTGCTTAAGAATGGCGCTGATTACCTTTCTCATGAGATCAGGGTCGGTGAAGACGGTAAGTGGACCTACGCGTTCGAGGACCTGCCGGCATATGAGGTTCGCAAGGATGAATCCGGCAGCATCATCGCAGAGGAGATCGTTTATGCCGTCAGGGAAGATACGAAGCTGACTGACTATAATAATGGCAAGGCCCCGCAGATAGTGAATAACGGCGACGGATCAGTCACGATCATCAACACGCTTGACAGGCTTGACCTGCGGATTGAGAAAAAGTGGCTGGCTGACAATGAGGCCGCCAGACCTGAGTCAATTACCGTGAAGGTATTGTCCAGCGTCGACGTCAGACAGAATGCCACCTCGGTATTTGAACGATTCAAAAAGGTATTTGGCATCGATTCCGATCAATGGTATCTGTATGATGCCGTCGAACTGAAGGCCAATCCGAATGATCCTGTGAAAGCATGGAAGGCTACGGTTGAGAACCTGCCCAGATACTGGAGCGTCGGAGGCGTGGCCATGCCGGTGAGTTACGCGCTGGAGGAAGTCGGCGTTCCGGAGGGATATACTTCACTGACCAACGTTGACGATTACGGCAATGCAGTGGTCATCAATACCGGAGAAACCTCCGTGGCAGGCATCAAGATATGGGACGATTCCCATAACGCTTACGGATACAGGCCTGCGGCTGACGCATTTGCGGAGCGCATACAGCTCCTTAGGAATGGAGAGGTTTACCTGACCGGAGCAGACAAGGATCATTTCAGGTGGTTGGACGCTTCGTCGGATTCATGGTCATTTGAGTTCCATGACCTGCCGACGGGATATGATTATGCCCTGAGCGAAAAGGCCGGCATCGTCGGATACAAGGATCCCGTCGTGGACGGACTTAAGATCACGAACCCGTTTGATTATACGGAACTGACGGTAAGGAAGGTATGGGACGACAATAACAACCTGTATGCAAGCAGGCCCGACAACGTATCGTTTACCCTGCTTGCGGATGGCAGCGTCGTCAATGTGGATGGCATTCAGTCACGGGTCACCCTCGGCAATCGTGACGGTGAGTCCTACACATGGAAGAACCTGCCCAAGGTTGGCAAGGACGGTAAAGAAATCATCTACGGCGTCAGGGAGACAACGGTACCCACGGGATATACCTCATCCGTTGCAGGCAGCGGCACGTCATTTACGGTGACCAATTCCTATCGCCCGGGAGCCACCTCGCTGACGGTCAGAAAGGCCTGGGATGACCTGGATGACGCTGCAGGATTAAGGCCCGGATCCATCCAGGTGGCACTGGTCAGAAATGGCGAAAACGTTGATACGGTGACCCTGAACAGTTCTAACGCATGGACGCATGAGTGGAATGACCTTCCTCTCGTCCTGTCTGACGGGAAGGGCACCGGGGCGACGTACGGAGTACGCGAGCTGACGGTCATAAGCGGATACAGCGTAACGGTTTCCGGCAGCGGAGAAAACTACGTGATCACAAATTACTACAGGGCTCCGCAGAATCCCGGCAATCCCGATACGCCCGGAAACACTCCCGGGAATCCGACTCCTTCCGGAGGAGACACGCCGGGAACCACGCCGGATCAGGATCCTGATAACAGGCTGCCTGAACCCGAGCCGTACAACATCCCTGATGAACCAACGCCTTTGGCGGGAGCTTCGCAGGTGCTGGGCAGCAGACGGGCGGCCGGAGGATCCGTACTGGGTGCAAGACGTTCGCCACAGACGGGTGACAACTCAAGCGCCGGCGCATATGCCGCAGCCATGTCCATGGCAGGAGCGATGATGGGCGCATGGTTTGCCTTGAGAAAACGCAGAAATCACAAATAAGCCGCCGATGAAACGCTGATTGGTCAGCTTTCCCATAAGACTTGTCATATAAACGGTTATGATGCCGCAGGCTTTTGCCAAGGGCTGCGGCATTTTCTGGCGCTGAAAGGGAAGTAACGTCACGAGGACGCACGTTTCACTACGTCGACATGGAACTTCTGGCGGCCATCAAGCCGGAGAACGTCGAAGCCGGTCCCGAGTATAATCTCATTTATGCGAAGCGTGCCGGCAGGCTTTATGACGTCGAGAAGCTGACCATGTTCAATGTTCTCGAACTCTACGAAATAAAGATCGAGTCATTTGGCAACAAAAAGATATTCGTCAACAGCATTCCGGGCTGTCAGCTGACAGTGGCGAATTAGGACTTCTTATTTTGTATTTTTTGCCGTGTATTATCACGTGAATTTGAGTAAAATGGAATCATGAGCGAACGGTCATGAGAACGAAAGTCCGGCAGGGCAACAGGGCAGGGCCATGACGATTGATCCGCCGCCATGAAGGAAAAGAGCGTAGTAATTGTAGTGAAAGGAGAAACACAATGGAAATCACGTTGGAAGCAGTAGAAAAGGTAATGGAGCTTACCGGAGTAGAGTTTCAGGCAGCTAAGGCAGCCCTTACTCAGGCAAACGGAGACGTGGATGAGGCCATCAAGCTGATCCAGCCCGAACCCAAGGAAACAGGAACGTTCGAGGATGAGACCAAGAAGGCCGTTGAAAAGCTCAAAAAGGCAGTTGCTGAAGGAAACGTGGACAAGATCCAGATCCGCAGGGATGATGAGGTGCTCCTGAGCGTTCCCGTTAACGTAGGCATCGTAGGAGGAATCCTGGGACTGGCAGCGGCACCCTGGGCACTGATTGCAGGCGCCATCGCAGCATTCGGTTTTGGATGCAAGCTTGAGGTCGTTAAGTCTGACGGAACCGTTGACGAAGTGGATGCCGGCTCTGACGGAACCGTTGACGAAGTGGATGCCGGCTCTGACGGAACCGTGGATGAGGCGGATGCCAATTCGGACGAGGAGTGACCCGCCGACTGACGTTACGTCAGCGGATGCTGACGGAGCAAGACGTAAATTTGGGCCATGCGCTGATGCGCATGGCCCGGTTTTTTTTACCCGTTCGATCTGTCCTGATCAAACGTCCTGAATCTTGTTGATCAGGGGAGCGATCTTTTTGAGTATCACGTACTTTTCAAACTCGGGTTCGGTGACGTAGCATCCAACCGTCAGGTAGTCATCATCCTGAGTCAGGTGCCTGATGATGCACTTGTGCGAGAGTATCACCTCTTCATCCGTGGAATGCGTGGTGAGCATGTCCGTGAACTGGAAGCGTAAGGTGTCACCGACCCGGAGATTGGCACATTTTGGCTCAGGGAGGGATATTCTGAAGCATATTCCCCTCTCGCTGACGTTGTCGATCTTACAAGGTATTTCAGTATTGTCCTGGGCTTCATAGATCAGGGCATCCACTTCGATCCTGGCCCTGCCGTATGACCGGTTATCAGACATTTGTCTCCCCCAATTGCTTTTTCTATAATATTATTCCCATGGACGGACGCGGTCAAGGGCTAATCCACAGGATGCGTTTGATCATGTTTGATTACGTTTTATATGCAATTTGCGCATTTTACGTTGCAATTTGCGCATTTTACGTTGCAAGTTGTCAGACAATTATGTAACATGTAAGCAGACGTGTTTTGCACGCGGCACGTCTGCAGCGAAACGGATTTCGACGTCAATGGTTCCCCGATGCGGGAGCCGCACGTTACAGCCCCTGGCCAGCCGTCATCCTGACGGGACCTGATCGTGGGTTGGCTTCAGTACAAGGAGGTAGAAGTTATGTCTGGAATTAATGGAATATCTGCATATCAGCAGACCACTCAGTCGTGGAAGACCGGCAATGCACGTAATGACGGCATAAAGACTCAGAGCGCATCCGAAACGGCACGGACCGGTTCGGCCAGTGGCAGCACTGTGTCTAAGACGGAGATCAAGGGCTGGTCGCCCATCGACGCAAACAGTTCACTCGTACCACAAAAAACCGATTATGGAATGACCATCGGCAACGTCCAGCTGTCTGACAAGGCGGCTGCTTACCTGAATACGCTTAAGTCCAAGTTCAACAACATGGAGTTCATTACCGTAAGCAGCGACATGAAGTCACAGGTTCAAAAAAATGCCGCGGCATACGGCAATGCCAACAAGATGGTGGTGCTGATCGATGATGAAAAGCTTGAGCGCATGGCCACGGATGAATCCTTCCGCAAAAAGTACGAGGGGATCATCGCCATGTCTCAGAGCAAGCTTACCGAGGCCAGGAACAGCTTGGCAAGCAGCGGAGCTGACGTTAAGAACTTCGGCATGTCCGTGGATTCTAACGGCAAGGAGAGCTTCTTCGCGACCGTAGGCAAGTCGCAGGAGCTGCAGAAGAAGAGGATCGAGAAGAAGGCAGCCGAGAAGAAGGAGCAGAAGGCTAAGGAAAAGAAGGCGACCGAAAAGAAGGCCCGGGAAGACCGCATCCTTAAGGCACGTGAGAAGAAAGCTGAAAAAGCCGATGATGACGGTGACGACAATGAGAATGAGGCCGTGGAGGCTGACGACAGGGAATACGTGACCATCGAGGCAGGTTCCCTGGACGAGCTTTTCTCCAAGGTTCAGTCCTATGGCTTTGACGCCGCCACGTCGCGCGTCATGGCTGATTCGGAGCGCATGGTGGGCACCCGGATCGACTTTAAGGGGTGAATCGTTAGTGGGTGAATTGTTAAGCGATAAATCGTTAAGCGATGAACCGCCTGACGGCAGAATGCCGATGAATCCATCAAATGGGGACGTAAAAAAGGGATGGTCAGCTGACCGTCCCTTTCTTTCCTGAATATTTGAGGTATTCTCCCTTTATTTCCTTATATCTTGCCTTGGAAACGGGCAGCTGATCCCCATTGTCAAACGTCAGAATGTAGCTGTTGATGCTGCGAACGTAAAGCATGTTGACGAGATAGCTTTGGTGTATGCGCAAAAAACCATACACACGAAGGATGATTTCCATGTTAGCTAAACTCTCGTATATATGGTATTCCTTGTCGCTCAAGTGGATGATGCATCTGTGATTTCCAGTCTCGATCAAGATGATCTCGTCGGTCTCAAACTTGATGTCACCCTCTATGCAGTGAAGAATGATCTTTCCTGATCTTTTGTAACCCGAATCATTCATGTTGCCGCTAGCCATACTTCGCCCTTCCCAGCTTGTTTCTGCTCTTATTTTCAAGATACAAAAATGTCAGACAATTTGCAAGTTTTCTACCTAAACAGACCATAAATATACATAAATAGACCATGCACGGCATGACTGCATGATGCTTTGTGACGAGCTCCGTGACGTTCGTTCCGGAATCTTGTCAGGGACGCATGGTGATATTGCCGGAACCGATTCCGGATCACGTCAAATCCCTTTTATCATGAAGGATTTTGTGGTAGGATGAGTAGGATGCCGGGATGTAGTGAACGACAAAAATAATATGTTGTTTACCATAAAAAAGCAAAAGTAGGAGGAAATGAAATGAGTTTTGACATTCAGTATCTGCTGTTCCTGCAGGGACTCAGGAATGCCACGGGAGGCATATTCAACGAGCTGTTTAACGCAATAACCAAGTTCGCGGTAGACATCATGCCCTTTTTGCCCTTCATCGTTTTCTGGGGAGTTGACAAAAAGTGGGGATACCGCTACATATCCACGCTGTGGATCGGAGAGGTCCTTAACGGAGTGATCAAGCTGACGGTATGCGCCTACCGCCCCTGGATACGTTCGGAGCTGATAGAGCCGGCTGGAGATTCCAAGGTGGCGGCGACAGGCTATTCGTTCCCCAGCGGACACACGATGAACGGAACCGCCATATACGGAACCACGGTTGCATGGCAATGGAACAAGAGAAGATGGGTGGCCATTCTCTGCATGGTCATGATAGCCCTGACGGGATTTTCGAGGAACTTTCTCGGCGTGCATACGCCGCAGGACGTGCTGGTCGGCTTCTGTGAGTCGGTGATCATCATCCTGGTAGTCGGCAAGGTCATGGACAAGGTGTCCGGCAATGAAAAGACGCTTGACCTGCTTACCCTGGCAGGAGTGATAGCCATAATCGCCGTGCTCCTCTACGTCAACCTCAAGTCCTATCCAATGGATTACGTGGACGGCGTGCTGCTCGTAGATCCCCAGAGCATGATGAATGACACCTTCAAGGCTACCGGAGCCTTTTTGGGATTCCTGATCGGCAGCTACCTGGAGAGACATTACATCCGTTACGAAATCCCCGCAGGCACTTCCTGTCTTCCTTTCATGACCTGTGCCGGAGCGTTCATAGCCTTTTCATGGAAGACGTATTTTGCAGGCGCTACGATCGTTGCCGCATTCGGTGATCACTGGGGCAATTTCATAGCGCGCTGCCTGATGATGCTGTTCGTGATGATCCTTTGGCCGATCTGCATACGCAAGGCGGCCGAAAAAGAGCGGGCAGCCGGCAGGAAGGCCGCCGCATAAGAAACATATCAATCGTTATTCAACATTGGTCTTGAAAATGGCGCATCTCCTGGGATAAAGTGCTGCTAAAAGCAGCAGTCCCAGCATGCCGCATGAGATGACCTCACCGATTCCTACGGTTAACATAAAATATGGAATCGAGCCTTCAAACTTATAAACGCAGGCCAGCACGAAGGGAACGATGATCGTGTTGGCCAGGATGGGCGGCAGGGGACTTAGGTACCTTGCCGTCCTGTCATGTTTGAGCCTGACCGCGATGAAATACGTGCCCAGCGCACCGATCAGCGTGGCAAGGGATCCGAACACCGTATCCAGTAGCATGCACCCGGTCAGCACGTTGCTGATGATGCAGCCGGCAAAAAGCCCCGGTATCGCTGCCGGAGTGAAAAAGGGAAGTATGGTCAGCGCTTCCGAAAACCTGACCTGGATCACGTAATTGGCCAGTCCGAAGGCATTGGCCAAAAGGGTCAGTACGACGTAGATGGCGGCTATGATGGCCCCATGGGTGATAAACAGAGTCTTGTTATTCATTTTTGTTTCCTCTCTCGCGTGTCGCGATGCACCTGTAGTTTTGTTTTACGTCAGGAAGGTCCCGAACTGACGTTGCTTCGAGGCTTGTTTAATGGCCTTCCTTCAATAGCATCCTCAGAAGCCAGTATATTATTAACTTTTTGGCCTGCGTTGTCAAGTGAGTTTTTTACATAATTATCCCGATTTATCGATGAATATACGTAACGAATAACGATGGCAGACTTGCCTTCCTTCGTGTTACTATTTATAAGGCGTAATTGGGTGATGACGCACGTTACTTAGGAGCCGCGCATAAATTAATGTTGCAACTTGCGCAGGATGAATTCGTCCAGGCAAGGCGGAGGAAGGAGTCGTAGCGGGCTACGACGACTGACGACAACGATGCATGGGCGAATTCAGGCAAGGAAGTTGTAACAATTAATTATGCGTGGATCCTTAGTACAGCGAGGATTTTTGACGAAGCGATCAGAAAAGCAGACAAGCAGACAAGCAGAATTAAAAGTTATTCTGTAACAGATCCTCACTTAAAAACGGAGAAAACGAGCATGTATAAGGATGAACACTTTGAGATAGAACTGCCCACGATAGAGGCCATGGGTGACCTGAAGGAGGATTTCAACAGGCTTTTGGAGGATTTGCACAAAACTTGCGGAATAGACCAGAACCTGTATCTGGAATATGACGTAAAGAGGGGACTAAGGGATGCCTCAGGCAAGGGAGTCCTCACCGGACTCACGGAGATATCCGACGTCGTGGCCTATGACATGATTGGCGGACACAACATTCCTGCCGACGGACGACTGTATTATCAGGGCGTAAATGTGGTTGACATAATTAACGGGATGAAGGGCAGGAGATTTGGCTTTGAGGAGACGTCATTCCTGCTGCTGTTCGGCCATCTGCCCAATAAGGATGAGATGACTGCCTACCTCAAGATAAGCGAGAGCCTGCAGGACTTAAGCAACCGGTTCATCCGCGACGTGGTCATGAAGGCGTCCAACGGCAACATCATGAATGCCCTGCAGAGATGCGTGCTGACGCTGTATACCTATGACGCCGATCCGGACGGCATCAGCCCGGACAACGTGCTCAGGCAGAGCCTGGAACTGATCAACAAATTGCCGCTCATAGCGGTGTATTCCTATAATTCTTATTGCCATTTCAGACGTAACGAGTCCCTGGTCATCCGCAATCCCAGGCCCGGTTATTCCCTGGCGGAGAACATACTGTACATGCTGAGGCCCGACGGCCAGTATACCGACCTGGAGGCCAAGGTGCTTGATACCGCGCTGATCCTCCATGCGGAACACGGCGGCGGCAACAACTCGACCTTCACGACTCACGTGGTGACGTCTTCGGGCACTGACACTTATTCGTCGACAGCCGCGTCCATCGGATCGCTCAAGGGACCCAGACACGGCGGAGCCAACATCAAGGTGCAGAACATGTTTGCCGCCATCAAGGAAAACGTGTCCGACTGGAATGATGCCGATCAGATCAAGTCGTACTTAAGCGACATCCTGGACAAAAAGGCATTCGACAGGGCAGGTCTCATCTATGGCATGGGCCATGCCGTATACACCCTTTCCGATCCCAGGGAGGTCATCCTCAAGAAACAGGCTGCCAGCCTGGCTGAAGAAAAGGGCATGACTGACGAGTTTAAGCTGTATGAAAGCGTGGAATCCGTGTCGGGACAGATGATCATGGAACGCTGGCACCTGGAGAAGAACGTCTGCGCCAACGTGGATTTCTATTCAGGCTTCGTATACAAGATGCTTGACATACCGGAGGAGCTTTTCACTCCGATGTTTGCGATTGCGAGAATGCCCGGCTGGTGTTCACACAGGCTGGAGGAACTCATGAATGCCTCCAAGATCATCCGGCCGGCATATAAATACGTAGGACATCACGTGGATTACGTACCGGTAGACAAGAGATAAGCAAAAGAGGCACGGATTAAAATGAACGTATTTGACGTACTAACGTTATTTGGCGGACTGGCGATGTTCCTGTATGGAATGCGCCTGATGGGAGATGGACTCAAGGAGAGTTCCTCCGGAGCCCTCAAGGTGATCATGGAGAAGGCCACCAACAACTTCTTCAAGGCCTTTTTGCTCGGAGTGGCCGTCACTGCACTGATCCAGTCATCCACCGCCGCCATAGTCATCACGTCAGGTCTCGTGGCAGCCGGCATAATATCGCTCAGGCAGTCGCTCGGCATAGTGATCGGCGCCAACATCGGTACCACCGTGACCGGTCAGATAATCCGACTGCTGGACATTGACTCGTCGGCGGCAGGCTGGCTGCAGATATTCAGGCCATCCACCCTCGCCCCCTTGGCGCTCATAATCGGAATCGTCCTGATCATGGGATTTTCGTTCAAGAATTCCAAGACGGCGGGAAGCATAGCCATAGGCTTCGGAATCCTCTTTTCAGGCCTTTTGAACATGACCGGTGCGGTTGACTCCCTGGCAGGAAACGGTTCGCTCGGAGGCGTGCTGACGAGGTTTGGCAGCAACCCGCTGATCGGATACGCTGCGGGTACCGCGGTATCATTCGTCCTGCAGAGCTCCTCCGCCGCGATCGGTATCCTGCAGGCTTTTTCCGCTTCGGGGCAGCTTCAGTTTAATGCGATATATTCGGTGATCCTGGGCATCTATCTGGGAGACTGCGTGACTACTGCCATAGTCTGTTCGATAGGTGCCAAGCCCGATGCCAGGCGCGTCGGTACGGTTAACATAATCTTTAACCTTGGAAAAACCGTTCTGGTTTTCCTGGTGGTCTCGATCCTCAAGCTGACCGGAGCCATTGATCCCTTGTGGAACATGACCGTTAATTCCGGAATCATAGCAAACACCCATACCATATTTAACATATGCAGCGCAGTCCTTCTCTTTCCCGCGGTCGGCGCCATGGAGAAGCTCAGCTACGTCGTGATAAGGGGAGACGAGGCGGATTCGGCCGGCAAGTATGCGGAACTGCTTGAAAACCTGAATCCGGCCTTCTATGAAACTCCGGCCCTTGCCCTTCAGGGCTGCTACAAGGTGCTGGACGTCATGTTCAAGTCCTCGCGTACCAACATACGCAAGGCCATGAGCCTGCTTGACGAATATGACGAGCAGACCTGGAATGAGATCAGGGAGGAAGAGATCGGCATAGACCTGCTGGCCGACAGGGTCAGCAATTACCTGGTGCTGCTGTCGCCGCACGTGACGCTGGACATGCACGTGACGATCATGGATCAGTATTATAAGCTGGTGACCGAATTCGAAAGGCTTGGCGATCATGCCATGAACATAGGCGAGGCGGCCAACAACCTGCACGTAAACAATCTGGAGTTTTCGCATAAGGCACAGAACGAACTGGGAGTCATGGATGATCTCATGGAGAACATACTGACGCAGACCGAGATCGCCTTCGAAAAAAGGGACGTGGAGGCTGCCAGGCACATAGAGCCTCTCGAGGAAGTCGTGGACGACATGGTGGAGGCCCTCAGGGACAGGCATCTGGAGAGACTGAGAGTCGGCAAGTGCAGCATAGACGTGGGAGTCATCTTCATGAACCTGCTCGTGGACTTAGAGAGGATATCGGACGTCTGCTCCAACGTGGGCGTGTCCGTGGTGGCCAGGGTCATGCCTCAGATGGTTGGATCGACGCACGACTACATATTCCACCTGCATTCGGGTGACGATCAGACGTTCAATCAGGAATATGGCGATGCTCATTCGAGATATTTCGCCATGCTTGAGGAGGTATCTGCTAAGCGCAAGAAGTCCGACAAGACGGGAGCGGAAGAAACCGACGCCAAGGAAGAGAAGACGGTCAGGGCCGCAGCCGGCGACAAATCCGCCAAGGATTCAAAGAATGAGGGCAAGGCCAAGACGTTCAAGTCCGAGAAGCCGCCCAAGGCCGGCAAGTCCGAAAAGACCGTCAAACCGGACAAAAAGTCCAAGAACCCTAAGTCCGGCAAGGATTCCAAGGATGCCAAGTCGGGCAAGGCAGGCCACGGCTCCAAGAAGTGACGGCCGCCCGTCCGCATTTTACGTATTTGCGCTTTTGGCACGTAGGACTTATAATATATATTCAGGTTCAAAAGAGCCAAAACCTTTGCAGAGGTGAAGCATGAATTTATTTGAAAAAGTATTTGGAACTCATTCTGAGAGGGAGTATAAGAGGCTGCAGTCGACGCTTGACAGGATCGAATATCTGCGCAGCACCGTCATGGCGCTGACGGATGAGCAGCTCAGGGACAAGACGGATGAGTTTAAGGAAAGGATCGGGGACGGTGAGACCCTGGACGATCTATTGCCTGAGGCATTCGCGGTAGTCAGGGAGGCCTCGCGCAGGGTGCTTGGCATGGAGCATTTCCGCGTGCAGCTTGCCGGAGGCATCATACTTCATCAGGGCCGCATTGCCGAGATGCGTACCGGTGAAGGTAAGACGCTGGTATCCACCTGCCCCGCATACCTGAATGCCCTCGCGGGCAATGGAGTTCACGTCGTGACCGTCAATGATTACCTGGCCAAGCGTGACGCGGATCAGATGGGACAGGTTCATGAATTCCTGGGACTCACGGTCGGAGTCGTGCTCAACCAGATGACGTCCGAGGAAAGAAGGGCGGCATATAACTGCGACATTACCTACATTACCAACAACGAGCTGGGATTTGACTACCTGCGTGACAACATGGTCATTTACAAGGAACAGCTCGTGCAGCGCGGACTGCACTATGCGATCATCGATGAGGTGGACTCCGTGCTCATAGACGAAGCGCGTACGCCCCTGATCATATCCGGACAGTCAGGCAAGTCGACCAAGCTCTATGAGGCATGCGACATCCTGGCCAGACAGTTAAAGCGTGGCGACGACCTGCCCGAGATGACCAAGATGGATGCCATCATGGGCGTGGAGCGTGAAGAGACCGGAGACTTCATAGTCAATGAAAAGGACAAGGTGGTCAACCTCACCGCTCAGGGCGTGAAGAAGGTCGAGAGGTTTTTCCAGATAGAGAACTACGCGGATCCGGAGAACCTGGAGATCCAGCATAACGTGATACTGGCACTGCGTGCGCACAACCTGATGTTCAGGGACCAGGATTACGTGGTCAAGGACGAACAGGTGCTCATAGTTGATGAGTTTACGGGACGAATCATGCCCGGCCGCCGCTATTCCGACGGACTCCATCAGGCCATAGAGGCCAAGGAGCACGTTAAGGTTAAGCGCGAGTCCAAGACGCTGGCGACGATAACCTTCCAGAATTTCTTTAACAAATATACCAAAAAGGCAGGCATGACAGGTACCGCCGTAACTGAGGAAAAGGAATTCCGCGACATCTACTACATGGACGTCGTGGAGGTGCCCACCAACAAGCCGGTCATCCGAATCGACCACCAGGACAGCGTGTACAAGACGCGCAGGGAAAAGTTAGGTGCCATAGTTGAGGCCGTGGTGGAGGCTCACGCGAAGGGTCAGCCCATCCTGGTCGGCACCATCAACATAGACGCATCCGAGGAACTGTCACGCCTGCTGCAGAAACGCGGCATAGAGCATAAGGTCTTAAATGCCAAGTTCCATGACATAGAGGCTGAGATAGTGGCCGAAGCCGGACAGCACGGCGCCGTGACCATCGCGACCAACATGGCCGGCCGTGGTACCGACATCAAGCTGGATGAGATATCCAGGCGCGTTGGAGGTCTCAAGATCATAGGTACCGAGAGACACGAGTCCAGGCGCATAGACAATCAGCTGCGAGGCCGTTCGGGACGACAGGGAGACCCCGGAGAATCCAGATTCTACATCTCGCTGGAAGACGATCTGATGAGACTCTTCGGTTCTGAGAAGATGATCAACATGTTTAACGCCCTTGGCATACCGGAGGGACAGGAGATACAGCATTCGTCCCTGACCAAGGCCATTGAGGGGGCGCAGAAGAAGATCGAGTCCAATAACTTCGGCATCCGCAAGAACCTGCTGGAATATGACCAGGTCATGAACGAGCAGCGCGAGATCGTCTACGAAGAGAGACGCAGGGTGCTGGACGGCGAGTCCATGCGCGACGTCATCTACAAGTACATCATAGACATCGTGGAGGATTGCGTGGACAAGGCCGTGAGCGACGATTCACGTTCGGACGGCTGGGACTTAAGCGAGTTAAACCAGCTCCTGCTTCCGATCATCCCGCTTGAACCGGTCACGCCGGAGCGCATCGGCAGCAAGATATCCAAAAACGAACTCAAGCAGAAGCTCAAGGAAGAAGCCGTGAAGCTGTATGAAGCCAAGGAGGCTGAGTTCCCCGAGGCAGAGGCTATCCGTGAGATAGAGCGCGTGATCCTCCTGAAGGTCATTGACCGCAAATGGATGGATCACATAGACGACATGGATCAGCTGAGACAGGGCATAGGCCTGCAGGCATATGGCCAAAAGGATCCCCTCGTCGAGTACAAGATGAGCGGATATGACATGTTCGACGAGATGACTCAGAACATCAGGGAGGATACCGTCAGGCTGCTGCTCAGGGTTAAGATAGAGCAGAAGGTTGAGCGTGAGCAGGTAGCCAAGGTTACCGGCACCAACAAGGATGATACCGTGGCCAAGGGCCCCGTGAGACGCGAGACCGCCAAGATATATCCCAACGATCCATGCCCCTGCGGATCCGGCAAGAAGTACAAGAACTGTCATGGGCGGCCCGGAATGTCATTATAAATAATAGCTGAAGAGGAAATATGGTAGAACTTGACAACATGAAGTCCGAGATCCTGACCTACGAAACTCCCCTGGCGGAGATCCGTGCGTCCCTGGACGTGACTTCCAAGGAAAAAAGAATAGAAGAGCTTGACATGGAGATGCAGTCCCCGGGATTCTGGGACAATCCCGAGGCATCCAACAAAAAGGTAAAGGAGGCCAAGAACCTCAAGGATACCGTGGACACGATCAACGGACTGGATAATTCCTATCGTGACATTCTCGAACTCATAGAGCTCGGATATGAGGAAAACGATCCCGCCATCATCCCTGACATCAGGGAAGAACTGGACGGGTTTAAGGAAACCTTTGAAAAGCTGAGGGTATCCACGCTCCTTTCGGATGAATATGACGGTTACAATGCCATCATCAAGATCAATGCGGGCGCAGGCGGCACTGAGAGCTGCGACTGGGCATCCATGCTCTATCGCATGTACTTGAGGTGGGCCGAGAGACACGGATGCTCCGTGGAGGAACTGGACATGCTTGACGGCGAGGAGGCCGGAGTCAAATCCGTGACCTTCCAGGTGAACGGCGAAAATGCCTATGGATACCTCAAGTGTGAAAAGGGAGTCCACAGGCTTGTCCGCATTTCTCCTTTCAATGCGCAGGGCAAGCGGCAGACTTCTTTCGTGTCGGTGGACGTCATGCCTGACATAGAGGAAGACATCAACATAGAGATCAAGGATGACGACATCCGCATAGATACGTACCGAAGCAGCGGCGCCGGCGGCCAGCACATCAACAAGACCTCGTCGGCCATCCGCATCACGCACTTTCCCACCGGAATAGTGGTGACCTGCCAGAACGAGCGCAGCCAGCTGCAGAACAAGGACAAGGCCATGCAGATGCTGAAGGCAAAGCTGTTTTTGCTAAAGCAGGAGGCAAACGTGGAGAAGCTCTCTGACATTCGCGGAGAGGTAAAGGAGATTGGATTTGGCAATCAGATCAGATCCTACGTACTTCAGCCTTATAAGCTGGTAAAGGATCTGCGGACGGACGTGGAGACGGGTAACGTGGATGCGGTTCTGGATGGCGCACTGGATCCCTTTATGAACGGCTATCTGAAATGGCTCAGCATTGGACAGCCGAAATCAAGATCCTCTGCAGAGGAAGAATAAGTCAGGCGATCTCTGGATCGGAAGGTTTCATAAGATCCAGATAGTAGAGAGTCAGGGTCATTTTCTGGTAAGGGACGATCCAAAACAGTCCGATGCCAAAGGAGAGAACCCCAAGCAGATATAAGGGCAGGAAGCTCAGCTGGATGATAAAAAGCTGACGCTTTTTGCCCTTCATTACTTTCAGGCTTAAGCGCAGGATCTCACCTGCGGTCAGGTCAGGATAGTCCAGGGCAAGATAGAAAACCTGAGACAGAGCGAGGCCAAGAGGCAGGAAGATCAGCAAAAAGACCAATTGTGCCAGAACAAGCAATAGCACCCTGCTAACGCTTAATTTTGCAGTGCCCAGAAGCATCTCCAGGATTGGTTCGGAGGGAAGCATGCAGAAAAAGGAAACCAGCGTTGTTGCAAGGCTAAGCTTCAGCGATTTCCCTAAATGATGGAAGAAGCCATAGAGCAAGTCTGAAACGTAGGCAGTCTTTCCCGTGGCAAAATTCAGGAAAAAGAGACAAAAGCCAAGCTGAAATACGTTGGTGATCACGGAAAACAAAAAAGGTATCACGTAGGAAAGACACAGGATCAGAAGGCTTTCGGCGTTTAAGTTGAGGGCGTTCATCAGACTTAAGCAGAAAACACGGTTTAGGTTTATGGAAAAACGGTTGAGACAAAGTAC
>CALGGH010000150.1 GCA_937916415.1 uncultured Lachnospiraceae bacterium
CGTAAACGCATTTATTTAATGCGTTTACGATAATTGTCATTGGCTTTTTCTCGCGGTGGCTACGATGTGTGAAAAAAATGCCGCCATGCCGCGCTTGTTAAGCTTGGTAACGTCTATGTTCATCAGCTTGGCCGCTATCCTCTCGAAACTCTGCGAAGACTTGGCCGTAGGATTCTGCAGCGAAACCGGTGACTGCTGCATCACGGCCCTGGCCAGCTGCTGGTCCTGGGGCACGCTGCCCAGGTATGATATCGGCAGGTGCAGGTACCTGTTTACCACGGCATTGAGCTTGTTAAACAGTGCCTGTCCCTCGGCCTCCGAATCCACCTTGTTTGCCACCACCTTGACCCGGGAGTACTCCCTGTCAAAACGGCTGTGCACGTTCAGGGCCTTCAGCAGGCTGTACGAATCCGTGATCGACGTGGGCTCGGGAGTCGTGACCAGGAGTATCTCTCCGCTGGCCACCAGGAACTCCAGCACTGCGTCCGAGATGCCCGCACCGGTGTCAACGATGATGATGTCCGCTATGGCGTCAAGCTCCGCCAGGTTCTGTATGATGTAGGTCAGGTGCTCACGTCCCAGATTGGACATGCCCGCTATTCCGCTTCCTCCGGAAATGAACCCGACCTCCATGGGCCCCCACGTGATTATCTCGCGTATGCTCTTGTTCTGATAAATAAGGTCGCACAGGTTGTGCTTCGGCACGGCCCCAAACATTATCTCGATGTTGGCCAGTCCAAAGTCGGCATCCAGGATGATGACCCTCTGGCCCAGCTTCCTGAACTGTATGGCCAGGTTTATGGACGTGTTGGACTTGCCCACTCCCCCCTTGCCGCTGGTGACGGTTATCACGCGCGAGATCGGACGGGTTGCCGCGTTATTCGATTTTACGAGATTTCTTAATGCAGTCGCCTGATCCATGCCGTCACCTGCCTCCCAAAAGCAGCTTTACCGTCTTTTGGGGATTAAAAGTGGATATGTCCTCGGGCACGTTCTGGCCGTTGGTCACGTATGATATCGTCGTTCCGGTATGGATCTTGAGGTTCAGCAGGTTGCCCAGCGTCGTGGTCTCGTCGAGCTTGGTAAAGATGAGCTTGTAGTCCGTCATCTTGGAATAGGTATCCGCTATGCTGATCAGGTCCTTGTACTTGGTGGTCGCGGACAGGACGAGATAAGTCTCGTTCTCCGCCAGTCCGTCAACCGAATGTATGAATTCGTTCATCTGCAGGCGCTGCGTCTCATTCTGATGCGAATGCCCCGCAGTGTCCACCAGTATGTAATCGTATGCAAAAAAGTCCTCCAGGGCCTTTTCCACTTCCTCCACGGAGTAGATCACCTTAAAGGGAACCTCCAGGATGTTGGCGTAGGTATGGAGCTGCTCGGCAGCGGCTATCCTGTAGGTATCTGCCGTAAGCAATGCCACCTTTTTGTGCTCGATCATCGAGAACCTCGATGCGATCTTGGCTATCGTGGTCGTCTTGCCGACGCCGGTGGGTCCTACAAAAAACACCACCTTGGGTCCGCGGTCAGCGGGCATGATCTCCCTGGGCGTGCCAAACTTAAGGATCAGCTTCTGGTAGGTATTGGAAAGTGCCAGCTGGAAGGGCATGCCAGGCTTGCACGACTTCATGGTCTCATCGATGATCGAATTGGCGACGTGCTCGTTCACCTCATTGTCTATCATCGTGTTGTACAGCAGCTTCATGAACTTGAGCAGTTCGGCATCCACGTCGCCGATCTCGTTCTCATCCTCCTTGGCCGCAGCGGTCTTGCCGGTCCCGGACGCGCCTCCCCTGGACGCCGCATCGTCCTCGGCTTCCTTTTCCTGGGGCTGTGCGCTGATCTGCTTTTCGAGCAGGCTCTGGAGGGAATCAAGCTTTTCCTCTATGGCGGAGCCCTGCCTGTCCTCAGCCTCCCGTTTGCCGCTTTCCTTCTCGAGGTCCGCGGTCACCAGGCTGCCCACGCGGCTGATGGCCTCGCGCACTGACTGGACCGCTGGATCGGGCATGGGCGGTTCGACCCTTCTTCTGGTCTGGGAACCCTCTCCCTCTTCCTCCAGGGCAACGGTAACCTCCACCAGCGGAGCCTTAAAGAACGCCAAAAAGCCCTTCTGCTTGACGGACTTGACGTTCATTACCACCACGTTGGGGCCAAGTTCCTTCTTGGCGTCCGCGGTAGCCTCTGCTTCGGTTTTGGCTGTAAATTTCTTAATTATCATTTCAGTATGAGCTTAGCTTTATGCATCTATCATGCCGACTGAATTCAGCTGCACGGTCGAGTCAACTTCGCTGTACGAGACCACGATCAGATCCCTGATGTATTCCTCCGTCAGCCTCTTGAAATACGCGCGCACTATGGGCGACGTCATGACTATCGGGTTTTTGCCCAGGTTCTCGAGTATGTCCACCTTGTCCTGGACGCTCTTCATGATCGCCTGCACCCTGCCGGGATCTATGGTCAGGTACGCTCCCTGCTCGGACTGCTTGACGGAGGACATGATCTCCTGCTCCAGGGCGGGTGAAAGGGTCGCCACCTGAGTGACCTCGTTCTGAGGAAAATACTTATTTGAAATGGCTCTCTTCAGGGCCTGTCTGACGTACTCCGTGAGTATGTCCGTATCCCTCGTGGTGGTGGCGTAGTCCGCCAGAGTTTCAAATATGGTCAGCAGGTCCCTGATCGAAATGCCTTCGGAAAGCAGGTTCTGCAGCACCTTCTGTACCTCTCCGAGGCCGAGCAGCTTGGGAACCAGTTCGTCCACGATAGAAGGATTGGTCTCCTTGAGGTTGTCTATCAGGTTCTGCACGTCCTGACGCGTGAGCAGCTCCGCAATGTGCTGCCTGATGATCTCCGTCAGGTGCGTGGCTATGATCGAGGGAGGATCAACTACCGTATAGCCCAGGCTCTCCGCGCGCTCCCTCTGTCCCTCGGTGATCCACTTGGCCGGCAGGTTAAAGGAAGGCTCGCGGGTTTCGATGCCCGATATCTCCTCTTCCACGATGCCGGGGTTCATGGCCATGTAATGGTCAAACAGTATCTCGCCCTCCGAAACCTGCACGCCCTTGATCTTGATGATGTACTGGTTCGGATTGAGCTGTATGTTATCCCGCAGGCGTATGATGGGAACCACGGTACCGAGTTCAAGCGCTATCTGACGCCTGATCATGACGACTCGGTCGAGCAGGTCTCCGCCCTGGTTTACGTCGGCCAGGGGGATGATGCCGTAACCAAATTCGAGCTCTATCGGATCGACGTTGAGCAGGGACGTGACGTTCTCGGGCTGCCTGATCTCCTCTGCTGCAGCCTCCTCGGATTCAACCTCGCTCTCGATCTTGGCCGTCTCGAGCGTGCCCGCCACCACTCTCGCCACCACTATGAACAGACCTCCTACCAGCACGTACAGGATCGTGTTGAGGGGAGTGATGATGCCGAGGAACGCGAGCACTCCGCCGACTATGTAGAGGGCCTTGGGAATGCCAAAAAGCTGGCTGACCAGCACAGAGCCGAAATCAGCCGTCTTGCTGCCCTTTGTAACCAGGATGCCCGTCGCG
Source organism: uncultured Lachnospiraceae bacterium (assembly GCA_937916415.1). Lineage (GTDB taxonomy): Bacteria > Bacillota > Clostridia > Lachnospirales > Lachnospiraceae > XBB2008. Next base: position 3,549 of record CALGGH010000150.1, read on the forward strand.
AGAGATATGAGCAGCGAGGATATCATGCTGACGAGGCCGTCGCCGATGGTCAGTATCGTATACCAGTTAAGGGCCGTAGATATGTCCATGCCCTGCCTGAGCATGCCCATCGCTATGCCGCCCACGATGTTGATCGCGGTGATCACGAGGCCGGCGTTCGCGTCTCCCTTGACGAACTTGACGGCACCGTCCATGGAACCGAAGAAGCTGGCTTCTTCCTGTATCTTGTCTCGCCTCTCCTTGGCCTCCGCGTCTGTAATGGCGCCGGTGTTCAAGTCCGCGTCGATGGCCATCTGCTTACCGGGCATGGCGTCCAGCGTAAACCTGGCCGTAACCTCTGCGACACGCTCCGAACCCTTGTTGATGACCATGAACTGAACGATGACCAATATCAGGTACACTATGATTCCGATCACCAGGTCGCCGCCGCCCACGAACTCGCCGAATACCTGTATGACGTTGCCGGCGCTGCCCTGAGCCAGAATGAGCCTGGTGGAGGACACGTTCAGCGCGATACGGAATATGGTCGAGAAGAGCAGCATGGTCGGATAGAAGCTCATGCCCAGGACTTCTTCCGCAAACATCGAAGTAAAGAGGATCGTGAAGCTGATCCCCATGTCCAGTGTCAGGAAGACGTCCAGCAGGCTCTCGGGCATCGGCACGATCATCATGACGAAGGCGATGAGCAGATAAACCGCTACGCCCATGTCGGCTATCCTAAGCTTTCCCCGCATGCGTCCTCCTTCCTGAAAAATATATCTCAAGTCATACCCTGCCCTGCAGTCTGTAAACGAGGGCAAGAACCTCAGCAACCGCCTGGTACAGCTCCGGCGGAACCAGCTGGTCAACCTCCACGTTGGCATACAGCATCCTCGCGAGAGGCTTGTTCTCCACTATCTCTATGTGGTTGTCCCTGGCGACTTCCTTGATGCGTTCAGCCAGGTAATCCGCTCCCTTGGCCACCACGTAGGGCGCGTCATATTCGTCGGGAGCATATCTGATGGCCACGGCATAGTGCGTCGGGTTGGTGATGACCACGTCGGCCTGCGGCAGCTGCTGCATCATGCGTCGCCTCGAAGCCTCCTGCATGCGCCTGCGCTGCTGAGCCTTGATCTGGGGATCACCTTCCATGTTTTTGTATTCGTCCTTGATCTCCTGCTTGGTCATCTTGTTATCTTCGGTGAATTTCCACTTCTGATAAGCAAAATCCAGGCCGGCTATGACGATGTATGCCGCCGCGATCCTGATGCCGATGTTCACGATCATCTGTCCGACCAGCGCCACCGCGCTCATGACGGGCAGTTCAAGCAGGATCAGCAGCCTGTTCTGGTTGGAGCGAAGGTATGCGTAAACCATGGCGCCGATCAAAATGATCTTGAGCAGCGACTTGCCCAGCTCCATCAGCGAATTCATCGAAAAAAGCCTTTTGATCCCGTTGGCCGGGTTCAGCTTGCTGAACTTAGGTCTAAGCGGCTTGGTAGTGGGCGCCCATTTAACCTGCACGAGATCCGCGATGAAAGGCACGATGAATCCTATCAGTAGGATGGGCAGGATTATTATCAAAAAGCGAGAGGCTACGTTCCTCAGGCCTCCCACGATCACCGCAACCGGAATCTCTCCCCTGTAATACTGGGTCCAGTCGGGGATCTGGTTGTAGACCATCTCGAATATCTGCAAAAAATTGCTGGCATAATAACCCACGATAAAGGAAAAGACGGCAAATACTGCCAGCAGCGTCGCGCAGTTCGCTATCTCCCGGCTCTTCGCCACCTGCCCTTCCTTACGTGCGTCATCCAGTTTTTTGGCGGTAGGCTTCTCTGTTTTTTCTCCGCCCGGGCCGTCCTTGGCGAAGAATTGCAGGTCGTATCTCAGGATCACATCATGCCCTCTATCATGTCGACCACCACGGTCTTCATCTCAGTCACTATGAAATCCGCCACTTTCGGCAGGGTAAAGGCGGTAACGTACAATAACGTCAGGCCGCTCAGCACCTTCAGCTGTATGCCCACCGCGAACATGTTCATCTGCGGGGCGACCTTGGCCAGTATGCCCAGCACCGTATTGAGCAGCAGCATGCAGCAAAAGATCGGCAGCGCTATCCTGAAGGCGATGGACATGTATTGCGACAGGAATTCAATGAATGCCGTCAGGAGCTTGTCCGCATTCAGGTTGACGTGCCCGAGCGGTATGAGGGTGAATGACTCCGCCAGTGCGGTGACCATGTACCTGTACAAGCCCGTCACTATCATCAGCAGCGTAAATGCCGCCTGATAGATTCCGCCCGTGATGGACGTCTGCATCCTGGTGTTAACGTCGAACACCTGCGCCATGCTCATGCCGGTCTCCATGTCCACTATGAAACCGGCCAGCGAGGTGACGGTGGTGCACAATTGTACCCCCAGTCCTATCAGGATGCCGCAGATCGCCTCCTTCATCACTATGATCGCATATTCGGTCTCGGTCTCAAACGTGATGGCCGGGTGATCCACGACGCCATAAAGCAGTATCGTAAGCGCCAGCCCGAATCCGACCCTGACCCGGCGCGGCACGTTGTTCATGCTGAAAAACGGGGCCACGAAAATGAACGACGTGACCCTGACCATTATCAGCAGCCAGGTCTGCAGATCCGAATAGGTAAACCTAACGTCCAGCATAACTCGTTATCTGATGTATATCGCGAAACTCTGCCACAGGTCCGTCATGTAGGTGACCATGTTGTTTATCATCCAGTTGCCCGCGAGCGTCAGTGCCAGGAACACGCATATTACCTTAGGCACGAAGGTAAGCGTCTGCTCCTGTATGGACGTGACGGTCTGGAAAATGGATACGAGCAGGCCCACGACCAGGCTCACGAGGAGCATCGGCAGGGACGTCTTGATGATCGTAAACAGACCGTCCCTTACGATCCTGGTAATGTCATCTATAGTCATGTGACCTCCTTAAAAATACGTCTTTACCAGATTGACGATGACCAGGTTCCATCCATCTGCCATGACGAAAAGCAGTATCTTGAACGGAGCCGATATCGTGGTCGGCGGCAGCATCATCATGCCCATGCTCATCAGGGTGGATGCCACGACCATGTCTATGACTATGAAAGGTATGTATATCAAAAAGCCTATGATGAAGGCGCTCCTGAGCTCCGACACTATGAAGCTGGGGATCAGCACCAGGTTGGGTATGGACTCCAGCGTGCCGTCCCACTCGGTGCGGGATATCTCCATGAAGGTAGCCACGTCCTTTTCCTGGGTAAGCGGATACATGAACTCCCTGATCGGATCCATGGCTGCGGTCAGCGCCTGCTGGGTGTCCAGCTCGCCGGCCTCAAACGGAACGACCGCCTCATTATATACGCTCATTATCGTGGGCTGCATTATGAAGAAGGTAAGGAACAGCGCGATGCCGATGAGCACGTTGTTGGGAGGTGCCGTCTGGGTGTTCAGGGCCATCCTGGTGAAATGAAGCACCACGATGATCCTGGTGAAGCACGTCAGCATCACGACGAGCGAAGGCGCTATCGCGATGAGCGTCAGAATGATGAGGATCCTCAGTGCGCCATTGATCTGGCCATTGCCATTGTTGTAGGTGATGGTAACCGTATTGGCTATGTTTAAGTCGGCCAGGTCCTCGGGCGTCTCCGCGGTGCCGGGATCATCTATGTTGGTGGAATCCTCCCTGGATCCCGTCAGCTGATGGTCGACGTCTGCCTGCTCGGCCGCCTGCACCGGCATGGCCACCGCCATCGGCATACACAATATGCCTACCGTGATCAGCAGGCACATAAGTATTCTAACAGCGATTATTCTTCTCATGATTAACTCCGGACAGAATGCTCTTAAAAGACGCGCTTCCCTCCGTTTTTTCCGGAAAAGTGAGCGCATCTTCATCAATGTCTCCCAGCATGGTGACATTGTCCTTGCTGACGGCGACCGCCACGTATCTATCGCCCAGCCTCAGTATCTGTACGTATTTCCCGGCAGCCAGTGGCGCAGACTCCATCAACTGTATGTTGCTGCCTGCGCGGCCGGTCCTCTGGTATCCGGAGATCCATTTGGTAGCAAACCAGGTGGCTGTGAGCACCCCGGCAAATACGACCAATACGACGATAAGCTGGCCGGTGGAGCCAAGCATCAGCCCAAAACCTTCTGTACGGCTTCCAAAACCCTGTCAGCCTGGAAAGGCTTAACGATGAAGTCCCTGGCGCCGGACTGGATGGACTCGATAACCATCGCCTGCTGGCCCATTGCCGAGCACATGATGACGCAGGCTGCGGGATCATTAGCCTTGATCTTCTTCAGTGCCTGGATGCCATCCATCTCGGGCATGGTGATGTCCATAAGCACGAGATCAGGCTTGGTCTCGTTGTACTTATCAACAGCCATTGCTCCGTTTTCAGCTTCTCCTGCAATGTTGTAGCCATTCTTGGTCAGAATGTCTTTGATCATCATTCTCATGAATGCCGCATCATCGCAAATTAAAATGTTTTTTGCCATTTCTCTGTCTCCTATTGTTTAATAATTTCTGTGACACGAACGCCGAAGCTTTCTTCTATGACAACTACTTCTCCCTTGGCAACGAACTTGCCGTTGACAAGGACGTCTACGGGTTCACCCGCTATTTTATCAAGCTCCAGAATGGTACCAGGAGCAAAATCAAGGATTTCGGATATCGACTTGCTCGTGCGTCCCAGCTCTACGGTAACCTCGAGCGGAACGTCCATGATTATGCCGATATTCTCGCCTCCCGCGATGCCGGCCATGTTGGGTGCCAGGTTCTGGAACTGTGCCGGCGTAACTCCCATGGGCTGCATTGGCTGCGCATACATCTGCGGCATCGCATACAT
>CALGGH010000151.1 GCA_937916415.1 uncultured Lachnospiraceae bacterium
CGGGTGCGTGTCCAAAACATTTGAAAATTATTATGAAGTCCTCGAAGGACTGATCGAGAGCCTAAGGAAAGACTGATTAAATCATCCTTTTCTAAGAACTCCTCCAGCGTCATTCCAATATGATCACGCATCAGCGCAGGTCATTCCTCAATACTCATCCACAGTATGCCTCCCAGCTCCTCCATGCCCATCTTAAAACCTTCATCCGTGCCCTCCGAGAAACAGGCAGTCATCCTGGTCAGGGCAGAAGAACTGCCTATGAAGGCCCCGGTCGTTGAATCAAAAAGTTTAGGATCAAGTTTCTCGGAAATCCTCCGTGAGTATTCCTGGTGCTGTAGTCATTCAGGAACATTTCGATCTGTTCCTGCCTGGTCATCTTCTTTCCCCACCATGAGGACAGGTGAGGCAGCGACACGGACATGGTTCCGGCCGTCAGGTCATAGTCATCCGGATACAGATATCTGATCTCTCCGGTGCTTTCGTCGTAGGTACAAAAGATATAAGTCCCAAGGTCAGAGTCATCTTCGATGGGCATGGTAAGCGTGAACTCACCATATCCGAATCCGCTCCCGTCATATCCGTCGAGGTCGATCTCGACCGGCGAAATGATCCTTTCGGCTCCCTGATCAAGCATGCCCATGACGGCCATCTCGTCGGCAGAAGGGGGCCTTGCACTCAGTTCGGCGGACTTTTTAAGCGTGCCGGCGGATACGTCGATGCTAAGTCCGTTATCGGCAACGCTGCCGACCACGGTCCGGGCGTTTGAAACCTCGCCCGTTTCCGTATCCGTCTGAACTCCTATTACATCCTCAAATCCATTAGCGGCATCTACCGAAGCGTCAGGATTAATGGCAGGCTTAAGTATCTTAAAAGTGCATTTTTTGGTTCCGTAATAGCTGCCGTTGCCGCAAATGACCATCTGCGCCTTACCGGCCCTGGCGTTATTGGCCCGGCTGACGATCTCATAATCAGCATTCTCCAATGGCGACCTCTTGTAGCTTATCTCAGATATCGCATATCTGCCGGGCGTGCATGTCCTGCCGCCGCCGGGTGTCATCATGACCCTCTGACTCCGTCCGTGGGTCATCCGTTCGCGGGTCATCCGTTCATCAGTTTTTCGATCCTGCAGCTGTACCTGCCGGTCTTTTTGGTGTAGTTTATCCCCACGAGGAGCATTTCTCCCTTGTAGCCTGACAACGCTCCGTCGTATTCCCTGTCCCGGACCTGCTTGATGGCCGCCTTCGCCGAACGGTTCCACTTAAGCTCCACGATCATCGCGGGATGCCCTCCTTCGTTCCTTGGAATGAAGACTATGTCGGCGAAGCCTTTTCCGGCAGGGAGTTCACGCTTTACGTAGTAGTGCTTCCTGGCAGTGTAATAACTCATCATGATGGCGCAGGCCAGGGCGTTTTCGTCATTGAAATTGATGATGGATGCATAGTCCTGCTGCGACCTGCCGATGACTTCGGCAACCTTCTTTTCGTCTCGCGCCCAGGTGGCCTTAAGCAGCGCATCCGAAGATCTGAGTGCATCCTGCACGTCGGTCCAGTCTCCAACTTTTACAGCGCTCTCAAACACCTCCCTGACCTCTTCGTTAGGGACGAAAGACTCACCGGTCTCCAAATCATACCCAAGGTATCCCATGTGGATCAGGGCCGTCAGCACGTCATCCCTGGTTTTAAAATGCGTCAGGTCGTTCTGAAACGTGGAAATGTCTACGGTTCGACTTTCTCCCGCGATCATGGCAATAACGTCATCCTTTAAGCCGGCCATGTTAAGCGCTACGTAATTGTTGAGTGCGGCAAAGGCCCCCGTGTTTTTCCAGAAGCTTCGCTGTGATCTCCATAGCAACGACTGAACGACGGAATTGGGATTGTATACGTGAACCTGTTTTGAATCAATTCCGTTCATCAGGTATCCGTCGTACCACTTCTTCAAAGGTTCCGGATCCTGCTCACGTTTTTTACACGTTTCCTCTATTTCTTCATACGTAAATCCAAAATACCTTAACAGCTCCCCAGGATAGATCATGGTATATTCGGTAAAATTGTTAAGGGCGGATTCACCGTCTGCCTTTTTGATCGGCAATATTCCGGTGATATAACCAAGCGCGAGGAATTTCTTGGACTCCTCGGTCTTAAAGAAGCCGCGCAGGTATTTAAGATAATCCGTGATCAGCTTCTCATCGTCCCTGGCGTCACGGATGATGCAGTCATATTCATCGATGATCACCATGAATCGTATTCCCTCACGCCCATAAACCGAAAACATTGCCGCAGGGGTATTTACCGGTTTCTCGTCCTTAAGATACGGAAACTCATTTTTCATGGACTCCAGAAGTGCTTCATCCATCATCGGGATCACTTCATCCGGAGTTTTTGCGGCATTCAAAAAAGTGGACGTGTCAAAATGCAGCACGTTGTACTTGTTCAGGTGCGTCTTATAATCCGGAGCCCTCGAAATCTCATACTTCGAAAAAAGCTCTTCGGAATCACAGCCTCTGCTGTAATAGGCATCTATCATCCCGGCGGCCATTGACTTGCCGAAGCGTCTGGGACGGCTGACTGCGAAAAAATGGTTTTCCTTTCCAATGGCATGGTTCAGAACCTCCAACAGTCCCGTTTTATCTATGTATATGTCCGAATTAATTGCAAGCTGAAAGCTTTCGCTTCCGGGATTTACGTAAGTCCCCATATTGCATCTCCGTTCAATTCATTTGGCGTTAGTTGAAAAAGGGGTCGTTATTGCCAAACAGGCATTCCACACGCCCTGCCATTACCGTGAAGAAAATCGCCACTGACCCACTTTCATGCTAACACCATTCATTTCATGGAAGTCCGTTAAATATTTACTTTATGATAACACAAAACAGGCGGCCATTGAAGACCGCCTGTTTGTGATGCCACGATCCTCCCGAACAAAACAAAACAGCCATTCACGGTTTAAGCCGTTTATTTCTACAACATTCACTCAAGAGACGATTTAACATGGTATCAAAAAAAGCATCACGCCTCCCGAAAATCAAGGTCTTACATAGGACATTCATGATATGGCCCGGGTATACTGGTTCCAGTAACGTCTCACGTAATCTTCATCATATTCGCCGTTAAGGTATTCCTTAAGGCTCTCATATTCGTCCATGATCTCTATGACCCGGTAACCCTTTACGAAATTTTTGGGATCCATGAAAGTCATCGTGATAAGTTTCTTGATGTTTCTCAGATAAAAAAATCCGTTGTCAACTTCACTATCTCCATCCAAATACTTATTATGTGCCCTGATCATTCTTTCCACGTCACCATCTATGTTTGACAGCTGTTCAAAGAATGACAGTCTTTCCCACGAACTCTTATCCATATCACTTCACCCATTCAAAAAGAATCTCTGACAACTCATCTATTGTTCTCTCGTCAGTAAGCAGTCGTCCGTGTCCCCCATGACTTATGTTTCTTTCGATGTTCGGATGTGCTTCCCATACCACTTCAGGAGGATCGCAGTCTGTCATAATGTTTCCGCCATAGATATCCGCATATTCAGAACCGTCATCGAACAGGACATGTTCCATGTCATTATGCATTTCTTCATCTATGCATACAACCCGGCGTTTCATGTCAATGCAGAATTTAATCATGTCAGGAAAATATCTGTTTCCCGTGTTTATCAGGTCTTTAAGTTCTATTTTGTCTCTTAATATCATTTCTAATCTTACCTATGTTCTATTGGGAGTTACCGATGCGTACCGGGCTGCCGAAACAATTCATTGAATAATGATATCACAAAACAGGCGGCCATTGAAGACCGCCCGAAGTTTGAAATAAACCTTTTGCCCAATCATGATGAATCACGATCATTTCTCAGCAATTTTATTGATTACGTTCTGCGTCGTTTCCTCAATGCTCTCTATCTGCTCTGCCAGCACCTCGGTCAGCTTGAGCTGACGGTCCTGGCTCTCAGACTGCACCTTGAGGTTCTGCTTCATGTCCTCTATGTCCGCCGGAAAACTGTCTATTATCTCCAGTATCTTGCCTTATGTCAATGGCATGGATGCCTGTTGATCACAACTTTCATAAGGCTCAAATCAAGCCTGTCTGTCTGTGACCCTCTGACTTCGTCCCCGAGTGTAATTAAATGACCCTCTGACTCCGTCCCCATGGGGCATCCGTTCGTCAGTTTTTAAATCCTGCAGCTGTATCTGCCGGTCTTTTTGGTATAGTTTATCCCCGCGAGGAGCATTTCTCCCTTGTAGCCTGACAGCGCTCCGGCGTATTCCCTGTCCCCGATCTGCTTGATGGCGGCCCTGGCTGAGCGGTTCCACTTGAGTTCCTGATGACTTCGGCGACCTTCTTTTCGTCTCCGATCGCCCTATACTTCCCTTGATGCCCATTCGGTAAAGAATGGTACAGTATCAAAGAGAAGGTCATTTTCATGTATTTCCATGATCAATTCCTCGATAGTAAAAGGCGTAAATCCGCCATGTTCAAAAATGTTTCCCATATGCTTCATCATTTCAGTCTCGGAAAATCCCTTGATAAACTTTTTAAAATCCTTGTTTATGGCATGGGTTCTGTTTAAATATTCAATGGCCTTATCATGGTTGCCAAGTTTATAATACAAAATTGACATCGGCAGCACCATCTGAGTCTCATCATGTCCTTCAAATTTTGAAAGAAGACTGACTGCCGATTACTCATACTCAAGATAGGCATACAAATGCATGAGGGAAATCAAAAGATCATGATTGTTAGCGGTTCCGTTTTTCGCCATAAGCCTCTCGGCATCAAGATTGTCCTTATCAAGTTTGAATGCCTTTTTTGCATAACGAAATGCGTTGGATTTATCAAGCATCTCATCCGCTTCTTCTGCCAGTTCGACAAAATCTTCTGCTGTCCTGGTGTGGCGTTTCAATGACTTCTTTACTTAAAACGCCATCTTGTCGTCAGC
>CALGGH010000152.1 GCA_937916415.1 uncultured Lachnospiraceae bacterium
AGCAAGACAAGCAATATGTAAATTTATTTTTGCACAGATCCTAAAAACGACAAATAACTTTTCATTCACCATAATATGTACATGGAGAACTTTATGAGATGAAAAGACTGATACTGATCGGCGCGTCCGGACACGGGAAGGTGTGTGCCGACATAGCCGACAAAAATGGCTTTGAACAGATCATATTTTTGGATGATGATGAGAGCATTCATAAATGCGGCAGGTATCCGGTCATCGGCAGGACGGATGATTTTGCCTCGCTCATTGATGAAGAGGCCTCTTTTTTAGTTTCGATCGGTAACTCATCCATCAGGCGGCGGATCCAGGAAACGATAAAAAAGGCAGGCGGACATTTGGTCACGCTCATTCATCCGATGAGCGCGATGGGCGAGGACGTGGTGCTTGGAGAGGGCTGCGTCGTGATGGCCGGAGCCGTGATCAATCCCGGATCCGTCATTGGCGACGGAGTGATCATCAACACCTGCAGCTCGGTGGATCATGACTGCACCATAGGAGATTACGTGCACGTTGCCGTCGGCGCTCACGTATGCGGGACGGTAAGCATCGGTGACGACGCCTGGATCGGTGCCGGAGCCACCATCATCAATAACTTAAGCGTCTGCTCCGGATGCACGATCGGAGCCGGAGCCGTGGTCATTAAGGACGTGTCTGATGAAGGAACTTACGCGGGCGTTCCGGCCGGGATGATAAGACAGGATTAAAAGCAGAAAGGATGAACGACGATGAGCATAGCAGGCGGTTTTATGGTTCCGCATCCCCCTTTGATCATACCGGACATAGGCAGGGGTGAAGAAAAAAAGATACGGAACACGATCAATGCGTATGATGAGGCTGCTGACCGCATAGGGAAGCTGAAGCCGGAGACGATCATCATATCCAGTCCGCATGCGGCCATGTATTCCGATTATTTCCACATATCACCGGGGGAATCCGCCAAAGGCGATTTCGGAGGCTACAGGGCTCCTCAGGTCAGCTTTAACGAAACCTATGATCACGAGCTGGCTGATGAAATAGTTCATCTGGCTGAGACTGAAGAATTCCCGGCAGGATTCATGGGAGAACGTGACAGGACGCTTGATCATGGCACCATGATACCGCTTTATTTCATCAGAAAGTATTGGAATGACTTCAAGATCGTGCGCATTGGATTATCCGGCCTGCCGCTCGCTGACCATTACAGGCTCGGTGACTATATCAGAAGGGCCGTCGAACAGACCGGCCGCAGGGCGGTTTACGTGGCCAGCGGAGATCTTTCGCATAAGCTCAAGGCCACGGGACCTTACGGATATGCACCCGAAGGCCCTGATTATGACGAACGCATCATGACTGTCATGGGAACGGGCGATTTTGAAGGCCTGTTTGACTTCAGCGAGGCTTTTTGCGATAAGGCAGCGGAATGCGGACACAGGTCATTCGTGATGATGGCGGGAGCCTTTAACGGACAGGGCGTCAGGGCGGAAGCCCTGTCTCACGAGGACGTAACGGGGGTTGGTTATGGCATATGCTGCTTCGAACCCACCGGGCCTGATGATGAGAGGTTTTTCCTCGAAAAATACTATGAACGCAAGGACCGCGAGATCGGGCAGATGCGCTCCTCGGAGGACGTATACGTGCATACGGCTCGCATGGCGCTGGAAGCGTACATACGCGACGGCAGGACCCTTGAACCCGAGGAAGCCTCCGGCAGGCTTGAACCCGGCACTCAGGAATATGAGGGCCTCTATGAAACCGCAGCGGGGGCTTTCGTGTCCATACACAAGGATGGAAGGCTGAGAGGCTGCATAGGCACCATAGCTCCCCTGGAAAAGTACGTTGCCGCTGAACTGGTCAGGAATGCCATATCCGCAGCGACTTCAGATCCGAGGTTTGATCCCATTCTTCCCGAGGAACTGGGAAACCTGGAATACAGCGTGGACGTGCTGGGTACGCCCGAACCCATATCCGGGCCCGAGGAGCTGAACGTCAAACGATATGGCGTAATAGTCAGCAAGGGATTCAGGAGGGGCTTGCTTCTGCCTGACCTGGACGGAGTGGACACCGTAGAAGATCAGATAGACATAGCCCGCAAAAAGGGCGGCATAGGAGAGCATGAGAAATACAAGCTCGAGAGATTCGAGGTAATAAGGCATCATTAGCCGATTCGGTCAATTATAATTTTGTTGACCGAATCGGTTAATAGCATTTTGCATCTCATATATGCCCTTTTGTACCATATTTTGGTTCTTGAATATGAAGCGTCAAAATGGTATCATATTCAATGTGTTTACTTAAGCCGGCGTGGCGGAATGGCAGACGCGGCAGACTCAAAATCTGTTATTGGAAACAATGTGCGGGTTCAAGTCCCGCCGCCGGCATTAAAAAGCTGATATTGTGAGTGGAGGGACTTGAACCCCGTTCAACTGTCCCGCCGTCGGCACTTTTTTAGTTAGCACGATTTTCTTAGGAACTGTCACGAAATAACTTGAGCATATTGCGCAGGATGAATTCGCAGAA
>CALGGH010000153.1 GCA_937916415.1 uncultured Lachnospiraceae bacterium
GATCATGTCGTACAGTCTGTGACGCTGCTCCGTGTAGAGGGAGCCGACGAATGATACGTCGCTCTCCAGGTTCAGGCGGCCCGTCGTCAGATCGAAATGCCCGGGCTTCTTTGGACTGGATGGCGTGCCGCACTGTCTGTTGTATCGCGCAGTGTTAACCCCGAGCGGCAGATGACGGATGGTGCTGATCCCCCGTTCCTGCAGGATGGAGCATAATCCGCCGTCAAACAGAAACACGCGGTTCACGGGATTATTTATTGATGTCGAATATAGATGCATGTAGGGCGAATCGTATACCCATGAAACATAAGGAGGGCCCGTGTCCTGACAGACGTCAGATATCGGCGGAAAGTAGTTGTATGAATAAACGCAATCGGGATGAAGCTCCGCAATGGCCAGCCTAAAACCCTCCAGCTGCGCGGAGGTCACTTCCTCAGGCTTGCTCTCGACGTAAGGTGCCTTGAACACTTCGTGTCCCAGACCCTGCATGACCTCCTCCACGTCTCTGTCTCCGAAACTGTCCCAGTCGGCTATGAGTATCTTCAATGACGCATCCTCCAATTACATAAATCTTATATAACATATTATCAAATTTGACCGGTCATGAGTAGACCGAGCTTTAGATCGGGAGGCATTGACCGATGAGAAACATGTATAATACAATAACCTTGGTCATAAGTCGTTCATCTGTCAACTGCGGCATTAACAAAATCGATGCCGATTGCCGATAAAATATGAAGATTCTATATTATTACTGGGGTGAGATCACAAAAGAAGACTGTGTGGAGTGCATGCTGGAATTGGGATGGCAGGCTGCTGTCTGGAGCGTTCCGATGAAAGACCTGACTGAGGATCACGATTTTAAGGAGAAGCTTCGCGCCAGGCTAAAACAAAAGTACGACTGCGTGTTCTCTTTTGATTATTTTCCTCTCATATCTGAGACCGCAAGTGACATGGGAGTGCCGTACGTATCCTGGATTTATGATTCTCCGCATCTGACGCTTCAATCCAAAACCCTGGGCAATCCGTTCAACCGGGTATGCCTGTTTGATTACGGCCTGGCGTGCCGATACAGGGATGAGGGATTTGACAACGTAGATTACGTGCCGCTGGCGTGCAACGTCAGGCGGCTCGAAAAAATATGCGGAGGGAACCGCAATAAATCAGACCATGATGTCACTTTTCTGGGTAACCTCTATAGCGATCAAAATGATTTTTATGCCAGGATTGGTTATCTGCCCGAATATCTGAGGGGATACCTGGATGCGCTCATGCTTGCGCAGGAGCAGCTGTATGGCATAGACTTGCCGTCGGAAATGATCAGCGATGAATTGTGTGCCGAAATATCGAAGTATGTACGAGCGGAACTGGGCGATGCATACAGGCCTTCAGGCAATGAGATATTTAGAAACATGGTCAGGAAGAAGATCACGGTGAACGAGCGCAAAAACATCCTCAAAGCACTTGGCAGCAGATTTAACGTAGATCTGTATTCACAGCAGAAACCGCCTGCTGACGTCCACGTGAGATACATGGGATATGCCGATTATCTGGATGCCATGCCGCGGATATTTGCGTCATCCAGGATCAACCTGAATGTTTCGCTTAGGAGCATCCTGACCGGCATTCCACTGAGAGTCATAGACGTGCTTGGCGCGGGCGGATTCGTGATGAGCAACTATCAGACGGAGTTTTCGGAATACTTTGTCAATGGGCAGGACATCGTGTGGTATGATTCCGTTGAGAACCTGATCGACAAAACCGCGTATTACCTGCAACATGATGATGAGAGAAACCGCATAGCGGACGCGGGGCATGTAAAAGCCTGTGAGCTGTTCACGTATGAACGGCTTCTTCCCTGCGTGATGGATGGAATCGGATAGGATCAATGGCAAAGGAAACACAACAGATAAACGGCAAATGCATATCCGTGATCATCCCATGTCACAACTGTGCTGCATCACTGGAGCGGACCTGGCAGTCCCTTCGCGGCCAGACCATCGGGATCGATGAGCTGGAGTGCATATTCGTGGACGATGCTTCTGCTGATGGCGGAGAGACATGGGAATTGATGAACAGGATCGAGCAGCAGGCTCCGGACAGCATCATTCTGATCCACCTGAACGTCAACCTTCGCCAGGGAGGAGCCAGGAACGTCGGCCTCACGTATGCGACCGGCCGGTACGTGATGTTCCTGGATGCGGATGACGAATTGTTTCCGCATTCATGCGAGGTTCTGTATGATAAGGCATGCCGGGATGGGGCGGACCTGATCCAGTTTAATCACAGGCGCACGCTTGGAGAGGAGAGCAGGGACAACCTGCAGATCACACATGAGGAAACCATCGTGATCAAATCCGATGCAGACAGGATTCCCCTATTAAACGCATCCAAGGTTGACTATGGATGCTGGAACAAGTTCTACAGCCGTCAGCTAATTTTGAATGCTGAGGCAAAGTTTGCTGAACATGCGGTGTATGAGGAACCGCTTTTTACGTATCCGTGCTTCCTGTACGCGGATCGGGTGACGCTCATTCCGGACGTGCTGTATCAGTACAACCTGCACGTAGGATCAGCCGTCACGTCTGAGATAGGCAGGAGGTTGCTGGACCATCCCAGGGTGCAGCTTGAGCTGTTGGAGTATTGTGCACAGAGGCCTGAGTTATGGATTAAATACAGGGCCGTTATATGC
>CALGGH010000154.1 GCA_937916415.1 uncultured Lachnospiraceae bacterium
ACGGATTACAGAATGCTATGCAGGGCGAACTTTTGGAGTTCCCCGGCGAAGTGTACGGCATGGTCATGAACCTCGAGGAAGACAACGTCGGAGCCGTGCTCCTGGGCACTGGAGACATCAGCGAGGGAGACACCGTCAAGACTACCGGCAGGGTTGTTGAGGTTCCGACCGGTGACTGCATGCTCGGACGCGTCGTTAACGCTCTCGGCCAGCCCATAGATGGCAAGGGCCCCATCCAGACCAACACGTATCGCAAGATTGAGAGAGTTGCTTCGGGCGTCATCACCCGTAAGTCGGTTGACACTCCCCTTCAGACCGGCATCAAGGCCATCGACTCGATGGTTCCCATCGGTCGCGGACAGCGCGAACTGATCATCGGAGACAGGCAGACGGGTAAGACCGCAGTTGCCATAGATACCATCATCAACCAGAAGGGCCAGGGCGTCTACTGCATATACGTTGCCATCGGCCAGAAGGCATCGACGGTGGCCAATATCGTGAAGACTCTGGAAGAATACGGTGCCATGGATTATTCCACCGTTGTCGCCGCCACCGCTTCCGAGATGGCTCCCCTGCAGTACATAGCTCCTTATGCCGGATGTGCGATAGGTGAGGAGTGGATGGAGAAAGGCAAGGACGTGCTCGTGGTATATGACGACCTGAGCAAGCACGCCGTTGCATACAGAACGCTTTCACTGCTCCTGAAGCGTCCGCCCGGACGAGAGGCATATCCCGGAGACGTATTCTATCTGCATTCGAGACTGCTCGAGAGAGCTGCCCGCATGAGCGAGGAGTACGGCGGCGGTTCCCTTACCGCGCTTCCCATCATAGAGACGCAGGCCGGAGACGTATCTGCATACATCCCTACCAACGTAATCTCCATCACCGATGGACAGATATATCTGGAGACCGAGATGTTCAATTCCGGATTCCGTCCGGCCATCAACGCCGGTCTGTCGGTGTCCCGAGTCGGCGGTGCCGCTCAGATCAAGGCCATGAAGAAGATCTCGGCCCCGATCCGCGTGGAGCTGGCCCAGTACAGGGAGCTTGCGGCATTTGCTCAGTTTGGTTCGGAACTGGATGATGATACCAGGGAAAAGCTTGCACAGGGCGAAAGGATCAAGGAGATCCTGAAGCAGCCTCAGTACCAGCCCATGCCCGTTCAGTATCAGGTAATCATCATCTTCGTGGCTACCAACAAGATGCTGCTGGACGTTCCCACGGACAAGGTCACCAGATTCGAAAAGGAACTGTTTGAATTCATAGATACCAAGTATCCTGACATACCTCGCGAGATAGCTGAGTCAAAGGTCATTTCCGATGAGCTTGATCCCCGCATCCGCAAGGCGGTAGACGAATTCAAGGCGCAGTTTAAGTGATCACGTGCGTCCATCCGGAGAAAGGCTGATCGGTCAGCTTTTCCAAATGACAGAAAGAACAGGTAACGATTATGGCCTCAATGAGAGACATAAAAAGGCGTAAGACCAGCATACAGAGTACGCAGCAGATCACCAAGGCTATGAAGCTGGTTTCCACGGTCAAGCTGCAGCGTGCCAAGGGACGTGCGGAGAATGCCAAGCCGTATTTTGACAGCGTTTACCAGACTGTTACCTCGGTGCTGTCCAAGACCAAGGGCATCACGCACCCATTCGTGACCGGAGTTGACAGTGACCGTGTGGGGATCATAGTCATCACGTCCAACAGGGGACTGGCTGGCGGATACAATTCCAACATAGTCCGTTTGGTCAGGGATGCCGGATTTGATCCCTCCAAGACCGACATCTACAATATCGGACGCAAGGGCCGTGACGGACTCGTGCGCGGAGGCTTCCGGATAGCCGGAGATTATTCGGACTTTATAGATGCTCCCGCATATCCCGATGCCATGATGATCGGAGCCAAGGCCCTCGAGGACTATACCTCCGGCAAGATAGGCTGCCTGTATCTGGCGTATACCAGGTTTAAGAACACGGTAGTGCATGAACCCACTTTGCTCAAGCTTCTGCCGGTGGACGTACCGGAGGAAGACGTCAATGCCGAGCCGTCCTCAAAGGCTGTCATGAATTTTGAGCCCGAAGAGGAGGATGCTCTCGAACTGATCGTGCCCAAGTACGTCAACAGCCTGATCTACGGCGGCATGATAGAAGCAGTGGCCAGTGAGAACGGTGCGAGAATGCAGGCAATGGATTCCGCAACAAGCAATGCCGAAGACATGATCAGCAAGCTGTCGCTTCAGTATAACCGTGCCCGTCAGGGTGCCATCACTCAGGAGCTGACGGAGATCATAGCCGGAGCAAACGCCATATCATAACGTTTGCCGGGGCTGTAACAGATCCTAAGGGCGGTTAAATAGATTGTATTGGTAAATAATTCAATCAGGAAGGAAATAACATGGATATGACCACTAAGAAGGAAAGCCGGGGCAAGATCACGCAGATCATCAGTGCTGTCCTGGACATCAAGTTCTCGGAGGGTGATTTGCCCGACATCAATGATGCTATCAAGATTCCTCTTAAGGATGGCGGCGAGCTCGTAGTGGAGGTTGCCCAGCATCTGGGTGATGATACCGTCAGATGCATAGCACTGGGACCTACGGACGGTCTGGTGCGTGGAATGGAAGCCATCAGTACCGGGGCACCGATCTCGGTTCCCGTTGGTGAGAAGACCCTGGGACGCATCTTTAACGTGCTGGGACAGCCCATAGACAACAAGCCGGCTCCCGAGGTCGATGAATATGACCCAATACACAGGGCAGCTCCGGAATACGTGGATCAGGCTACCGACAAGGAACTGCTTGAGACAGGAATCAAGGTCGTTGACCTGCTCTGCCCTTATCAAAAGGGTGGTAAGATCGGACTTTTCGGAGGCGCCGGAGTTGGCAAGACCGTGCTGATCCAGGAGCTGATCCGTAACATAGCCACTGAGCACGGCGGCTATTCGGTATTTACCGGAGTTGGCGAGCGTACGAGGGAAGGTAACGACCTGTATCACGAAATGCAGGATTCGGGAGTTATCGACAAGACTACGATGGTCTTCGGCCAGATGAACGAGCCCCCCGGAGCGCGTATGCGCGTGGGCCTGACCGGTCTGACCATGGCAGAGTATTTCCGTGACAAGGGCGGCAAGGACGTGCTGCTGTTCATAGACAACATCTTCCGTTTCACGCAGGCAGGTTCCGAGGTGTCGGCATTGCTTGGACGCGTGCCCTCAGCCGTTGGTTATCAGCCTACGCTGCAGACGGAGATGGGCGTGCTGCAGGAAAGGATCACTTCCACGAGAAATGGTTCCATCACCTCGGTACAGGCCGTATACGTGCCTGCGGATGACCTGACTGACCCTGCTCCCGCCACCACGTTTGCCCACCTGGATGCCACCACGGTTCTTTCCCGTGACATCGTGGAGCTGGGCATATATCCTGCGGTTGATCCCCTGGAGTCTACTTCCAGGATACTGGATCCCAGGGTGGTCGGAGAGGATCATTACAACACTGCCCGCGGCGTGCAGGAGGTGCTTCAGAAATACAAGGAATTGCAGGACATCATCGCCATCCTCGGCATGGACGAGCTGAGCGAGGATGAGAAGCTCATCGTAAACCGTGCGCGTAAGATCCAGAGATTCCTTTCACAGCCTTTCTTCGTGGCAGGACAGTTCACCGGACTGGATGGAAAGTACGTGCCGATCAGCGAGACCATCCGCGGATTCAAGGAGATCCTTGAAGGCAAGCATGATGACATCCCTGAGGGATATTTCCTGAACAAGGGTACAATAGACGACGTACTGGCTGCCGTTAAGTAATCGGACGGCCGTTGGAGGAACAGGTCTTGGAAGACACCAGGTTTCGTTTAAAAATCATAACTCCTGACCGTGAGTTCTATGAGAACGACGTGGACATGGTCGAGTTTAATACTTATGAGGGAGAGGTCGGCATCTACCGGGGACACATACCGATGTCGATGGTGATCTCCCCCGGGATCCTCACCATCACTAACGACGGGGAGTCCCTCAACGCGGCACTGCATGCAGGGTTTGTGGAGGTTCTTCCTGACAAGGTCACCATTCTGGCGGAGATCGTGGAATGGCCCGGCGAGATCGATGAGGACAGGGCGAAGGCTGCCAGGGAAAGAGCCGAGGCCCGTATCAAGGAACAGCCTGAAGGAGTTGACGTAGCCCGGGCGGAGCTGGCACTCAGGAAAGCAATAGCCAGGATCAACGTGGTAGGTAAATGAATTCCACTAACAAAAAATTCCTTACGGGTATCATAAAAGCAATATATCTGGCCACCGTTTTCGCGGTGGCCTGTTTGTGCTTCAGCCGTTATCTGAATCAGGGAAACGTGGACATGACGATGGACATGCCCTCCGCGACCCTGCCCGTCGTTCATCTCAAGATCGGCGGGATGGACGTCAATTATCTCTATGGCTACCTGAACGAGATGGAAACCGGATTCATGCGTGACACGCTGACGATAGTGGATTCGGACAGAAAAGTTGATTTCGAGGCGGACACCTATGGCGAGGAGATCCGTGACATGTATTTCGAAGTCCGCAGCCTGGATGGTTCGAGGCTGGTTGAGCAGACTGAAGTCTTCTTTAACAAGGTGTCAGAGGATAAGACCACCGGCAGCTTCACGCTCAAGGACCTGATAGAGGACGGATCGGAATACATGCTGGTGCTGGTCTTAAGCACTCCGGATCATGAAGAAGTGAGATACTATACGCGGCTGATCTGGTCAGAAGACCTGCACGTTGAGGAAAAGGTGGCGTACGTATATGACTTTTCCGACAGGACGTTTGACAAGGAACGCGCAAAGGAACTGACTAAATACCTGGAATCTAATTCCTCCGGCGACAATTCCAGTTTCATGCACGTGGACATACATTCCAGCTTTAGGCAGGTGACCTGGGGAGACCTCACCGTGTCACGCATCTGCAAGCCCAGGATCACCATATCCGAGCTTTCGCCGGCATTTGGATATTTCAGGGTCAACTATTCGGTATACGTGCTGGAGGAATCCGGCAATGCCCTCTGCAACGTGACGGAGTATTACCGCATCAGGTATACGGCTGACAGGATATATCTGCTTAACTGGGAAAGAAATCTCGTCCAGGTACCTGATGAAAACCGTGACATATACGTCGGCGACCAGATAGAGCTCGGCATGGCAGATCCTGACATGGAGCTGGTCGAGAGCGACGGCGGCAATGAATTCGCCTTTGTTGACGGAGGCAAGCTTATCGGTGTCAGCACGGTGGATCACCGGGTGTCCGTTATATACAGTTTCCTGAATGAGGACGATCAGGACCTCAGGTGCATACACGACGAACACCGGATACACGTGCTGTCGGTGGATGAGACCGGTGACGTCGAGTTCATGGTATATGGCTACATGAACCGGGGCCTGCATGAAGGCAAGGTGGGCATCAGCATATATAACTACAATAGTGCCTACAACACGATAGAAGAACTGGCGTACGTCAATTACACAGGCTCGGCATCCATTCTCATGCGCAACGTGGACGAGCTCAGCTATGCGGACAGGGAGGGACACCAGTATTTCATGCTGGAGAGAAGCGTGTATGAGGTGGATTCATCGGCCAACGCGCTGACCATGGTGGCTTCTGCCCTTGAGGATGATTCATACAAGGTTTCATCAAGCGGACAGATGCTGCTCTGGCAGAGTGACGGCAGCGTATATGACTGCACGAGGCTGCGGCTGCTGAACCTGTCCACCGGCATCAGCGAGGATGTCAAGGCCGGATATGGAGAGTACGTCATGCCTCTGGGCTTCATGGGCGAGGACATGGTATACGGACTGGCCAAATCCAGGGACGTTGAGACTGACATCGACGGCACGGTGATCTTTCCGATGTACAAGATCGTCATCAGAAATGCGGCGGGAGAAATATTAAAGACGTATTCGGAGGTTGACCTCTACGTGATGGACTGCGAGTTTGGCGATGACCTGATCAGCCTGACCAGGGCAAGGCGGGATGACAAGACGGGCAGATATGAATACGTTGATTCGGATCAGATAGTACGGACGACGGAAACTGAAGCGCGCACCAATAATCTGGTCAGGGTGGTTACGGAACCGCTGGAGACCATAGTTCAGATCAGCATGAAGGCAGAACTGCCGCCTGAGGACATCATGATCCTGACTCCGAGGGAAACCGTGACCGAGGGAGTGAGGGAGATGTCCGTCGACAGGGAATCCCGTCCTGATCAGTATTACGTATATGGAGTGACGGGATACATGTCGTCCTACGTGGAAGCTGCGGGAGCGATCAATTACGCATATGCCAATTCGGGCATCGTGCTGGATGCGAGCGGACAGTACGTCTGGTACAAAAACACGAGATCCGGCAGAAACCAGATCATGGCGATCACGGAGCCGGAGCAGGTGGACGCAGGAGAATCAATGGCGGCCTGCATAGACGCCATGCTCGGATTCGAGGGCATCACCACCAACTCACGCATACTGCTTAATCAGGGACAGAACGCTTATCAGATCCTCGAGCAGTACATGGCTGAGCATCAGGTGCTCAACCTGACCGGATGCAGCCTGGATGCCGTGCTGTACTACGTGAACATGGACATTCCCGTGCTGGCGATCATGGAAGACTATTCCGCGGTGCTGATCACGGGATTCAACGAGAGCCAGATAGTGGTGTATGATCCCACTGCCGGAGAACTGCATAAAGAAGGCATTACCGAAATGGATAATGCCTTTAGGTCAAATGGATACAGATTCATCACGTACGTGAAATAAACCGGCTTAAATGGGAAGTCAGTCCAGCTCGCCGGCCTTATACCTGGCGATGATGGTCTGGATCCTCTCAACGGGATTGAGCAGGTCGCTGATGGACGAGTCGTGGTTCAGCGTGTCTATGATGTAGGCAATGTATTTGCTCAGGTCACAGTTAATATACCACTTACGTGACAGCAGCTCGGGGGTCTGATATATCAGGTTGGTGGTGAGCACGTTCGTGATCACGCCGTCATCGTAAGCCTTGTCAAACGGCTCTATCCCGGCGGTAAACAGTCCGAAGGTCGCGAATATGAATATCCGGTTTGCACCCTTTTTCTTGAGGGCGTATGCAACCTCGAGCACGCTCTCACCCGAAGAGATCATGTCGTCGATTATGAGCAGGTCCTTGCCTTCCACGCTGGAACCCAGGAATTCATGTGCGACTATAGGGTTACGTCCGTCGACTATCTGAGTATAATCCCTGCGCTTGTAGAACATGCCCATGTCGAGGCCGAGCACGTTGGCGATGTAGATTGCCCTGCTCATTCCGCCTTCATCGGGGCTGACCACCATCATGTGATCGGCGTCTATGTTCAGGCCCTTGACGTTGCTGACGAGGCCCTTGATGAACTGATATGCGGGCTGTACCGTCTCGAAGCCGCTCAGCGGTATGGCGTTCTGTACGCGTGAGTCATGCGCATCGAAGGTGATTATGTTGTCAACGCCCATGCTGACCAGTTCCTGGAGGGCCAGAGCGCAGTCCAGTGATTCCCTGGCGGTACGCTTGTGCTGACGGCTTTCGTACAGGAACGGCATGATGACCGTGATCCTGCGTGCCTTGCCGCCGACGGCGGCTATGATCCTCTTGAGATCCTGATAGTGATCGTCCGGAGACATGTGATTCTCATGACCGCAGAGCGAGTAGGTCAGGCTGTAATTGGCCACGTCCACGAGAATGTAGAGATCGGCTCCGCGGACGGATTCAAGGATCATGCCCTTGGCTTCGCCGGATCCAAATCTCGGCACCTTGGCCCCTATGATGTAGCTGGGCCTGCGATATCCTGAAAAAGCAAGGGAATCGTGATGCTCGCTTTCCCTTTCGGTACGCCACCTGACAAGGTAGTCATCGACTTGCTTGCCCAGTCCGCGGCATCCCTCCAGCGGGATCAGCCCCAACGAGCCGACGGGTATGGTTTGCAGATTTCTTTTTTCTTCCCTCTTAGACATTGTTACCTCCGCTCCGGATTACCGGATCATGCAGTTGAAAAATGGTTGCCTTAACTTTGTCGTACGTGCGGGTACCTGATCCTGAGGTCCGGCCCCGTAAGCTTCAGTATCCGGTAGTATCCGGTAAGCCTGGAAAAAACTCTGTCGGTGTATCTCTCATGCAGATATGAAAGAGACAGGTTGGTATTGATGATCGTGGACTTCTGCGCATTATGACGAGAATTCATGCAGTTGAACAGCGCGGATCCGCTGAACTGGTCGTTCACCGATTCCGAGCCCAGGTCGTCTATGATGAGCAGGTCGCACGTGTATATGTCGTCATCGCTTACGTCCGCATCTTCATCCCCGTATCTGCGTCCGTACATCTGATTGCCATATATCTTGAAGAAGTCAACGGCCGAGAAATATATTACGCTGTGACCGGTCTTTAACAGTTCGGCGGCGATGCAGCAGGTCAAAAAGGATTTGCCCGTGCCCACGGTACCGGTCAGCATGAGGTTCTCATATTTGTCGTCAAAATCCGCCGCGAACCGGCGGCATTGAGAAGCGGCTTCCTTGAAGCGCACACGGTCTTCACCCTCAAACAGGTCTTCCCGCATGTTGTCGAAATTATTGGTTGCGAGCAGGCTGCTGAGATTCGAATGATTGTACGTGATCTCCAGCTCGGCCTGCCTGAAACAGTGACATTTCTCGCTGCCCACGTATCCCGTGTCCTGACAGTCGGGGCAGTGGTAATCGGGCTTAAGTGACTCGGGATCGATGCCGCGTGACAGGAGAAACTCGTTCTTTCTGGCGGTCAGTTCCTTGAGCTTGCAGTCCATTTCATCCAGGGATACGCTTGGATCCGCCACGTACCTGCGGGCGTAATCCATGGCGATCCCGGATGCTTCGTCCTCCATGGCCGAAAACTCCGGATACCTGATGCGCAGGTCAGACATCTTTTTGTCATGAATGGCCAGCGCCCTGGCCCTGCGCGCACCGTATTCACTTTTGATCCGTTCGTATTGTGACTTGGTCAGCATTATCTTAGTTGCTTATCAGTTTTTTCTCGAGTTCTTCATAGTCATACTGATTCTGAGTGAACTGACTGAATTTGTTTTTGCCGGCGGTCCCCTGCTTGCTGCCGGACTGAGCGGGCTTCTTTTTGGGAGGATCCAGCAGCTGCACGTCCTCCAAGGTATGCACTCCCTTTTGATGCCAGCCGGTGAGTATGGAATCCGCGTATTTAAACCTGGCCTTGTCAGTGCTGATGACGGTGCGTGCGCAGGCTTCGAGTATCACGCTCTTGTCGAAACCGTAGACGTTCATCCACTTATTGATGAACTCAAGCTCGACGGTGGAGGGATCGGAGTTCTTGCCCAGTGCCCGCATTATCTCGTACGGAGAGTCAAACTTGCACAGATGAGCCCTGGCCTCATCGGTCGTGGTCACGCCGGACTGTGCCCAGTCAATGGCGACTTTTTCTATGTAACGGATGTTGGTCTTGCCCTTGTCGGCGCAGACCTCCAGCAGGTAATCTATCAGTTCGTAGCTGAAGTTCAGCTGATCCGATATGAAAATGAGCGTGGTGACGTCATCCTGGGAAAGAGTCCTCCTGAGGTACAGCTCAGCCACGTATATTATCTGGGCTGCATCCGGATTGTCCCGGAATCTCGTCAGGTCATCTCCCGTATACTGCGGCTTGGAATAATTGCTGATGTCAACTATCGACGCTAGTTCACGGGCGCTCCTGGGCTGCTCGGCCGGCCCGGGTTCGGGTTCGGGCGCGGGCACGTCCTCAACGGCGGCCTGAGCCTGTCCTGCTCCCAGGGAGACGATCCTGGCTCCGACGAGCTCTCCCGAC
>CALGGH010000155.1 GCA_937916415.1 uncultured Lachnospiraceae bacterium
GAACGAACCGGTCAATAATCCCGTCACAGCCTTCAACTTCGTGTTGGAGGTTGAGGGCTTGTATTTCCTGGCATGCAAGAGCGTGCACGTGTTCAATAAGGAAAATGAATACGAGTACATCCGCGAGGGCGGAGTGAACGATTACGTACACATGAGGCGCAAGCCGGTATCCAAGCCCTTTACCTTTCAGGTGGAGCGTTACGTGGGTACCGAGAGGTTCCTTGATCCCCTGGCCAACGGTACCGAGCTGATCCTGCCCGTGATGCTCTACGTCTACCGGCACAAGGCCAGGAGCAACTTGAACAACGCGGCTCCCGCATGGCCCGCTCGCATATATACTTTTACGGGCTGCGTAGTCACGGCCAAGGAATACGGCGAACTGAATTCGGAGAAGAGCGGCATACTCACCGAGACCACCACCATCGCTTACCGTGAACTGGTGGTAGTGACCAATCCCTTCGAGGCAAGCTCCGAGAATCCGAGACTTGAAAAATTTGAAAAGGATACCAGGCCGAAGCATGCCAACGCTACCAACTTTACCAGCGATAACTTCTACGAAAACGAAGAAAAGGCTGATGAGAACGGCATCATTCATTTGAAGAGGAAGGCCAATGCAAAGGATCCGCTCATTAAGGCACCCAAGACCTGGGATGACATGAGGTCTGATCCGGCTCCGGCGCATGCCAGGCCTGACAGTTATAACGCAGGCAAGGCCTCCTATAAAATTGGCGAGGCCGACGAGTACGGCATTGCCCACATGGAGAGGCAGGATGACGGCGGACATCTGACCAAGAAGGCACCCAGGTATAAGTCATATAATGATTCACAGGATCCCGTGTATGCGGACTCCCGCAGTTACAATGCCGGCAAGGATGCCTACGGCCAGGTTACTGACGCAGGCAGCGGACAGGAGGTCTTCGGCAGGCAGGATGACGGCGGCAAGCTGACCAAGTCCCGTGAGAAATTCGGAGGTACCACGCCCAAGTGGGCGGATAAGACAGCTACGACCGGAGACGCCGCCATGTATACAGTGGAGCCGGATGAAGACGGCATACCTCACATGACGCGAGCCGACGACGGCGTGACGGTTACCAAGAGAAGGGACAAATACGGTGGAGTCGAACCCAAATGGGCTGACGACAGGGCCACGACCGGTGATGCCGGCCTGTATACGTACAAAACGGATGAAGACGGCTTTACACGCATGAGGCGTGCCGATGATGAAGGAACGTATACTAAGCCAAGGGAAAAGTTCGGAGGAACTACGCCCAAGTGGGCAGATGCCAAGGCTATGTCCGGAGATGGCGACCTGTACACTCAGGAGGCGGATGAAGACGGCACACAGCGCATGGTACGTGCCGGTGATGAGGGCAAGTTCACCAAGAAGCGCCGCAAGTATGCCGATTATCTGAGTGATAAGGCTCCCCAGTGGGCAAGCAAGGCCAAAAACGACGATACCAGGCCCGAGGAAAAGAAAAAATGGGACATTAAGGAAAACAAGACTGATCCCAAGCCTGCACATTCCACGCCTTCCTCCGTTGATTCATCGAAGCCCGAGGTAAAGGGGCCGTGGGACATCAAGAGTCCCGAAGCAGGGAAGAGCGCCGCGGTCTCGCCCAATGACTCAGCCAAGCCTGAAACCAAGGGTCCCTGGAACGTCAAGAGTCCGGATGCGGACAGGAATGCCAGGCAGTCACCCAATGACTCGCAGAAGCCCGAGCAGAGAGGCCCCTGGAACGTTAACAGTCCTGACGCCAACGTAAGCGCTGCCAAGTCGCCGCAGGATGGTACGTCTCCGGAGCAGAAGGGTCCATGGAACATAGGCAGTCCTGAGACGAACAGGAATGCGGCGCAGGCGATGGGAGGCGTAGCAGAGGTTCAGGAAGCCTGGGATTTCGGCGCTAACGTAAGCGATCCTACGACCAAATATGCTTCCTCATCGCCCAAGGATAAGGAGAAGTCCCAGTTCGCCAGCACGTGGCCGCCCACCAGAAGGGCACTCATGTCACAGAACAAGGACGAGTAAACATTGAACTGCAGGCAGAGGCGGCCGGATTTATTCCGACACCGAAATTATAAGTTGAGAGCAGACGCATGCTGACGGTCAAGGCACCGATCGAGATAACGGCAAGAACTGAATACGTGGCTGACGCTGAAGCCTTTTATCATCGCATCAGGGGCAATTATTCACTCATGGAAGCCCACGTCGATGCCGAGGACCTGCTGCACGTCAGCGCCACCCCTCCCGAGATATACGTGCAGGAGGGAACGGCCATGACCAGCCTCATACAGTCTGAGGTGCGCAACGAGAACAACCTGCAGAAGGTGGAGATATTAAACAACCTGATGAACCGGATCGTCGTGTCGGCAGATGCCCACCTGACTTATCAGGACCGGGTGTTCATCACGGACACGCTCTACAAGCTGGGCATCAGGGACGAGCGCAGGTTCATGAACGCCTTCTACCGGATGGCGGAGGAGACTCATAATACCAATACCCTGATAGACCTCTACATGAGCAACGGGGAGAGGCTGAAAGAAGCCATCGAGACCATAGAGGAACGTCAGAGGACGCAGGTGCGCACGGAGGAAGTCCGCGAGGGTGAGACCGGGGAGAACTACCTGTATCAGTCCATCATGAACAGGCTGATGACCGGTGCCGTGTACCAGATAGTGTCCAACTTTAACCGGACGACGGAGGCAAACTCCATAGAGCAAAGGGAGTACGTCCTGTCAAACCAGTCCTACGTGGCACAGCACGTTCTGCTGTCGATGCTCAGGGACAATGCCGGGGTATCGGGGCAAAACCTGACGTACTTAAATACCAACATATATGAGGAAGACCTGGAGCAGTCTGCCACTGACGTGACACACGTCAGAAATGAGATCACGGCGGCGGTGCTCATGGACATGCTGCAGAACGTCTATCACGCCGGATATGACAGGTTCGTGAACAACTCCGAGACCTATTACAGGTTTGAAGACGTCTTCTACGGATCCTCGGTTCAGACGCTGCAGCGTCTGGTAAGGATGACAGGCAGCACGGAGGTGACGAATGCCACGAACGTGCAATACCTCACCGAGGCAAACCAGCTGTCCGCACAGGAGATCACGCTGCTTGAGAGTTTTAGCGACAACACGGAACTCGTGGAGATGCTGAACTCATACAGCGAAAATCCGGAGACATACATTGAAAACAGGATATCTGAAAGGGTTCGTCCCGGTGAGAACGCTTATGCTCCTGCCGAGACGATCGTCCCGGAAAATCCCGAAGAGCCGGAAGAGTCCGGTACGGAGGGAGAAGAATCCGGCGACCTGACGCACCTGACTCAGACGGATCAGGTGTCGGAAGAGGACATAAGGCGCCTGCAGGAAACCGTAAATGCGCTGAACGTACAGAATGAACAGCGCAGGCAGGTCTTCATGGAGACGCTGGAGAAGGTCAGGTCAAGGGTCGCCCGCGACAACGGCCCCACCGGCATGGAGCGTACCAGACGGGACGGAGTCCTGGCGCTGACGTCTCCCGAGGAGCTGCGTGAGAAGCTGATCGAGCAGGAAGCGGCCGTTGACAGGAGGGACCGTGAGATACTCATGGAACTTGCCATGGCTCTGCCGGGCGAGTCGGCGACGATATACCAGATGCTCAATCAGTATCAGATGGGCGATCAGGAGGTCATCAACAAAAATTACGTACGTCCGGCCAGCCAGGGTGAACTGATGTATGACATCAGGCAGGCGGAGATAGAGGCGGCGGC
Organism: uncultured Lachnospiraceae bacterium; assembly: GCA_937916415.1. Classification (GTDB taxonomy): domain Bacteria; phylum Bacillota; class Clostridia; order Lachnospirales; family Lachnospiraceae; genus XBB2008. The sequence continues at coordinate 3,756 of CALGGH010000155.1, forward strand.
AGCCGCATCGGAGAGGGCCGCAAAGGCCGTCGAACAAGCTGAGATGCTCAATGCCACCATCGAAAGGGCAGGCAGGGGCGAAGGCCGGCAGGCTCAGAAGAGGCCGAAGGATTATAAGGCCATCCCCACGGTCCATCGCTCCACCGAGACGATATCCGAAGAGGAGATAGCTGAGCAGCTGCAGATCCTGCGCCAGGACATGTCCAGGCAGATCAGGCATGAGGTAAGTCAGGAATCGGTCATCGAGAGCAGATCCTCCAGGACGACACAGGTCGTCAATCAGGTGAGCGAGCAGCAGACCCTGAATGAAAGACAGATCAGGCAGATGATAGACGCCGGCATCAAGGATCAGGTGTCGACGATAAGCAATCAGGTTTTCCGCAAGCTGGAGACGCAGATGCGGAATGAAAAGATAAGGAGAGGCTACTGATGGGATTTGGTGATGCCTTTGGCAATCTGGGAAGCAGCGTTAAGGGAATGTTTACGGACGGAGCGGGAGAAAAAGCCCTGCTCTTCATTCCCAACCCCAGTTATTATGAGACGTTTACGACGGATAATGCGGCACTCAATTCCGCGGCGGATGAGCTGGAAAAGGACCTGCTTAAGAGGGCCCATCAGAGAATGTCGGCGGCGACCATAAAGAGCACGCTTGGAAGCGGACTTAAAAGCTTCGGCCAGGTTTTCGTGCCGGGGTCGAACAGTCCGGATCACGTGGGTGAGATTTATTCCGAAAACGATAATTTCATCAAGGTGCAGGTTCAGTATAATCCGGCATCCATCAGGATGGACTCCCTGAACGGTAAGTCACAGAAGATGTCCGGCAGCGACGAGGCTTCCAGGATGCTTCAGAAAAAGGAATTCGTGGGCAGGACCAAGCTTTCCTTTGACCTGATCTTTGATGACGTGGATCTTACGGATTCGTTCATGCTCCAGGAGCTCACAAGCGCTAACGTGACCAAGGGGCTTAACAAGGTGGGATCGATGTATTCTCACGGGGGCAATACCTACAGCGTGACGGCCAAGATGGAAGCGATGCTTTCACTGCTGTCGATGACCGCCAGCCAGCAGGTGCTGTTCTTCTGGGGCAAAATGAGCTTTCGCGGGATGGTGACGGGCGTCAACAACACTTACATGATGTTTAACACCAACGGCAACCCTGTCAGGGGCAAGATGCACCTGGACATCACGCAGGACAACAAGGATTCCGACAAGTTTGAGTACGCCAATACCCAGTGGGAGGAATCCTTTAAGTCGGTATTTGGAAGCAATGACGGGAGCTATGCCGGACAGAGCGCACTGTCCGCAATCACGAACAACGCTTTATTGAACTTTTAGTGAGGTAACTGCATGCCTACAGGTATACAAGGACAGGGCTTAAACGGATCCAATCAGCTGGGCGTGGCCGGATTTGGAAGCGGAGCGCTTGCCAGGGTTAAGGGTGCGCTTGGCACCGCGGCTACCGCGGTCGGCAGATCGATCAAGCAGACGCTGGGAGTGGTCGACAAGGCCGTCATCGAGGTCGCTGATTTTTCGCTTTTCTTGGTCCAGATAAAGGCCAAGCTTACCAAGGGCAGCCTTCGCGAGCGCC
>CALGGH010000156.1 GCA_937916415.1 uncultured Lachnospiraceae bacterium
GACGAGCCCTATGCGAACACCCCTACGACGCTGCGGGAGGACTTTGAGGATCCGGTGACCGTGCCGGAGGGTTCCGTGTTTGTCATGGGCGACAACCGGAACGGCTCCACCGACAGCCGGGATCCCCAGATCGGCTGCGTGGACAAACGGTATGTACTGGGGAAGGTGCTGCAGGTGGTCTATCCCTTCAGCCTGATCGGAGGCGTTTCATGAACATACAATGGTATCCCGGACATATGACCAAGGCCCTCAGGCAGATGAAGGAAGACATCAAGCTCGTCGACCTGGTCATCGAGATAGTGGACGCCAGGATCCCGCTAAGTTCGAGAAATCCGGAAATAATGACGCTGACCCGGGGCAAGGCCCACATGGTCATCCTGTGCAAGTCGGACCTGGCAGACCCCGCAGCCGTAAAGCAATGGGCGGCCGGATTTGAAAAGGACGGCATGATCGCCATCCCGCTGGATGCACGCAGGAACAATGAGAAAAAAAGGATCCGTGACAAGTGCATGGAAAGCTGCGCGGAAAAGATCGAGCGGGACAAAAAGCGCGGGATCAAGAACAGGCCCATCAGGGCGATGATAGCCGGCATTCCGAACGTCGGCAAATCCACCTTCATCAATTCCTTCGCGGGCAGGGCCGGCGCCAAGACCGGGGACAGGCCCGGCGTAACCAAGGGCAATCAGTGGATCAGGATAGACAAACAGCTGGAGCTGCTCGACACTCCGGGCATCCTGTGGCCTAAGTTTGAGGATCAGTCCGTTGGCATGAACCTGGCACTGGTCGGTTCGATCAATGATGAGGTCATTAGCCGTGAGGACCTGTGTGATCATCTGATCGGTTTTATGGAGGAGCATTATCCCGGTGCTTTGAGTGACAGGTACGGCGGTGCCACGATGGATGCCATATGTGAGAGGATGGGCTGCATCGCCAAGGGCGGCGAGCTCGATTATGAGAGGGGCCGTAAGGGCCTGCTTGAGGACTTCAGGTCCGGCAGGCTTGGCAATATAAGTCTAGAGGTGTGCAATGAGTGATAAAGTAAGGGAATTCGTATCATTTTCAATCTATCTGCTGATAGTTCTCATCGTGTCCTATCTGTTCGTTCATTTCGTGGCCCAGAGGACCATCGTCAACGGACGTTCGATGGAGGATACCCTTTTCGACGGGGACAACCTGCTGGTTGACAAGATATCCTACAGGTTTAATGATCCCGAGAGGTTTGACGTCATAGTGTTTAAGTACGTTCACGAAAAGAACACTTACTACGTCAAGCGCGTCATCGGACTGCCCGGAGAGACCGTCCAGATAGACAACAATGGCGGCATTTATATCAACGGCAGCAAGATCGAGGAGCATTACGGCTTTGAAAAGATGGAGAGCGCCGGAATAGCGGCCAACCCGATCACGCTGGGTGAAAACGAGTATTTCGTGCTCGGTGACAACCGCAACAATTCCTCGGATTCGAGGGCGGCGCAGGTAGGGCCGATAAACAAGTCGATAATAGTCGGCAAGGCCTGGATAAGGATGTGGCCGTTGCATGATGCGGGAAAGGTGGCAAACATCAAGTGAGCACGGCCAAAGAAGAGGCAGAAAGAAAAAGACGGGAAAAGCTTGAAAAGGAGCTGCAGCGCCTCGAAGAGATGGCCGCTTATGAAAAAGAGCATTCAGACTATCGGTACGTCTGCGGCATAGACGAGGTCGGCAGGGGACCTCTGGCAGGCCCGGTCGTGGCGTGTGCCTGCATTCTGCCAAAGGACAGCCGCATTCTCTATATTAACGATTCCAAGAAACTCTCCGAAAAAAGGAGAGAGGCCCTGTTTGAACAGATCATGGCTGAGGCCGTGTCGGTGGGCATAGGACAGGCTTCCTGGGACAGGATAGATGAGATCAACATACTGAATGCCACGTATGAAGCCATGCGTGAGGCCATAGGCAAGCTGAATCCCGCGCCTGACCTGTGCCTCAATGATGCGGTCACGATCCCGGGCGTGAGCATCACTCAGGTGCCCATAGTCAAGGGTGACGCCAAGTCGATGAGCATAGCCGCCGCGAGCATAGTTGCCAAGGTGACGCGTGACCACATGATGGAAGAATATGATTCTGAGTATCCGGGTTACGGGTTTGCGAGGAACAAGGGCTACGGCACCGCGGAGCACATAGCTGCCCTGAAGGAACTTGGCCCCACTCCGATTCACAGGCGTTCCTTTATTGGAAACTTTGTATGATAATCAACGGGTATAATCCGCAACTGAATATCCGGCCCGACATGTCGTCAGGCAATTCCGGCAGCGTATCTCCCGATGCACAGGGAGGACAGGCCGGACAGGGAGGCTCGTCACTGGCCGGGCTGACCGGAGGTGACGTATTGTCAGGCAGGATAATGTCTCGTGACGGCAACGAGGTCAGGATAGCCCTTGGCGGCAACAGCGAGATCACCGCCAGGCTGGACGTGTCTGCCGAACTGCCGGTTGGTTCCACCGTAGCCTTTACGGTCATGAGTTCGGACAGGTCGGGGATCACCCTCAGCCCGCTTCTCACCAATACTGACTTGAGCAGCCCGGTAAACACTGCCTTAATGAATGCCGGACTGGCCATAAACGAGCGTACCGCCATGATGGTCACCACCATGATGGAGCAGGGCATGCCGATCGGCAAGGATGAGCTGCTGCAGATGAGCAACGTGTTAAACGGCATGTCGGCAGCTGACGTACCAAATGCAGTGACGCTGACTCATCTTGGCATTGAGCCCACGCCTGACAACATGGCGCAGTTTGAATCGTATCTGAATTATGAGCATCAGATCAGCACGGCAGTCAATGAGATCATGGAGATGGTTCCCGAGACCATATCGGAGATGATCTCAGGCGGCGACGTTAATGCCGCAATTGACATGACCAGGGACGTGCTTGACGTATTTACCGGGCAGGGAGCGATGCTCCGGATGGACGAAAATGAACTCATCTCGTCCGGCATGCAGGCTCCGGTCAACGTGATGCTTAGCCAGTCGGAACTGACCGAGCTCGGGAACCTGCTTACGGAAAACGGCATTGATCCCGCCTTTGCCGAGAGCATGGCATCCGGCGAGGTTTCGCTGTCTGACGTGATGTTCGTGATCGATGACGTAGTGAACAATGCGGCCAGCGAACGCATGCCCTCGGCTGACGGCTCCGAGGTTCGGCCCGCGCCTGATGATGCGGCCGCAAACGCCGCTGACGGGCGTGTCATGACGGAGGGCGCAAGGAGTGCCTCACTCGAGGACATACCGCTGCCGTCTGGCATGTCAGACGCCGGGACTGCGGCAGCTTCAGAAGGAGCAGGCGAGGGAAACAAAAGCGGGTCCGTCGGCCTGGATTTCCTGAATGCATTAAAGCCCGATTCGATGGATTCGGAATCCCTGAGCAAGGCCATCGGGACCGCCGAGACCATCAATAAAAATGCCGTGACCAAGGGAGTACTTGACCTGATCCGGTCAAAGCCCATGAGCACGATCCTGCAGAATGCCGTAAACAACCAGTGGAAGCTGACGCCCAAACAGGTTGGTGAGGAGAAGTCCGTAGAGGATCTGTATAAACGCATGACCGAGCAGACGTCGCGCGTGCTGGAGGCCTTAAACCACCATTCAAAGGCGGATTCGCCACTGGCTGCGAGCATAGGCGAGCTTAACAAAAACATGAATTTCATGAATGAACTCAACGAGACGTTCAACTACGTGCAGCTGCCGATGAAGCTGTCCGGCAATGACGCTCACGGCGAGCTGTACGTATACAGCAATAAAAAGCACATGGCGTCCAAGGACGGCAACGTATCTGCGCTGCTTCACCTGGACATGGATCATCTGGGTGCCACGGACGTATACGTGACGATGAATTCGTCCAATCACGTCAATACGCATTTCTATCTGCCGGATGATGAGTCCCTGGACCTGATAGCAGCACACATGGATGAGCTGAATGCCAGGATAGAGAGCAGGGGCTATACCTGTACGGCGCAGACCTCCAAAAGGGATGAGATGACCAACGTGATGGAGGAGATCATAGAGGACAACAAGCCCGCCATACCGGTGGCAACGTCCAATTTTGACGCGAGGGCATAAATGGCCACAAACGATAAAGCCAAAGTCAAAACAGCCATTGCGCTGGAATACGATCCCGATAAGGAAGCGCCCATAGTTCTTGCATCGGGCAAGGGCGAACTGGCCGAAAGGATCATTGAGAAGGCCAAGGAAAACAAGGTGCCCGTGCATAAGGACTCCAAGCTGGCCGACACGCTGTCCAAGCTCGAGATCGGAGAGATGATCCCGCCGGAGCTGTACGAGGTAGTGGCGGAGATACTGGTATTCGTTGATTCGATGGACAAGATAAAGGCCAAGATAGATGCGGCCCATCAGGTTAAGCTAAGATGAACAAGTCGGCCGTTGGCAAGGAACGTGAGGAAGAGGCAAGGGCTTATCTCAGGTCCCGGGGCGTTCGGATACTGGACGTTAATTACAGGATCAGGACCGGTGAAATAGACGTCATAGGACTGGATGAAGAAGACCTCGTGTTCTTTGAGGTAAAATACAGAAAATCCGCGGAAAAGGGAATGGCGGCCGAGGCGGTGGACGTTCACAAGCAGTACAGGATATGCCGCGTGTCGGATCATTACGTGCTGGTTCATGACGTCAGTCCCGAAAGGCAGATAAGGTATGACGTGGTCGCCATGGACGGCGAGGAAATAACCTGGATCAAAAATGCGTTTGATTACCTTCCCAAGAGGTCAAAATGACATTACGTGAAAATGGAGCAGTCAAATACCTGACTTTTGAATCATTGGACGCGCTTCCCTGCGCAAGGAACTATTTTACGACAAGGCTTGGCGGCGTGAGCAGCGGGGTTCATGCATCCATGAACCTGGCTTTTACCAATGGCGATGATCCTGCCTGCGTATACGCCAATTTTGACGTCATCACCAAGGTCATCGGAGTTTCTCCCGATCACGTGGTCCGCACCATGCAGACCCATACGACTAACGTCATGAAAGTGACCGAAGATCACGTATATGATGACGGAGTGCTCCATGAACAGGAATGGACGGACGTGGACGGCCTCATGACGGACGTAAGCGGCATAGCGCTCGCCACGTTTTATGCGGATTGCGTGCCGCTGTATTTCGTGGATCCGGTCAGGCACGTGATAGCGCTGTCACACAGCGGATGGCGCGGTACCGCGGCAGACATGGCGGGAGTTACGGTAAGGCGGATGAATGAGGAATATGGCTGTGATCCTAAGGACCTGCATGCCGCCATAGGACCTTCGATATGCAGGGATCATTATGAGGTCAGCGAGGTGGTTGCCCATGCGTTCATGCGGGCTTTTCCCGATGATCATGAGCTGATCCTGACTGATGGCCGTGAACCAGGCAAGTATCAGCTGGACCTGCGGGAAGCCAACAGGCTGTGCATGTTGAAGGCAGGCATACCGGAGGCCAACGTGGAAGTAGCTGATGAATGCACGTATTCCAATCAGGAGCTTTTCTTTTCGCATCGGGCATCCGATGGCAAAAGGGGCAACATGGCCGCCTTCCTGATACTGAATCAATGACGCGGGCTTCATGACGGTGAATGCTGACTTATTCAGCTTTTCACGTTATCGTAAACGCATTAAATAAATGCGTTTACGATAACTGGCTCCGCAAGGATGCGCACGGATTTGCAATGGAAACATACGGCCTTCAGCCGCGCAAATCCGGCGCAGGAAACGAACAAAACGCAAGCATTTTGTTCGTTTCCTATAACATAACTACAAGGATGAATGGCAGATGAAAGAAACCAAGGTTATGGTCCTGGGTGCCGCCGGGTTCATAGGCACCAACCTGACTTACAGACTTTTAAAGGAAAACTGCACGCTGATCTGTCTGGACCTGCCTGAGAGTGACTTATCCTTTGCCGAGGAGCATGGCGCAAAGGTCATAAAGGGCAGCATTACGGACTTAAACTCCCGGATAACTGGCGCACTGGACGGAGTGGACGTGCTGTTTCATCTCGTGTCCACCACGTGTCCGACCAATTCAAACACGCACGTGGCCAAGGAACTGGAGGACAACATACTGGCCACGGTCAGGCTGCTGGACGCATGCGTGGAACACCGGGTCGGAAGGGTGGTCTTCCTAAGCTCTGGAGGCACGGTCTACGGCAGGGGACACAAAGGACTTCTTAAGGAAACGGATCCGACCGATCCCATTTCGAGCTATGGCATCCAGAAGCTCGTGATCGAGAAATACCTATATCTCTATCGTCAGATGTACGGGCTTGATTACCGCATCGTCAGGCTGTCCAATCCCTTCGGGCCATATCAGAGGCCCAACGGAGTACAGGGCCTGATAGCCGCATGTACGTGGAAGATGCTGCGCAAGGAACCCGTCGAGATCTATGGCGACGGATCGGTGGTTCGTGATTACATATACGTTGACGATGCCATCGAAGGCATCATGAACGTCGCTTCCGACAAGGCACGGGAGAAAATATACAATCTCGGCAGCGGAAACGGCATGACCGTAAAGGAAGTGGTGAATCTTGTCGGATACATGCTGCACACCAGGCCGCAGATAGTGACGAAGGAGGCCAGAAAGGTGGACGTGCCCGTGAACGTCCTGGACATAAGCCGCTACGTGGCAGAATTTGGTAATCCCATAACCATAGACATGGATGAAGGCATATGGAGACTGGCGATGTTTTATGAAAGAATACGCTAAATACGAATACAAGAAGCTTCCGGAGGTAAACAGGCCCGTCATATCCGTATGCGTGGCGGTTTACAACAGCAGGGAATACCTGCCCGGTTCAATAGATTCGATACTGTCGCAGACCTATGACAACCTGGAGGTGATCCTGGTGGATGACGGATCCACCGACGGCAGTGAGCTGATTTGTGATGAATACGGCCGCAAGGACGCGCGCGTCAGGGTCATCCACAAATCTAACGGAGGCCTGTATACCACCAGAAATGCAGGCATTGAGGCCGCAACGGGCGACTATATATGTTTCATGGACGGAGACGACTACCTGGATCCTGACGCTTATGAGCACATGCTGTCAGCCCTGATCGCGGAGAATGCAGACCTAAGCGTAGTCAGGTACAGGCTCATTTATGAAAATGGCGAGACGTCGGACAAGTCCACGGACAGGGTGCTGGTGTTTGACGGGGCGGAGGTGCTTGAGCAGTTCCTGTTGGAAGACGAGGCCGTACTGATCCAGAACTGCGCATGGAACAAGCTCTACAAAAGGAGCATGATAAAGGACCTGAGGTTCCCGGACAGATGGTATGAGGACATGCTGTATACTCCCAAGCTGCTGTCCAGGCCGGTAAAAAGCGTATACATAGACAAGGCTCATCACAATTACGTCTGCGACAGGTCTTCCTCCATAATGAACATGGGCATCAACAAGCGGATATTTACCGACCTGATCCCCAACCTGTATGACAGGACCGCCTACCTGGAATCCATAGGCAGGCATGACCTGGCGCTGATATCCGATTACCACCTGTACAAGAAGCTAATGGGATACGTGACCGAGATTTCCGCCAGCGCCGATCCCGACAGGAAGAGGTACTTAAGCAAGCTCGATGAGTACGTTCGGTTCGGCAGGGACAAATTTGACGAGATTTTTGCGATTAGGTGCGCCAATCCGAATGAATATCGCAAAATAAAGATATACTTAAGGTCGCCGCGCATTTACGACCTGGCCATGAAGATCAACAGGGACGTGAGGCTTCCCGCCATATACAGGCACATGAAGAAAGAGTAATGGAATACTTAAACGGCCGGCTGCAACTGAAAAACGTGACCTTGTGTGCAATGACGAGCGTGTGCGTGTATGAAACCGTACAGGCCCTTAAGTATTCGATGCGCCGGATCGACTTTGGCGATGTCGTGCTCATCACTCACAGGCGTCCCATTTATCTGCCATCGAACATACGCTATTCGCATACTGACAGGCTTAACACCATCGATGATTTCAATTACAAGATGCTGTATGAGCTGGGTGATCACGTAAGTACCGAATTTGCCTGCATAGTTCATTATGACGGTTTCATCGTTCACCCCGAATGCTTCAGGGATGAATTCCTGGATTACGATTACATAGGTGCGCCGTGGCCGGATCCTCATGACGACTTTACCTACCGTGACGCCTATGGAAGACTGCAGAGGGTGGGCAACAGCGTGGGATTCAGGTCCAAGCGCCTGATCGACTTTCCCAAGGCCGTGGGACTGCCGTTTGAGGCCGATCACGGGTATTTCCACGAAGACGGTTTTTTGTGCGTCAAGAACAGGCATCTCGTGGAGCAGGCGGGCATGCGGATAGCGCCCCTGGAGGTGGCGAAGTATTTTTCGCATCAGACCATGATCCCGGAGATAGAGGGGATCACCCCTTTTGCCTTTCACAAATGGGCCGGCACCAACAGCCAGTATCCCAGGTTTAAGGGTGAGCCTGAGGTTTTTAAGCGCATTAAAAAGAAAGTTAAAAAGCTGCGGGATCATTAAGGGCGTCAGCCCTGAGGCATATCCGCCCGCTATTTTTGTTTCGGAGGAAAGATGGTATACGATTGCTTTCAGTTTTTTAATGAATTGGACATACTGAAGATGAGGCTGAACGTGCTGGACGGCATCGCCGACAGGTTCGTCATCAGCGAATCCACGGTGACGTTTTCGGGTGAGCCCAAGAAACTCTATTATGATGAGCATAAGGCTGATTTTGCGTCGTTTTCGGACCGCATCATTCACAACGTGGTGGATGACACTCCGATGGACTGTGATGCCTTTACCAGGGATTCACATCAAAAATGCGCTGTAGCAAGAGGACTAAAGGATGCCCGGCCGGACGACGTGATCATCTTTTCGGACGTGGACGAGATACCCAATCCTGAGGCCGTTAAAAGGGTGCTTGCGGACTTCGATCCCTCCAGGATATACGCTCTTGCGCAGAGGAATTTTTACGTATACGTGGACATGGAGGAAAAATCCGGCAATCTGCTGAGCGTTACCGGTGAGTTTGACGGTTTTGAGGGCAGGGACAGGCGCTGGCTGGGCACCAAGATATGTGCCGTCAGCATGCTGGAGCGCTTTACCACCGAACAGCTGCGTGACAGGGCCCAGAAGCCTCTGATGGTGAGGGTTGAGGATGGCGGATGGCATTTTTCGTACATGGGCGGAAGCAAGCATGAATCCGCCGCCGCCAGGGCCAGGTTCAAGATAAGGTCCGCGGCACATCAGGAGTACAACAAGCGCAGGATACTCTGGAACGTGGGCAAGAACATCAAGAATCATGCCGACATCCTGGGACGCGAGACGGACTTTCAGATAGTTCCCATAGATGGGAGCTATCCGGAGTACCTGAGAAACAATCTCAGGGAGTACAGGCACCTGATATATCCTGGCGAGAGAAAGAAATACAGATAAAGAGGAAAACGTTTTGTCACAGGTTTCTATTTGCATACCGGCATATAAGGACGTCGAGGGAATCCGCAGGCTGCTCGGATCAATATATGATTCGGAGTATACGGATTTTGAAGTGATCCTGTCCGATGACACTCCGGGAAACGAGATCGAGGGACTGCTGGAGGATTTTGAGCTTCCGATAAGATACGTGCACAACAAAAAGCCCCTGGGACCGGCCAAAAACTGGAATCAGGCCCTGTCGATGGCGACGTCGCCATACGTCAAGATCATGCATCAGGATGACTGGTTCACGCATTCATTATGCCTGGGCAGGTTTGTCGAGATGCTGGATCAGAACAGGGAGGTGGATCTGGCCTTTTCGGGGACCAGACAGGTGACGATCAATAAGTCTGATCCCGAAGATCTCTCTGACTTTTACGACAGGGCGATATCTCCCGTGCAGAGATCCCTCATACATCAGGACTGGAGAAACCTGTTCCTGGGCGGTTTCATAGGATCTCCGTCGGCCGTCATCTTCAGGCGCACGGATGAGCGCTTTGACACTAAGCTGAAATGGCTCATCGACAGTGATTTTTACATGAGGGTGTTATCCAGCGGCAAGGGCTTCGTCAATGACAGGTCGCCCCTCGTATGCATCGGCGTCAGCAATACCCAGATGAGTCATGCGCTTGCCCAGGATAAGGACGTCAACATCTATGAGCACAGGTATCTCTTTCAGAAATATCATCTTGAGAAGGCGCAGGAATACCGTGACAAGCTGATCGACGTATGCGTGAGCTATGACGGCAAGTATTCGGACGTGCAGGACCTCGGCATCACGAAGGAGGAGTACAAGTCCGTCCACAGGATACACGTAAAGCGTCAAAGGGAGTTTTACAAGCAGCTGATACTCCGCAAGCTTCATCTGTCCAAATGAGTTCGATCAAAAAGATTTATGATAAATTATATACTCCCCGCGTAAGGGAGATTGGCCGGATATGTTTTTATGCCGGCCTCATTCTGGAGATCATCATCTTTCTGCTGGACCGTTCTAGCTGGCAGGACGTATATCAGAGCTATCTCTTCAGGGTTTCCTTTGTTTTTTTTGTGGTTAAGTGCCTGTGCACACGGTACGAAGTCCGCGACTGGGCGTTCATCGTGCTGGTTGGAGTGTTTTCGGTCATTGCATACAGGCTGTCCTTAAAGGATGAAGTGGTGCGCGCATGCGTCTTCATCATAGCAATGAAGGACATGGACGTAAGACGGACCATGAAGCTTGATTATTTCCTGACGTTCGCCGGCGTCGCCCTGCTGGGCATCCTGGCAATTTCAGGCATCATGGGAAACGTCACCTCATCTGGAGGGTACGGCTCTAAGGCCGGTGCCTTCATGGTCGAGTTCGGACTTGGCAGCGCCAATACCTGGGCCATACAGGCATGGCTGCTGGCAGCTATGTTCGCATACCTGTATCATGACAGGATGAGGCCATACGGATACGGGATCATCCTGGTGCTTGGCATCATCGTATACGGGCTGAGCAAATGCCGCATGGCCATGGTCATGTTCGCGTTTACCGCCGTGGCCGGATGGCTGCTTGAACGGTTCAAGAGGCTTCGCGAGAGCGTGATCCCGTATCTGGCGGGAGTCCTGATCACCTTTGCCTGCATGGACTTTTCCATATATGCGGCGGCCACGAGCGAATGGTGGGAAGACCTGTCCGAAACCGGTCAAAGGCTTAATGCCCTGACCACGGGCCGCATTTCCTCGATATACGCCTTTGAAAACGGCGGTGGAGTGCTTGAAAACTGGAAACTGTTTGGCGCACCCGCCTTTACCGAATACTTTGACATGGGGCTGGTGCGTCTTTTCTGGTGGTATGGGATCATTCCCGGTGCGCTGGCCGTCGCTTCGGTGCTTTTGCTTTTTGCATGGCAGCATAAGCGAAAGGACCATGCGGGCTTTCTTTTGCTCATTTCGATGATGATCTTTTCCCTCCTTGAGGCTCACTTCATCTCGCCTTTTTTGGCACGCAGCTGGTACTTGTTCCTCATGGGCGGCGCCTGGCACGGAATGCTTGGCTGCCTGGGCAGCAGGTCAGGGGAGACAAAACGTCATATCGCGTTTTACGTAGGTGCACTGTCAAAGGGCGGTGCGGAGAGAGTGTTCATCAACCTGGCAGAATACTTCCTGAGCGTAGGATATGACGTAACGATGATCACGCAATACGTGAAGGAAGATGAGTATCCGTTGCCAAAGGGCGCATCCAGGGTCATCTCTGACCTGACGGAGGAGGAGACGAGGGGCCGCATCCATAATTTCCTGGCCAGGGTCCTCAAGCTTCACCGCGTGATCAGGGAAACCGACGCGGACCTGCTCATGACCACCATGGGCAAGGCCAACTTCATGGCCATAACCTGCTCGGCATTCCTGCATACCAGGGTGGTGGTTTCGGTCGTTGCGGAACCCACGCTTGAGTATCCGACCAGGGTGATGAGGCTGCTGCTCCAGACCCTTTTTGGAGAGGCGGACGGCATCGTCATGCAGACCGAGCGGCAGAGGTCCTTTCTGCGTTACGGGCTGCGCAGGGCATCGGTCATCCTGCCAAATTCCGTTAATCCCGCCTTCGTCAGGACCAGGCATGTGGGAGCCCGGCGCAAGACGATATGCATGGTTGGCCGCATGGATGAAAACAAGAATCAGGCAATGGCGATCACGGCGTTTGCCGGGCTCGCTGCTAAGCATCCGGGATTCAAGCTGGAGCTGTGCGGTGACGGACCGCTGCGTGAAGCCCTGATGGACAGGTCGCAGGAGCTGGGGATTTTGGGATGCGTGGAGTTCCCCGGCGTGGTCAGTGACTTATCCGACAGGCTCCATGACGCGTGGGCGTTCGTCCTGACCTCAGATACGGAAGGAATGCCAAACACGCTCCTGGAAGCCATGAGCCTGGGACTCGCGTGCATATCGACCGACTGTCCCTGCGGAGGTCCCGCCGAAGTCATTGAAAATGGAGTGAACGGCATCCTGGTGCCCGTAGGTGATGCGGATGCCCTGGCCGGGGCACTGGGCAGGATCATGGATGATGCCGGTTTTGCTGATTCCCTCGGACGCAATGCCTGTGAATCCATGAAGGCTTATCGGCCGGAATCGGTCAATGCCCGCTGGAGGGAGTACTTTGACCTGATCATGGAAGGCTGATTATCTTTAATGACGTTCCGCATCCGCCGGGCTCATTAAGAAATCTTTAATAATTGTCAGCGGTTTTTCTTTAATATCTCATGTTTTAATGAATACAACGTAAGGAAGGGGATAGACATGTCCAACATACTCGTGTGCGATGATGACAAGACGATAGTTGATGCCATGGAGATATACCTTACTCAGGAAGGATATGCGGTATACAAGGCATATGACGGCGAGGAGGCCATCAGGATCCTGAAGGAGGAAGACATACGTCTGCTGATCATCGACGTCATGATGCCTAAGCTGGACGGCATACATGCCACGCTCAAGATCAGGGAATACAGTTCCATTCCGATAATCATCCTCAGCGCCAGGTCCGAGGATGCCGACAAGATACTGGGACTCAACGTAGGGGCCGATGATTACGTTACCAAGCCCTTTAATCCTCTTGAACTGGTCGCGAGGGTCAAGTCCGCGCTCAGGAGGTACACGACTCTCGGCAGCATGTCCGGTGAAGAAGAAGGCAACGTGTACAGGACCGGAAGTCTTGTGGTCAACGACGACACCAAGCAGGTCTTTGTGGATGATGAAGAGGTCAGGCTAACCCCCATCGAGTTTAACATCCTGAAGTTTCTCGTAAGCAATGCGGGCAGGGTCTTTTCTTCCGAGCAGATATACGAAAACATATGGAATGAAGAGGCGTTCGGCTCAGACAACATAGTGGCCGTACACATCAGGCACATCAGGGAAAAGGTCGAGATCGATCCCAAGAATCCGCGATACGTCAAGGTGGTCTGGGGCATCGGATACAAGGCCGAAAAGATGTGACCGTCTCGGGGAGGAAATCATGTCCGACAATAAATCTGCCAGGGAAATCGAAAAAGAAAACAAAAGAATGCAAAAAGAGGAAATCAAAAGAGCCAAAAGGGAGATCAGGGACAAAAACGAAGCAGGACGTAAAAGAACGGGCAGAACCGGTGCCATTAAACTTCTGCAGCACATGCTGATCACGCTGTTTGCCCTTGCTGCCCTTATGCTGGTGTCCAAGTCCGTGGTCGTGGTGAACCGTTACAGCGGCCGGGAACTCCATACGCAGTTTGGCTCGGATGCAGGACGCAAATACGAGGATTCGGTACTTTTCAACACGCTTTTCGGATATGAGACCAGGGACGTCCTGAAGCTGGTCACGATCAGGTCGCAGATGGAGACTGACGGTGCCTATGATCCTGATAAAATAGTGGACGTGGCCGCATACAATGCCAGGCATCTGGAAAACTACGAACCGGGATTGCAGGTGACTGCCAGATATTACCTGGGTGACCTGCTGAAATGGCAGAAATACGGTTTTCATACCGAAACCATTCACAGCGACATACTGGCCGCCTCTGCCAATGCCCTCCGAAACGATGGGTTTGACGATCCCGAAGACTTAGCCGGGCTTTATGATGAATTGTATGAGGAAACCTGGGAGCCTGACTCCATGGTCAATCCCGCTTACGACAGGGAAGTGGTCATCAACAGGTACAGGTCAGCAGACGGCCTGAACCTGGAGGACTATGCGTCTAACTGGGAAGAGTATGACGAGCTCGTAAGCGGCCTCATGGAATGTGCCGACAGCCTGTACGTCAACTATATGGATTATCTCAAGATGCAGGAGTACTTCGACTCGCTCAATTCCAACGTGAGGTACTGCGTGATCATGGGCGAGGGCAAGGACAGGCGCATCTTCACCAACGCCAAGATCACTCCCAACATGTCGGACATGGCCATTGCGCAGACCTTTACCGGCATGGGCAGGTACTTAAGCTATGATTCCGACCGCATGACTTATGACACCAACACTGCGGTCACGGAGTCAACCTTCAATACGCTGATGTACACGTATAAATATGCTTATCCGGATGACTCCAGGATATACGTGGGCGTGGACATGACGATGCCGGCTGATGATGCCATAAGCACCGCGTCCAAGAATTACACATCGATCATTCCCAACCGCAACGAGCTGATCCTGGCCATGATCGTGTCCATGGCGCTATACCTGATCCTGCTCGTGGCATGCACCATTTACGAAGGCAGGGAGACGGATGCCGATGGCAACGCATCCATACGGTTTAACGGCTTTGACAATACTCCGATCGAACTGTGGATTCTGATTGTTGCAGGCATCACGTTCGTAATATATGCCGCGGCAGCCATTATTTACGCTCGGTTAGATGATGAAAACCTCTATCGCATCATGGAGATCAAGGATGAGCCCTACGTCTACGTGACGTTCGGGATCTGCGTATTCCTGTTCGACGTGATATGCTTAGGCCTCTATTACTCGCTGGTGAGGAGGATCAAGGGCAGGCATATATGGAAACAGAGCTTCCTGTACAAGATCGTGGGGGCGGCCGTCCGCGGAGCTTATTCGATATACGACAACGGCAATCTGCTCATCAGGAGCGTCGTTCCTTTCGTCGGTCTGGGACTCGTGAACGCGGCATTGGTGCTGCTGGCGGAAGCCGGGATCATGCCCGCATTGGCACTGATCGCCCTGCTGATGGTGGACGTGTTGGCCTGCGTGTTCATATTCATGCAGTCCAGGGACCGCGAAAGCATCATTAAGGGCATGAAACGCATAATATCCGGCGACCTGTCATTTAAGTCGGACACTTCCAAGGTACACGGTGACAACAAGGAACTGTCGGAATGCGTCAATTCCATTAGCGATTCCGTAAGGAGCGCGGTAGAGCAGAGCATGAAGGATGAACGGATGAAGACCGAGCTGGTGGCCAACGTGAGCCATGACATCCGCACGCCGCTCACGTCCATCATCAACTACGTGGACCTTTTGAAAAGGGAAAACATCGAAAATGAAGCGGCGCGTGATTACATAGCCGTACTGGATGAAAAATCACAGCGCCTGAAGACGCTGACCGACGACCTGATCGAGGCCAGCAAGGTATCCAGCGGCAACGTGGAGCTGGAGCTTGTCAGAATGAATCTGCCTGAGATGGTGACGCAGGCACTCGGTGAATTCGACGAGAAGCTGTCCGAACGTAACCTGAGCATAGTGCTCCGCGGTGACGGCCTGATCCATCCTGACATGATGGCGGACGGCAGGTCCCTGTGGCGGGTGATGGAGAATCTCTTTGGAAACGTATGCAAATATGCCATGCCAGGCACCAGGGTTTTCATTGACATGTTCAACGTGACCGACGTAACCGAAAAGATAGTCCTCAGGATCACGAACATGTCGGAGACACCTCTGCCGGCTGACCTGACGGAACTGACGGAAAGGTTCATGCGCGGGGATGAGAGCAGGACCACCGAAGGATCGGGGCTCGGACTCTCGATCGCCAGGACCCTGACGGAGCTGATGGGCGGAACGTTTGAAATCCGCAGCGAAGCAGACCTGTTTAAGGCTGAAATTGCCTTTGACGCAGCATGAAAATACCGGGGACGGTTCCGTGCATTGGTGCAGTGAATCGTCCCCGGCTTAGGTTTAAAACGTAAATTCTTCCCGATTATTATATCTTTCGAGTATCTGACGTATCTTTTCAGTAGGCGTGCTTAAATCTGACATGGGCGCGTCGTGGTTCATGAAATCGATTATCGAGGCAATGAACTTGCCCATGTCAGCCTGCAGGTAATAAGGACGCTCGAGCAGTGCGGGATCGAGATAGTTAAGGTTCGTGGTGATGATCTTGTCGAAATAGCATTTTTCGTATGCTTCGTCAAAAGCTGAGAGGCCATCCGTGAACAGTCCGAAAGTAGTGCAGATGTATACGCGCTTGGCGTTCATTTCCTTTAGCTGTCGGGAGGTGTCGATCATTGAACCTCCGGAAGAGATCATGTCGTCTATGATGATGCAGTCCTTGCCGTCGATGTTTTCACCCAGGAATTCATGTGCGACGATGGGGTGCTTGCCATTCACCATCCTGGTATAATCACGTCTCTTGTAGAATACGCCCATGCCCAGTCCCAGGACCGACGCGAAATATATGGATCTGTCGGTTGCGCCCTCGTCGGGGGATATGATGATCGTGTGATCCTTGTCGATGATCATGTCCTTCTCGTTGCTAAGTAGAGTGCGGGCAAACTGGTACATGGGATTGAAATTGTCGAATCCCGTGAAAGGAGCGGAATTCTGGATCCTGGGATCATGCGCGTCAAACGTGATGAAATTGGATATGCCCATGTTGGACAATTCCTTAAACATGTATGCGGCATCAAGGGATTCCCGTCCCGTACGTCTGTGCTGCCTGCCCTCGTACAAAAACGGCATGATGACGTTTACCCTGGAGGCCTTGCCGTTGATCGCGCCTATTATCCTCTTCAGGTCCTGAAAGTGATCGTCGGGAGAATAGTGATTCTCATAACCGTTCATCCTGTAGGTAAGGGAGTGATTGGTCACGTCCGTGATGATGAAAATGTCATCACCCCTCACTGAATCCAGTATCGTGCACTTACCTTCGCCGGTTCCCATGCGTCCCAGTTCTATGCGTGCTACGTAGTCATCCTTGACGTATCCCTGAAATGCGGGATCTGCCTTGAATTTTTTGTGCAGGTCGGACCTGAATTCTATCAGGTATTTGTTAACGCTTTTGCCCAACTTTTCCGCGCAGGGAGGAACTATGAGCTTGATGGGCGCTACAGCCATCCTCTGTTCAAGTTTCTGAATGTTAGCCATGTTTATTCTCCGTGAAATGATTACTGCCTTAAACTGACTCATATAAGCCCTTATATTCTAAACTTGTGAAAATGCATGCGTCAAGATTACATA
Organism: uncultured Lachnospiraceae bacterium; assembly: GCA_937916415.1. Classification (GTDB taxonomy): domain Bacteria; phylum Bacillota; class Clostridia; order Lachnospirales; family Lachnospiraceae; genus XBB2008. Next base: position 17,366 of record CALGGH010000156.1, read on the forward strand.
AATCTGATATTGAGATAATGCTGATTTCAGCGTTTCCTTAGGCGTTGTAAATAAATAACTTCATAAAGATGCGCAGACCGGATTTTCATGTGCAAGGCGGAGGAAGG